>NZ_JAUSVX010000001.1:346333-692666 GCF_030814995.1 Labrys wisconsinensis | reverse complement strand
GAGGTTCTCCGCCTCGACGCCCTTGGCCTGCTTGAACTGGCCCTGCAGCGTGCCGCCGTCGAAGATCGGCTGGGTGAGGCCGGCGGCGATGGAATAGAAGGTGCTGGAGGGCTCGAACAGGCTCTTCAGGGCCAGACTCTCGACCCCGGCCTGGCCGGTGAGCTGGATGGAGGGGAAGAACGCCGCCCGCGCCGCCACGACGTCGGCATGGGCGGCGGCGAGGCTGGCTTCGGCGGAGCGGATGTCCGGGCGCTGGGCCAGCAGCGCCGAGGGCAGGCCCGGCGTGACGCGCGGGCTGGACAGCCGGTCCATGCTGCCGCCGGCGACGGTGAGATGCGCCGGCGCGCGGCCGACGAGCACGGCGAGGGTCGCCTGGTCCTGGGCGACTTCCTGCTCGAGCGGCGGAATGGACGCCTTCTGCTGCGCCACCAGGCTCTGCTGCTCCGCCACGTCGAGCGCCGTGGCGGTGCCGGCATCGAGGCGCCGCTGGATGACGCCGAGCACGCGGCTGGCATTGGCGACGTTCTCACGGGCGATGCGCAGCCGGTCCTGCGCCGCCAGCAGGTCGAAATAGGTGGTCGCGGTGCTGGCGACGGCGGTGAGCTCGACCGTGTCGCGGTCGAAGCGGCTGGCGCGGGCGCTGGCCAGGGCCGCGTCGAGCGCCGCCTGGTTCTTGCCCCAGAAGTCGAGCTGGTAGCTGGCGCTGAGCGACAGGCTGTAATTGTTGCGGCCGCGGGGCCGCGCGCCGGAGCCGAGGGCGGCGCTGCGGCTGCGCGAGGCGTTGGCGCCGCCGTCGAGGGTCGGCAGCAGCGCCGCGCCGTTGATCTCCGCCACGGCGTCCGCCTGGCGGATGCGGGCGACGGCGGCGGCGATGTCGAGATTGCCGGTGCGGGACCCCTCCACGAGCCTGTCGAGCTCGGGCGAGCGGAAGCCGCGCCACCATTCCGAGCGCGGCAGGGCAGCGTCGGGCGTGCGCGAGGCCTGGCGGTAGCCGGCCGGCACGTCCAGGTTCGGCGCGGGCGCCTCCACGGAGACGCAGCCGCTCGCCGTCATCCCCAGGCCGAGGACAACGAGAAGACGCCAGCCGCGCCGGCCATGATGGCCGGGCCCGGCCGCTTCGCTCCACGGCAACACACGCACGCTCCACTTTCCGATGGCAGCCGCGCCGGCTGCGGCTCGTCCGGCAAGAGGTCTAGCGGTTCCGCCGGGATGTTTCCACCGCGGCCGCGGGGCGGATGCAAGCCGGCGCGCCGGTGTTGCCGTCCGGCACGCACGCCGCCGCGCCGCGGCGGCGCCGGTCAGCCGCGGGCCATCCGCCGGCGCGTCGCGTCGCAGCTGAGCAGGCCGAGGCCGAACAGGATGGTCGTGGTCAGCGTGACGAAGTCCGGGTCGGCCCAGTCGGCCCGGAAGGAGTAGAAATAGGCCTCGCGCGCCTTGTCGTTGATGTGCAGCGTCGGCATCCAGCGGGCGAACGGCCGCAGCGAGTAGGGCAGGTCGCGGAAGACGAAGAAAGTGCCCGAGACCACTGCCAGGACGCGCATGAAGAAGACCAGGAGCACCGTTCGCGCGAAGGGGAAGACGTAGAACGGCCACATCAGCGCGAGGCCGCAGGCGATGCCGAGCAGGCCGCCGAGCAGGAGCCAGCAGAACACCATGAAGCCGTCCCGGATCGGACGGGAATAGCCGAGCAGCTCCAGCGCGTGGAAGGCGGCGAAGGCGAGAGCCAGGCACAGGGCGACATTCACGACGCCGCGCGCCAGCGCGACCTTGAGCAGGCTGACCTGCGGGAACTCGGTATAGCGGACCATGACGCCCGGGGTGGTCGCGACCAGGGAGACGCCACTGCGGACGCTCCAGAAGGTCATGACGCCGATGACGGTGAAGGGCAGGATCTCCATGCCGCCATGGCTGCGGCCGCCGAGCAGCAGGCGCAGCACGGTGAAGGCGAGGATGTGGACGGCGATGGCGGCGACTTCCTCGATCCATCCCAGCGAGCGGGCGCCGAACCGGTGCAGGAGCTCGCGCTTGAGCAGGGCGCCGAAAATGGAACATTCACGTTCCACGCCGTTCAATATTTGCGTCACCATCGACGACGATCCCAATTGCTTCAGTTGAAATCGGAATCCCTCCTGAAAATGCGATGAGGAGGGCAGAGACGATCCGTTGAAAATCTCGGAAATGCGCGCCGAGCCGGATGAAGTCTGGATTGTTGTCCGGCGGGCCGCCGAAGTGTCAAGTGTATTCTTGGTAAGGAAAGGGCGATCGCGGCTTCGGGCGCTGCGGCATGCCGATGCGGGATTGCTCCCGGATGGCGAGGCTTCCGGGTTCCCCGCTCAAGCCGGGTTCCAGGGGTCGACGATCGAGATCGGCGTATCGGCGAAATCCCTGACATTGCGCGTGACGAGGATGAGCCCGTGAACGGCGGCTGTGGCCGCGATCAGGCCATCCCCATCGCCGCGGGGACGCAAGGCGGTGAGCCTTCCCCATTCGACGGCGATCCGGTCGGTGATCGGCAGGATGCGTTCGGCATGGTCGCGCCTCAGCGCTTCGAGCCATTGCGTCAGATGCGACGCGGCTCGCGGATCGGATTTCTGCCTCAGCGTGATGCCGCGCATGATCTCGCCGAGCGTGACGACGCTGAGATAGACGGCGCGGGGATCTATCGAACGCAGCCATCTCAAGGCTTCCGGCGTGCCTCGCCGAGCCTCCGAAACGATGTTGGTATCGGCCAGATACATCAGAAGGCAGGCTCGCGGCTGGGCGCCTTTGCTCGTGCAGTCACGGCTTCGGCCAGGTCATCGTCCCAGGCCGGCCCGGTCAGCAGATGATCGACGAGCGTCGGCCGGTCCCGGACCAGCGCGTCGTAGTCCTGTGCCGAGAGAACGATGGCGGCCCGTTCGCCGCGCAAGGTGACGATCTGCGGGCCGTCGGAGCGGGCGCGTCGAACAACCTCGGAGAATTGATTCTTGGCATCCTGAAGCTGCCATTCCATCGGCCCATCTCCAAGCTAGACTGTCTAGCTATATGTCGGGTCGATCTCCGATATGTCAACCCGTCCCTGGCCGGCTCAGGACAGGCGCAGGCGACGGTAGAGCGTGCTGCGGTTGACGCCGAGGGCGCGGGCGGCGCGCGAGACATTGCCGGCGTTGAGGTCGAGGGCGCGCTGCATGGCGTCGCGCTCGATGTCTTCGAGCCGGCTCGGCGCCGCCGCGGCGCTGGCAGCGGCCGCATGGGCCCGGATCGGCTGCGGCAGCATGTCGGCCGTCACCGGCTCGCCCGGCCGGTGCAGGGCGGCGAGGGCGCGCAGCGTGCCGGCGAGCTGGCGGAAATTGCCGGGCCAGTCATAGGCGGCGAGGGCGGCCTCGGCCTCGGGCTCGAGCCAGGCCCCGGGCAGGTGCTGGGCGAGGAGGTGTACGATGACGGCGCGGCGGTCCGCCAGGGTGCGCAGCGCCGGCATCTCGAAGGGATATTGCGCCAGCCGGTAATAGAGGTCGGAGCGGAAGGCGCCGGCCGCCGTCAAGGCGGCGAGGTCGCGGTGGGTGGCGCAGACCAGCGCGAAGTCGACCGTGACCGCCGGTCCGCCGCCGAGCGGCTTGACCTGCCGGTCCTGCAGCACGCGCAGGAGCCGCGCCTGCATGGCGAGCGGCATGTCGCCGATCTCGTCGAGGAAGAGGATGCCCTTGTCGGCCTCGCGCACCAGGCCCCTGGCGCCCTGGCGGCGCGCGCCGGTGAAGGCACCCTCGGCATAGCCGAACAGTTCCGATTCGATCAGGTTCTCCGGCAGGGCGGCGCAGTTGACCGGCACGAAGGGGCCGCCGGCGCGGGCCGAGAGCTGGTGCAGCCGGCGCGCGAAGATCTCCTTGCCGGTGCCGGTCTCGCCGGTGACGAGCAGCGGCACCTCGGCGTCGATCAGCCGGCGGGCCCGGTCGAGCATGGCCTCGCCGGCCGGATCGAACCAGGGCTCCGCGGCCGCCCCGCGGCGCGCGCCCGGCCCGGGGGAGGGCAGGGCGGGCGGGCGCGACAGCCGCGCGAACAGCGGCTCGCCGCGCCGGCCGCGGGATCGGACGATGCCCTCGGCGGCGAGCGGCCGGGCGAACAATTCGTCGAGCCGGCGGGCGTTGAGGGCCGACCAGTCGAGCTGCATCAGGCCGAGGCCGTGGCGGTTGGCCGCGATCAGCCGGCCGTCGCGGAAGACGAAGATGCCCTCGCGCGCCGTGCCGAGTAGGTCCGGATCGGTGTGGAAGCGCACGACCTCGGCGTCGCGGAAGCCCTCGTCGAAGAAGCGGTGCTCGATCTGCTCGACCGCCATGCGCACCAGGCCGAGGGCGTAGCGATGGTCGGCGAGGGCGGAGCCGGAGAGGTCGAGCGCGCCGGCGATGCGCCCCTGCGGATCGAAGATCGGCGCGGCGGCACAGGTGAGGATCGCATGGGTCTCGAAATAGTGCTCGCCGCCGTGCACCTCGATCGGCCGCCGCTCGTAGAGGGCCGTGCCGATGGCATTGGTGCCGGTGCCACCCTCGCTCCAGCGCACGCCGGGCCGCAGCGCCACCTGCGCGGCGCGGCCGGCGAACTCCGCGTCGCCCAGCGTGTCGAGAATGATGCCGTCGGGATCGGTGAGGATGACCACCGAGCCCATGGCCTGCGCCTCCTGCCGCAGCGTCTGCAGCTCCGGGCGGCTGACATGGCGCAGCCGTTCGTGGCAGGCCGAGACGTGCCGGAACTCGTCGGCGGTCATCGGCTCGATGGCGGGGAAGGCCGCGATGTCGAGGCCAAGGGCGGCGCAGCGCTGCCAGGACCGGGCGATGGGGGCGCCCACCATCGCTCGCGGCAGCCGACCCTCCCCGAAAAACTGCCGCCGCGCGATCTCGACCGGTGCCGTCGTCGATGGGCTCGTCATGGCCTCTTCCCGAAGTGCTGCAAAATGCAACAGGTGTCTGCAGCAAGTGTTGTTTCGTCCGTCACCTTCTCGCGGGTGCGTCTGCATGGTTCTGCCGCAATTCTAGGCCGATCGCGTCGCGCGGCTCAACTCAATTCAACGGTTCTGCGCCGACGAAGAGATGACGCAACGACTTACCGCAACGCAGCAAAGGTCGATCGAAGCGCCCGGCGCATCTGGCACGATCGATGCGATGGGCTGGCCGTACAGCTCTGCACGCCGGCGGCGCCGCGCGGCGGGGCGACCATCTCCATCGGCGGAGGACGCGCGGCCCGATCGCGCGGTCCCGCCGCAAGGCCAAAGGGAAACGCCATGTTCCAGCAAGCACTCGAGAAGATCTCCAGCCAGGTGCTGATCCGCGACCGCTACGACAACTTCATCGGCGGCCAGTGGGTGGCGCCGGTGGAGGGCAGGTACTTCGACAACCCGAGCCCGATCACCGGCAAGACGCTGTGCCTGGTGCCGCGCTCCTCGGCCGCCGACATCGAGCTGGCGCTCGACGCCGCCCACAAGGCCAAGGACGCCTGGGGCAAGACCTCCGTGCAGGAGCGCTCCCGCATCCTCAACAGGATCGCCGACAAGCTCGAGGCCAACCTCGAGCTCCTGGCCCTGGTCGAGACGCTCGACAACGGCAAGCCGATCCGCGAGACCACCCATGCCGACATGCCGCTGGTGGTCGACCACTGGCGCTATTTCGCCAGCGTGGTGCGGGCGCAGGAGGGCGGCATCTCCGAGATCGACCACGACACGGTGGCCTATCACTATCACGAGCCGCTCGGCGTTGTCGGGCAGATCATCCCCTGGAACTTCCCGGTCCTGATGGCGACGTGGAAGCTCGCCCCGGCCCTCGCCGCCGGCAACTGCGTGGTGCTGAAGCCGGCCGAGCAGACCCCGCTCGGCATCCTGGTGGTGATGGAGCTGATCGCCGACATCCTGCCGCCGGGCGTGATCAACGTGGTCAACGGCTTCGGCGTCGAGGCCGGCAAGCCCCTGGCGCAGAACAAGCGCATCGCCAAGATCGCCTTCACCGGCGAGACCACGACGGGGCGGCTGATCATGCAGTATGCCTCCGACAACCTGATCCCGGTGACGCTGGAGCTCGGCGGCAAGTCGCCGAACATCTTCTTCGCCGACGTGGCCGAGGCGGACGACGATTTCTTCGACAAGGCGCTGGAAGGCTTCGCGATGTTCGCCCTGAACCAGGGCGAGGTCTGCACCTGCCCCAGCCGTGTGCTGGTGCAGCAGTCGATCTACGACAAGTTCATCGAGCGCGCCGTCGCCCGCACCAAGGCGATCAAGCAGGGCCATCCGCTCGACGCCACGACGATGATCGGCGCCCAGGCCTCCAACGACCAGCTCGAGAAGATCCTGTCCTATCTCGACATCGGCCGCCAGGAAGGCGCCAAGGTGCTGACCGGCGGCAAGCGGGCGCAGCTCGGCGGCGAGCTCGCCGAGGGCTACTATGTCGAGCCGACCATCTTCGAAGGCAACAACCGCATGCGGGTCTTCCAGGAGGAGATCTTCGGGCCGGTGGTGTCGGTCACGACGTTCAAGGACGAGGACGAGGCGCTGGCCATCGCCAACGACACGCTCTACGGCCTCGGCGCCGGGGTGTGGACGCGCAACGGCAACCGCGCCTACCGCTTCGGGCGGGCGATCCAGGCCGGACGGGTGTGGACCAACTGCTACCACGCCTATCCCGCCCATGCGGCCTTCGGCGGCTACAAGCAGTCCGGCATCGGGCGCGAGACCCACAAGATGATGCTCGACCACTACCAGCAGACCAAGAACGTCCTGGTCAGCTACTCCACCAAGGCGCTCGGCTTCTTCTGAGCATCGAATAGCCGGCGCGGGCGCACGCCTGCGCCGGCATTGACGGCGGCACGACGATGATGATCGTCCCTGTCGCGACTTTCCGTGCAACGACGGTGGTCGCGTGGATGGCCGGGTCAAGCCCGGCCATGACGGAACGGTTGCGGCAGGAAAGGCGGCCGTCGCCCCACCCGCAACCGTCATGGGCGGACTTGATCCGCCCATCCACGCGCTCGCGACGGTGGCTGCGAGGGGGCGACCGCCGTCGCTGACGGGACGGTTGCTGGCGATCACAAAGCGGGCGACGTTCCGCGAGAGGAGCAATCATGGTCAACCGGGTCGAGATCACCGAGGCGGCGGCGGCGGTCGTGGCGCGGCTCGAGGCGCAGCACGGGCCGCTGATGTTCCACCAGTCCGGCGGCTGCTGCGACGGCTCGGCGCCGATGTGCTATCCCGCCGGCGACTTCCGGGTCGGGCCGCAGGACGTGCCGCTCGGTGAGATCGCCGGCTGCCGATTCTATATCGGCGCCGCCCAGTTCGACTATTGGCGCCACACCCAGCTGATCATCGACGTGGTGCCCGGCCGCGGCTCCGGCTTCTCGCTCGAGGCGCCGGAGGGCGTGCGCTTCCTCACCCGCAGCCGCGTCTTCACCGACGACGAGGTCACCGAGCTCGCAGCCCGGGGCGAGCCCGAGCGGGCCGGTTGACGGATTTACTGAGCCGGCTCATCGAATGCTTTGCGGCGGGTCTCGGCTGAAGGCCTAGAGGTGCTGGATGAAGCGCGAGAACAGGTCCGCCTGACTGGCCACCGCCAGCTTGTGGTAGATGTTCTTGCGATGGATCTTCACCGTCCCCTCGCTGATGCCGAGGATGGCGGCGATCGACCCGCTGGAATGGCCGCGCAGCACCATCGCGGTGATCTCGATCTCGCGCGGGGTCAGGAGCCCACCGGCCATGCGGTCGAGCGCCAGGTCGATCGGCTTGCCGGCCGGGGCGGGCGGCCGCTCGGCCGGGCCCGGACGCCAGTCCTGCCAATGGGCCTCGGCCAGGGTGCGCAGCACGGGCTCGGCGGCGCGGATCGCCTGCATGTCGCGGGCGGAGAAGGCCGGCCGGTCCATCGGCCGCGTGATGCTGAGCACCACGCCGGTGCCGGCGGCGGGCCGCACGAGGAAGCCGACCTCGTCGCGGATGCGGGTGCGCACATAGTGGCGCTTGAAATATTCGGAGTTGTAGAACAGGTCGGGCGCCAGATCCCTCAGCCTCAGCACGCCGCAGCGCTCCGGGCCCGCCGCCGCGCCGTAGAAGGGATCGAGCAGGTAGGGCCCGCGGACATAGTCGCGGATCACCGTCGCCGCGCGGTCCGGCGCCATGTTGTGGTGCAGGCACACCGGCCGCTCGGCACCGGCATAGGCGAACACCATGACGATGTCGTGCTCGACCAGCGCGGCGAGCGCCGCCTCGACCGCGCGCGGAAAATCCGGCTGCCGCAGGAGCCGCATCGCCTCGGCGATGCTTCTGTTCCAGGTTTCGAAGAACTCCAGCACCCCAGCTCCAGCCCCTTGAAGACATCCGTCCCCCGCGTGCGGGCCGCGGCTTCCCGCCGGGCCGAGCGCCCCCGCGGCTATCCCCTTCGGGATATTCATAACCCAGATCCGCCGGCCTAGCCTCCCCCGACATGGGTTGCGGAACATCGGGAATGGCGGCAGGAGACGAGGCGGCGGCGAGGCTGGAGGCGGGGCTGCGGGAGCTCGGCGCCGGCGAGGTCCATATCGGGCTGTTCGATCCCGATGCCGGGTTCCGCGACAAGCTGGTCTCGGCCGACAAGGCGGTGAAGCTCGCCCGCAAGGGCTACCCGTTCTGCGACGTGCTCTATGGCTGGGACACGGCCGAGAAGACCTACGAGACCGGCGCCTATGTCGACCGGCCGGCGGCGCTGCACGCCGACACCCTCAGGCGCTATCCCTTCGCCGAGGGCGCGGCCCTGTGCATCGCCGACTTCACCGGCGCCTTCGGCGCGCTTTCGGCGCGCAACCAGTGCCTGAGGATGATCGAGGCGGCGGCGGCCGGCGGCTTCACGGTGATGTCGGCCTTCGAGTTCGAGTTCGCGGTGTTCGCCGAGACGCCGGAGACGCTGCGGGCCAAGGCCTTCCGCGACCTCGCCCCGTTCGCGCCGGCCAACCGCACCTATTCGCTGCAGACGGCGGCGCTGCACGGCCCGCTGCTGGCGGGGCTGCACGAGACCATGCGCACGCTCGGCATCGGCGTCGACGCCATCCACACCGAGCTCGGGCCGGGCTGCTTCGAGGCCCCGCTCGTCCATGCCGCCGGCATCCGCGCCGCCGACGACGCCGCCCTGTTCAAGGCCTTCGCCAAGGCCTATTTCCTGCGCCAGGGCCTCGTTGCCGGCTTCATGTCGAAGATGGCGCCGACCCTGTCGGGCCAGTCGGGCCATCTGCACATCTCCTTCGTCGATCGCGAGGGCCGCCCGGCCTTCCACGACGCCGCGGGCCCGCACGGGCTCAGCCGCACGGCGCTGCACTTCATCGGCGGGCTGGTGCGGCTGATGCCCGAATGGCTGGCGCTGTGCAGCCAGACGGTCAACGCCTACAAGCGCATGGTGCCCGGCGCCTGGGCGCCGACCGCGGCCAATTGGGGCGTCCAGAACCGCACCGCCGCGGTCCGGGTGATCAACGACACGCCGGAGGCGACCCGGGTCGAGTTCCGCGTGCCCTCCGCCGACACCAATCCCTATGCCGCTCTCGCCATGGCGCTCGGGGCGGGGCTGTGGGGCATCCGCAACGCGGTCGAGCCGCCGGCGCCCGGCGCGGGCGACTTCTACGGCGCCTCCGCCGACCCCGCCGCCGCCTTCCCGCGCGACCTCGGCGCGGCCGCCGACCGCCTGGCCGCGAGCCCTGCGGCGCGCGCGCTGTTCGGCGATGCTTTCGTCGACGCCTTCGCCGCGGCCCGCCGCTTCGAGGACGCGGAATATCGCCGCCACGTCAGCGAGTGGGAAATCCGCCGCTACCTCGAGGTCGTCTAGCTCCCGCCATTCGCAACGCCCGCCGGCAAGAGCGGGCCAACCCAGAGGAATCCTGCCATGAGCACCACGACAAGACCCGGGCCGTCGAGCCCGATCTCCCGCCGCAGCCTGCTGAAGGGCCTCGGCGCCGGCGCCGCCCTCGCCGCCGGCGGCCTCGTGCCCGGCCGCGCCCGGGCCGCCGAGTCCATCCGCTACATGTGCTGGGAGGGCTACAACGCCCCGGCGATCCTCGATCCCTTCCAGAAGGCCCACGACGCGGCGATCGCGGTCGACCTGATCACCGATTCGGCCGGCGGCTTCGCCAAGCTCGCGGCCGGCGCCTATCGCGACTTCGACCTCGTCTCCTCCGACAGCCCCTGGGTCGCGCGGATGGGCCCGGCCGGCATCTGCCGCTTCCTCGACGACAAGGATTTCTCGGCCCAGTACGCCGAGTTCTATCCGCAGTTCCGTGCGCCCTTCGGGCCGCTGCAGTTCGAAGGCAAGGCGACCGGCCTGCCGACCCGATGGGGCTGGGTGGGGCCGACGGTCAACACCAAGTTCGACAAGCTGGAGACCTGGCGCAGCTACGCGCCGGTGTTCGACGCCGCCTACAAGGACAAGATCTGCCTGCTCGACTGGGGCGACTGGCCGATCATGCCGCTGGCGCTGCATGCCGGGGTCAATCCGTACCAGCCGCTGGACAAGCCGGCGCTGGACGAGGTGCGGAAGGTCCTGCGCGCCGCGTTCAAGAACACCCGCGCCATCGTCGGCGATCTCGCCATCGCCCAGAAAGGCCTGATCGACGGCTCCTTCCGGGCCCTGATCGGCGGCGGCACCTACTGCACCTCCTCCCTGCGCGTGGCCGGCCACGACTATCTCCAGTCGATTGTCCCCGAGCCCCAGGGCGGGCTGAAGCAGGGCATCATCTGGATGGAGGCGACCGGCCTCATCGACAATGGCCGCAATTCCGCCGGCGCGGCCGAGTTCCTGAAATATATCGTCTCGCCCGAGGTCGCGGTGAAGCTCGCCATCACCGAGGCGACCTGCAACCTCGTGCCCAACAGCAAGGCCGAGGCGCTGTTCACGCCCGAGCAGAAGAAGGCGCTGCAAATGGACTACATGTGGACGGCCTGGGACAACAGCCAGTTCCACACCATCGCGCCCAATATCGACGACATGCTGGCGATCTGGCAGGAAGAGCTTGCCGCCCGCTGACGCCGCCGCGGCCCGCGTCCGCTCGGGCGCGGGCCTTCTCCCCAGGCCGCACCACCCGGAAGGCATGCCCGACTTGCCGAGCCCCATCATCGAAGCCTCCGCCATCGTCAAGGACTACGGCCCGTTCCGGGCGCTGCACGGCGTGTCGCTCGACGTGGGCACGGGCGAGTTCGTGGCGCTCGTCGGCCCGTCGGGCTGCGGCAAGACGACGTTGCTGAAGATCCTGGCGGGGTTCGAGGCGCCGAGCCGGGGCGGCCTGCGCATCCGCGGCGCCGACATGGCCGGCGTTCCCGCGGCGGCGCGGCCGACGCGCATGGTGTTCCAGCGCCTGGCCCTGTTCCCGCACAAGAGCGTGCGCGACAACATCGCCTTCCCGCTCAAGCTCGCCAAGGTCGCCCGCGCCGAGAGCGAGGCGCGGGTCGCCGGGATGCTGCGGCTGATGCATCTGGATCCCGCCTATCTCGACCGCTTCCCGGCGCAGCTTTCCGGCGGCGAGCAGCAGCGCGTCGCCCTCGCCCGCGCCCTGGTGTCCAAGCCCGCGGTGCTGCTGCTCGACGAGCCGATGAGCGCGCTCGACGCCAAGCTGAAGAAGTCGCTGCAGGGCGAGCTGAAGAACCTGCACCGCAACCTCGGCACCAGCTTCGTCCTGGTCACGCACGACCTGGAGGAGGCGATGATGCTGGCCGACCGCATCTGCGTGATGCGCGGCGGCCGCGTCGTCCAGGTCGGCACGCCGGGCGAGATCTACTACCGCCCGGTCGACGCCTTCGTCGCCGGCTTCATCGGCGACACCAACCTGTTCCCGGTCTCGACGGCGCGGCGGGCGGACGGCGGCGTCTCCTGCGCCTCGCCGGTCCTCGCCGCCGAGGCGACGCTCTCGCCCGGGCAGATGGCGGACGGTGCCGCGGCGGGCGGCGCGGTGCTCCTCGTGCGGCCGGAGGCGATGCGCTTCGTCGGCGCGGATGGCGCCCGCGCCTGCACGCTGGCCGGGACGGTGGAGGAATATTTCGTCAAGGGCGCGTCGATCCAGTACCGCATCCGCGTGCCCGGGCACGAGGCGGCGGTGGTGATGGAGCTCGCCGGCACGCCGAACCTGCCGGCCGCGGTCGGCGACGCCGTGCGGGTCGGCTTCGACCCCGCCGACGCCTTCCTGCTCGGGGCCTAGGCGATGCGGATCGAGACCCGCAGCTGGCGCGACCCCGTGCTCCTCGCCGCGACGGTGCCGCTGGCGCTGCTGATGCTGTTCTTCTTCCTCGTGCCCCTGGCCATGACGGTGGTGCTCAGCTTCCAGACCACGCGATATTACCGTCTTGCCTGGACCTGGGACCTCGCAGTCTGGGCAGAGGTGTTCGGCAAGCCGCACTACTGGATCATCATGGCGCGGACGGTGGGCATGGCGCTCGCCTGCGTCGCCCTGTGCCTCGTCATCGCCTATCCCGTGGCCTATGCCCTGGCGACGCGGCTCGCCAGGCTGCAGAACCACGTCAAGATCCTGATCACCTTCGCCTTCCTGACCGATGCGGTGCTGAAGACCTTCGGCTGGATCCTCGTCCTCGACAGGAACGGCGTGCTCAATTTCGGGCTCGAGCGCCTCGGCGCCGGGCCGGAAGCGCTGAACCTCCTGTTCACGCCGGCGGCCACGCTGGTCGGCATGGTCTACAACCTCGCCGTCTATCCCCTGTTCACGATCTATCTCTCGCTGGTGCGGATCGACCGGGACCTGCAGCTGGCGGCCTATGATGCCGGCGCCTCGCGCCTGCGCACCTTCCTGGAGGTGACGCTGCCTTTGTCGCGCCCGGGCCTCTATGCCGGGGCGGTCCTGGTCTTCGTGCTCAGCCTCGGCGTGTTCCTGGAGCCGAAGGTGATGGGCGGCGGCAACGCGCCGATGGCGGCCGAGCTGATCCGCCAGAGCTTCGAGACGCGGGTGAACTGGCCGCTCGGCGCCGCGCTCACGCTGGTGCTGATCGTGATCGGCGCGCTGTCGCTGCTCGCCGCGGCGCTGGTGGCGATGCGCTCGGTGCGCCGGCAGGCAGGGGAGGCGGCCTGATGACGGATCGCCTGAAGGGCACGATCGTCGACACGCTGCTGGTCGGCTCCGTGGCGCTGATGCTGGTGTTCCTCTACGTGCCGATCGTGACGCTGGTGGTGTTCTCCTTCACCGACAGCCGCATGCTGACGCTGCCGATCGAGGGGCTCTCGTTCGCCTGGTACGGCGAGCTCCTGCGCAAGCCCGACTTCCTGCCCGCCCTGGCCAACTCGGCGATCCTGGCGCTGGTCTCGACCCTGTTCGTGAGCGTCCTGGGCACGGGCGGGGCGCTCGCCTGGATCCGCTACCGCTTCCGCTTCCAGCAGGCGTTCCGGGCGGTGACCTTCGCGCCGCTGCTGTTCCCGCAGCTCCTGCTCGGCGTGGTCATGCTCCTGTGGTTCTCGCTGCTCGGGCAGTGGCTCGGCTTCTCCATGGGTCTGCCGACCATGATCGTCGGCCACATCGTCTACGTCACGCCCTTCGCCCTGGTGATCGTCGCCGTGCAGGTCTACGGCTTCGACGAGACGCTGGAGGACGCGGCGCGCGATGCCGGCGCCAGCGGCTGGGAGGTGTTCCGCGAGGTCACCTTCCCGCTGCTCTGGCCCGGCATCTTCTCGGCCGCGACCTTCGCCTTCCTCCTGTCCTGGGGGAATTTCTACATTTCCTACAGCCTGGCCGGCACGGTGCGCACCCTGCCGACCTTCGTCTACAGCGGCATCGCCGTCGGCTCCTCGCCGATCTATCCGGCGCTCGCCACGCTCAATTTCGTGCCCGCCCTGGTCCTGGTCGTGCTGGCCGACATCGTGCGGCGGCGGGCCGAGCGCCGCACCCGCCGCGCCGGCGGCGCCTGACCGTCCCCGTTCCATCCTGCCGAGGATTTCCCGTGAGCATCCTGCCTGCCGCCGCCGACTGGAGCTTTCCCACCCCCGTGCGCTTCGGCGCCGGACGGATCCGGGAGCTGCCCCAGGCCATCGCCGCCTGCGGCGCCTCGCGGCCGCTGCTGGTGACGGACCGGGGCCTGGCGCGGCTGCCGATGACGGCGGCGATCCTGCGCGCCCTGGAGCAGGCCGGCATGCCGGCGGCGCTGTTCGCGGAGGTCAAGCCGAACCCGACGGGGGGCAACGTCGCCGAGGGCGTCGCCGCGCTGAAGGCGGGCGGCCACGACCTCGTCGTCGCCTTCGGCGGCGGCAGCGCCCTCGACGCCGCCAAGGCGATCGCGCTGATGGCGACGCAGGCCCGGCCGATCTGGGACTTCGAGGATGTCGGCGACAACTGGCGGCGCGTCGACACCAGCCGGCTGATCCCGGTGGTGGCGGTGCCGACCACGGCCGGCACCGGCTCCGAGCTCGGCCGCGCCTCGGTGATCACCCACGAGGAGGAGGCGCGCAAGGTCATCGTGTTCCATCCGCGCATGATGCCCGATACGGTGATCATGGACCCGGAGCTGACGGTCGGCCTGCCGGCGCCGATCACCGCGGCGACGGGCATGGACGCGCTGTCCCATGCGCTGGAAGCCTATTCGGCGCCGCGCTTCCATCCGCTGGCCGACGGCATCGCGCTCAACGCGCTGCGGCTGATCAAGGACTGGCTGCCGCGGGCCGTCGCCGTCGGGAGCGACCTGGAGGCGCGGGCGCAGATGCTGATCGCCTCCGGCATGGGCTGCGTCGCCCTGCAGAAGGGGCTCGGCGCCGTGCACGCGCTGGCCCATCCGCTCGGCGCGCTGCACGACACCCATCACGGCCTCCTCAACGCGGTGCTGATGCCCTATGTCGTCGCCTTCAACCGGCCGGCGATCGAGCCGAGGCTGGCCGACATCGCCCGCCTGCTCGACCTGCCGGGCCGGGACGGCGGCACGGTCATCGACTGGCTGGTGTCGCTGCGCGCCGAGATCGGCCTGCCGCCCTCTCTCGCCGCGATCGGGCTCGCCGATATCGACCGCGACCGGGTCGTCGCCATGGCGCTGGCCGACCCCTGCGCCGGCGGCAATCCGGTCCCGCTCGGGCCGGACAACCTCGCCGTCCTGCTCGATGCCGCCATTGCCGGCCGGCTGTAGCGGTTGGTGTGGTTGAATAGTATTTGCACAGTTTGGAATTTGTAAAACTCAAATATAGGTTGGCAATTCGAAGCAATATTCCTCGTATTCGTTCTTGCATTGCTTCGGCCGCTTCGGTATCGGAATGCGCGGGGGGCTGATCTCCGATGGCAGGCGCGCACCTGTCGTCTTCAGCCCGCAGGAACACCAATGCTCAAGATGCTGCAGGCGGTCACGGTCGTGGCCGGATCTCTGCTGGCCGCCACCGCGGCTCACGCCACCGAATTCTACATGGGCGAGCCGGTCACGGAGGAGGGCATGCAGTTCTCTCCGGCCTACCTGACCGGCATCGAGATGGACCGCCACCCCGCGGGCATGTCGATGGACCCCAAGGCCGTCCATATCGAGATCGACATCCACGCCGCCAAGGGCGAGGCGCACGGCTTTCCCGAGGACGCCTGGATTCCCTATTGCACCGTCCGGCTGACGGTCGAGAAGGTCGGCGCCAAGTACAAGGAGGCCAAGGTGCTGGCGCCGATGGAGGCGGGCGACGGGCCGCACTATGCCAACAACTTCGCCATGGCCGGCCCTGGCGAGTACAAGGCGACCTATGTGGTCGAGCCGCCGTCGTCCAACGGCTTCATCCGCCACGTCGACAAGGAGACCGGCGTTCCCGAGTGGTGGAAGCCCGTCACCGTGTCCTGGACCTTCCAGTACCCGAGCAAGGCCAAGCCCGACTGATCTGGCCCCGTCCCGCGCAGGCCGTCCGAGCGCCCGCCGACGCGGCCGGACGGCCTCGCGTCCCAACGGCCTCGACCGGTTCCGCGAGCCGCCGCCCAATGGCTGCGGCCGCGGGGCCTTGCTCCGGAGATCCGCCTATGTCCCGTATCCGCCGTTCGATCCTGCTGCTGGCGCTGGTGCTGCCGGCCGGCGCCCTGGCGGGCTCGCCCGCCTACACGCCCACCAATGCCGACGGCCAGGTCGAGGTCGTGCTGAAGGACCATCGCTTCACCCCGGCCGAGATCCACGTCCCCGCCGGCAAGCGCGCACAGCTCCTGGTCAGGAACCAGGACGCCACGGCCGACGAGTTCGATTCCACCGCGCTCAAGGTCGAGAAGGTGATCGGCGGCGGCAGCGAAGGCGTGGTGCGCCTGCGGGCGCTCGATCCCGGCCGCTATCCCTTCATGGGCGAGTTCCATGCGGAGACGGCGCAGGGCGTGGTGATCGCGGAGTAGCCCGATGCTGGCCGCCCTGATCATCGTCTTCCGCGAGGTGCTCGAGGCCGGGCTGGTGGTCGGCGTCGTGCTCGCCGCCACCCGCGGCCTGCCCGGCCGCGGCGCCTGGATCGGCCTCGGCCTCGTCGCCGGCGTCCTCGGCGCCTGCCTGCTGGCGCTGTTCGCCGGCCGCATCGCCAACCTGTTCGAGGGGGCCGGCCAGGAGACGCTGAACGCCGCGGTGCTGCTGGTCGCGGTGGCGATGCTGTGCTGGCACAATGCCTGGATGGCGCGCCACGGCCGCGACCTCGCCCGCGAGCTGAAGGCGGTGGGCGCGGACGTCGCGGCGGGCCGCCGGCCGCTCGCGGCCCTGGCGGTGGTGTGCGGCGTCGCGGTGCTGCGCGAGGGCTCGGAGGTGGTGCTGTTCCTCTACGGGGTCGCCGCCGCCGGCGGCGTCACGGCCGGCGACATCGTCATCGGCGGCGCGCTCGGCATCGTCGCCGGGGCGCTCGTGTCGGCCCTGCTCTATCTCGGCCTGATCGCCATCCCGCTGCGCTACCTTTTCGCCACGCTGACGACGCTGATCACGCTGCTGGCCGCCGGGCTCGCCGCCCAGGCGGTCGACTTCCTGCAGCAGGGCGGCTGGCTCGATGCCTGGTCGGACGCGGTCTGGGACACGTCCGGCCTCCTGTCCCAGGACAGCCTGGTCGGCCGCATCCTGCACACGCTGATCGGCTATATCGACCGGCCGACGGGCATGGAGCTTGTCGCCTATGGCGCGGTCGTGGCGGTCATGCTCGTCCTGATGGCGGCCGCCTCGCGCGGCGCGGGCGGGCGCCGCTCCGCCGCCGGGCCGGGCTGAGCCCGCTCATTTCGGCGTCGCCTCGGCAAAGTCCTCCTGGAATTCCCGGAGCTCGACGGCATTGAGGTCGGAGACGGCCCAGAAGGTCAGCCCGGCCTGGGTCCAGTTGACCAGGTTGTAGCCTTCCCGCGCCAGGGCCGTCGCCGCGCCTCCCGAGGCCGGCCAGACGAAGAGATTGATGACGTGGCCGTTGCGCCGGTAGATCAGGGCGGCGACGACGCGGCCGCCGATATAGTCGACCCGGCCGCCGATCAGCGGGAAGCCGCGGGCGGCGAGGTCGACCACCGGCGGGGAGAAGTCGACCTTGCCGCCGAACCACGGCTTCACCGTGTGCTGGTCGGAGGTGGCGACGTCGGTCAGGTGGCTGGCGAGCAGCGAGCGGACGTGGCCGGCGACGAGCTCGTCCGTCAGTCCCGGCCCCTGTCGCGGCGAGGCGAGCACCAGGACGAGCGCGGCGGCGAGCACTGCCAGGGAGGGCACGAGGCTCCAGCGCCCGAGCGCGCCGGATGCCCCGCGCAAGGACAGGAAGGGCCGTGATCGGGGCGCCGGGCTTGCCTGCGTCTCCCGGGCGACGGCGGCGAGGACGCTCCGCCTGAGGCTCTCCGGCGCGGGCCAGCGGACGCCCTCCTGTCCGATGGTGCGCCGCAGGGCCTGCAGGTCGCGCACGGCGGCGGTGCAGCCGGCACATTCTGCGAGGTGCTGCTCGCAGCGCAGGGCGTGGGCGGCATCGAGCTCGCCGTCGATGAAGCCGTGCAGCAGGATCTCCCAGTCGGGGCACGGGCGCCCGGTCATGCCGCATCCTCCGGGCCGGCGCCGCGCCAGCGGGCCGCGAACAGCGTGCGGGCGCGGGCGAGCCGCGACATCACCGTGCCGATCGGCAGGTCCGCCACCTCGGCGATCTCGCGATAGCTGAGGTCCTCCAGGTCGCGCAGCACCAGCACCTCGCGGAAGGGCTCGGGCAGGGTCTCCAGCACGGCCCGGACCGCCTCGGCCTCGCTGCGGCGCAGCAGGGCGGCCTCGGGCGTGTCCTCGCGCGAGGCGATCTCGGCCGGCGTCTCGCCGTCGATCTCGTCGCCGGCCGGGCCGGCGGCGCCTTCGGGCCAGGGGCCGGGATCGCGCCGGCGCGCCGCGCGCCAGGTGTGGTGGCAATTGCGGACGATGGCCAGGATCCAGGCACGCGGGCTGCCGCCGCGGAAATCGTCGAAGCTGCGGAAGGCGCGGAGGAAGGCGTCCTGCACGATGTCCTCGGCCGCATCGGCATCCCTGGCCAGGAAGCGCGCCAGGTTGTGGGCCGCATCGAGATGGGGCAGCACCAGCGCCTGGAAGCGCTCCGCCGCGGCCGGACGGCCGGCCGCGGGCGCCCGCCCGGCGGGCGAGACGGCTTCGGCGGGCCACGCCAGGCTGCCGCCGACCGGCGCCGGAAGCGCCGTCGCGGCCGCGCGCCGCAGCAGGGCGGCGAACCATCGGCGGACGCGGGCGGCGAACCATCGGCGGACGCGGGCGGCGAGCGGCCGCGCCCGGAGAGGCACGGCGGCGATCCCGAAGCCGTCCGCCTGCTGCCACACGGTGCCGCGTCCTGTCATGGTCGTCCCGAACCGGGCTCAGCCCGCTCCCGGCCGGACGATGATCTTCCCGGTCATGTGCGGATGCAAGGAGCAGAAATAGGCGTAGTCGCCCGGCGTGGTGAAGGTGAAGGAGAAACGGTCGTCGGTGTCGAGCGCCTTGGAGCGGAAAGCCTTGTCCGTCTCCACCACGGTATGGGGGATGTCGTCGTGGTTGACCCAGGTCACGGTGGTGCCGGGCGTGACCGTCGCCACGGCGGGGGTGAAGCTGAAATTGTCGATGGTCACGGTGACGGCCGCGGGCGCTGCGGCGGCCGTCTCACCGGCGAGGGCGGGCGCGGCGGCGAGCGCCGCCAGGCCGGCGAGGCCGCGCAGGACCGCGCCGGCGAGGGGGGAGATCGTCATCAGGATCGTCCTTCTCGAAAGGGCTGGAGCTCAGCCGGCCAGCGGCCGGTCGACGATGGCGAGCGGCTGGTCGCCGCGCACGAAGTCGACGGTGGCGATGCCGAGATGGCTGGCCAGCTCGCCCGCCGGCACCTTCATCGGCCCGGGCGAGGGCGCCGTGCCCGGCGCCGGCTGCGGGAAGGCGGTCGAGCGCGCGGTGTGGAAGGCGACGTTGCCCTCCACCTTCTGCATCACCTGGTGAATGTGCCCGTTGAGCACGGTCACCGAGCCGAAGCGCTTGAGCAGGGCGAGGGCCTGGGCGCCGTCGGCCGTGCCCCAGCCCCAGTCGGGATAGACCGTCCACAGCGGGATATGGGCGAACACCACGATCGGCGTCGAGGAGGCGAGGCCGGCGACGTCGTTCTCCAGCCATTGCAGCTGCTCGGCGCCGAGATTGCCGAGCCCGCCGGCCTTGAGGTTCACGACGTTGACGAGGCCGACATAGTGGACGCCCTGGTGGTCGAAGCTGAACCAGCCGGCGCCGCGGCTGCCCTTGCCGTAGCGGTCGAGATAGGCCTTGCCCTGCTGGTCGTCGAGCAGGTCGTGCTCGCCGGGCACGTAGAACACGGGGATGCCGGCCTCCTTGATGAGCTGGTCGGCATCGTCGAACTCCTGGTCCTTGGAGAGATGGCTGATGTCGCCGGTGTGGATCATGAAGGCGGGCTTCGTCGGCAGCGCCTTGATCCTGGCGATCGCCTCGCGCAGCGTCGCCCGCGCGTCGGGGTTGGCCGGCTTGTCGAAGCCGACGTGGCTGTCGCTGATCTGCAGGAAGGTGAAGGGCGTCGCAGCCTCGGCCGCCAGCGCCTTGCCGAGGCCCATCGCCTGCGGCAGGCCGCCTGCCAGCGTCCACAGGACGCCGGTGCCGGCCCAGGTCATGCATTCGAGAAAGCCGCGGCGGTCGATGCCGTCCTCGTCCAGCATCGGCGTGTCGTGGGATCCGTCCATGGTCGCCTCCGGTCTGTGCTTCGGGCGGGCGAGCGCCGCCCCACACCGATCCAGACCGGCCGGCGGCCGGATTTATTCCCGCCGGCGCGCGGGGCCTTCGAAAAATTTCCGCCGGCCGTCTGCCGGGGCGGCGTCGGGCGAGCGCCGGATCGAGAACAGGTCGGCGATGACCGCGCCGTCGCCGCAGCGCTCGATGCGGCAGCGATGGGCGAAGGCGCCCGGCAGCGGCCGCTCGTCCAGCAGCACCACCCGGATGGTCTCGCCGGGATCGGCATTGCCGCGGAAGAAGACATCGCGCCGGATGGTGGCGGCCGAAAGGGCGCGCTCGCGGGCAAAGCGCCATTCCGCCCGATCGACGAAGGCGAGGAAGCTGGTGAAGTAGAGAAAGCCGGCGCCGTTGAAGTCCTGGCTCGGGCAGGGATCGAACGTGGCCTGCGCCAGCGCGGCGATGCGGCCGAGGGCGAAGCCGAGATGCGCGCCGACCCGCCCGTGGCGGAAGGCGGCGGCGAGGGCGGCGAGGCCGCCGGGCGCGGCGCCGGGCTCGACCGGCGGCAGCCCGCCGAGCGCGACCCGCGCCACCGCATGGTTGCCGCCGCCCGCGGCGCGCCGCACGAAGGCCGAGACCAGCTCGACCGTGCCGATCGGGCGGTCCTGCAGCGCGAGCCGATGCCGGCTCATGACCTGTGTGCGCGACACCCGCGCGATCTCGGAGGACAGCGTCAGGACGTCGTTCTCCCGGGCCTCGCCGAAGGCGGTGTCCCGGATCGACAGGGCGGAGAAGGCGGCGTAGACGGGCTCGCCGTCCGTGTCGCGGAAGTCGGGAACGGCCATGCCGGCCATGGCGGCGAGCAGGAGCCAGTGCCGGTGCCCGAGCTCGCGCAGCAGCCAGCCCTCGGAGAGCCCGCTCGCGGTCAGATGCGGCATGCCGAGCACGATGCTCTCCGGCATGGACGCCGGCGATCGAGGCGCGCGGGCCTCGTCGAGCCTGACGATGTGGTTCACGGCCGCTCCCCTCAGACGGCGACGGCGAGGTCGTGCGGCGCGGCGGCGTGCCTGACCGCCTCGATGCGGTCGGCGAGGTGAAGGGCGTCGCGGGCGACGCTGGAGAAACGGCCGGAGCCCCAGGTGTGCAGCCAGGGCAGGCCGAGGAAATAGAGGCCCCGCTCCGCCGTGACGCCGCGGACATGCCGGGGCTGGCCGGCGCCGTTGAACACCGGCGCGTCGAGCCAGCGGAAATCCGGGCGGAAGCCGATGCACCAGACGATGGCGGCGATGCCGGCAGCGGCGAGATCGAGGCTGCGGCCTTCCTCCTCTGCGGGCTGCCAGACCGGCGTGTAGACCGAGGGCGGCGGGGCGGCGATGCCCCTTTCGGCGATGTGCCGGTCGATCGAGGCGTTGATGGCGTTGTAGATCCGGTCGGCCTCGTCGAGCGCGGCGCGCAGGTTCGGCGCGAAGGTCAGATGCGTGCCGGCGAGGCTTTCGAGCGCGCCGTGGAGGCGCATCCCCTCGCGGGCGAAGCGGCGCAGGTCGATGTCGCGCCCGCCGTCGCGGCCGGTGACGTAATGGTTGGTGTTGTCGCGCACGCCTTCGCGCAGGGGATGCTGCTCCACCGGCATGTCGTAATAGCCCATGTCGGCGAGCCAGGTGACGACGTCGCGGCCGCGGTAGAAGCGGGCGCAGCGCGGCGCATTGCCGACGGCGAGATGGACCTGTCGGCCGGCGAGATGCAGGTCCTCGGCGATCTGCGCGCCGGACTGGCCGGAGCCGACGACCAGCACCGCGCCCTCGGGCAGGGATTGCGGGTTGCGGTATTGCTCGGAATGGAGCTGCAGCACCGCGGCGGGGATGCGCTCGGCCAGGCGCGGGATCACCGGCTCGCTGTAGCCGCCGGAGGCGACCACGACCTGGCCGGCGACATAGGCGCCGTCCGAGGTGGCGACGTCGAAGCCGCCGCCCGGCCGCGGGGCGACGCGGGTCACGGCGACACCCTCGCGCAGCGGCGGGTCGAAGGAGGCGCGGAAGCCGGCGAGATAGGCGAGGATCTCGTCCTTCTTCATGAAGCCGTCGGGGTCGGGGCCGGCATAGGGATGGCCTGGGAGCTGGCATTGCCAGTTGGGCGTGACCAGGCAGAAGGAATCCCAGCGCCGCGTGCGCCAGACATGCATGGCGGCGTGCTTTTCGAACACGAGGTGGTCGATGCCGCGCCGGACGAGATGATGGCTGATGGACAGGCCTGCCTGGCCGCCGCCGACCACGGCGACCTCGATCTGGCGGGGGGCGGGTGAGGTCATGGCGTGCTCCGTCAAGCGTCGAAGGACTCGACCCGGACGCGGGCGTCCGGATCCTGGGCAAAGGCTCGGCCTGCCGCCTCCAGCCGCGCGAGCTGGCCGAGCGCGCGCGAGCAGGCGAAGCCGTAGCGGGCGGCGACCCGCTCGCTGGCGATGGTGAGGGCGGTGCTGACGCGGGCGAGGAAATCGGCGAGCGGGTAGCTCTCGCCGGGTGTCAGGTGCTCCCTCACCACCAGCGAGGGGGAGTAGCAGCTCTCCGCGGTGCCGTCGGGCCAGCGGATATGAAAGCGCATCTCAGGCATGGGCGGCCTCCGCCAGGCGCTCATAGGCCTCGATATGCGCGGCGGCGGTGCGCTGCCAGTCGTGGCGGGCGGCCACGTCGAATCCCCGGGTGATGAGCCGGCTACGCAAGGGCTCGGCCAGCGCCGCCAGCACCGCGTTGGCGATGGAGGCGGGCGCATGCGGATCGCACCACACCACTTCGTCCTCGCCGAGATGCTCGGTGAAAGGTGGGATCTTGGCGGTGACGACCGGCATGCCGCTCGCCATGGCTTCGAGCACGACCAGGCCGAAGCCCTCCCGGATCGACGGGAAGGCGAGGACGTCGGCGACGCGGTAGAGCGCCGGCATGTCGGCCTGCTCGATCGGGCCGGCGACGATGACGGCCGAGGCCGGCAGGCCGCTGGCGTCGAGCGCCTCGGCGAAACGGGCCTGGTAGGCGCCGTGGTCGAGCAGCGAGGCCCCGCCGGCGACGACGAGCTGGGCGGAGGGGTGGATGCGCCGGGCCTCGACGAAGGCCTGGAGGATGCGGATCGTGTTCTTGCGCTCCTCGATGCCGCCGACGGCGAGCAGCACCGGTCCGGCGCCGAGGCTCAGCCGCCGGCGCAGCGCGTCCTCGCGTCCGTCCGGCGCCGGGCGGAAGCAGGCCCGGTCGACGCCGTTGCCGACCGGGATCGAGTCGCGGCCGAAGCGCTGGCTGAGATGCTCGCGCCACAGCGCGCTGACGACGAAGAGCTGGTCGGCGGCGAGAATGGCGCGGCGCTGCAGGGCGGCGAGCCTGGCATCGGCGAAGGCGTCGACATGATGCACGGTGCGGGCGAAGCGCGCGAGGAGGCCGCGTTGCCGCAGCGTCGCCAGGGCATTGCCGGAGATGCCGTCCTGGGCATGGTAGAGGTCGAAGCCGCGCCGGGTGGGATCCTCGAAATAGCGGACATAGTCCTCGGCCCGGATCTCGACCATGTCGGCGGTGTCCGGCCCGGCCGGCCGTGCCGGCACCCCGGCGGTGGCGCACAGGGTGGGGCGGAAGAAGCCGATGCCCCTGGGGTCCGGCGCGTGGACGACCACGTCGTGGCCGAGGCGCGCCAGGGCGTCGCCGAGCCCGAGCGCGTGCACGACGCCGCCGCGCGGATTGGTCGAATGGGCGAGGATGGCGATGCGCAGGGGCCGGGTCATGCTGCCGCCTCCCGCGGGCCGCAGCCCAGCAGCGGCGCCCGGCGCGGATCCCGGATGGTTTCGGTGTGGATGCCGTCGGTGATCGCCACGCCGCTGCCCGCGGCGACGGCGCCGACCTCGGCCGCGTCGATGCCACGCTCGGCGAACAGGCCGGTCACGGTGGCGATGTCGCCGGGCGCGACGGCGAGGAGATAGCCGTAGCTCGGGAAGCTCGTCAGCCAGCGCTCGAGCGCCACGCCCTCGGGCTTGGGAACGGCGCCGACGTCGATGGTGATGGCGACGCCCGAACATTCCGCCAGCATGGCTGATGTGCCGACCACCCCGCCCTGGCTGATGTCCTTGGCGGCGCGCGACAGCCCGGCCTCGGCGATGCGCGGCAGCAGCTCCAGGTCGCCGCGCAGCCGCTCGGCCGGCGCGTCCGTCGCCGCCTCCCAGTTGGAGAAGGGCTCGCGATAACGCCCGCGCAGGTCGACCGCCATGACCAGGCGGTCTCCGGGGCGGGCGTCGAAGCTGGTCAGTAGCCGCCGCGCCCGGCCGAGCACGGCGGCGGAGAGCTGGGCCCGGTCGGTGCGCAGGTTGGTGTGGCCGCCGACGATCGGCACGCCGAAGCGCTCGGCCGCGGCGCGCATGCCGGCCAGGATCGGCTCGGCCTGGCCGGCGCCTTCCGCCCAGACCGCATCGGTGACGGCGATCGCCCGCCCGCCCATGGCGGCGATGTCGGAGAGGTTGACCATGACGGCGCACCAGCCGGCGAACCAGGGGTCGGCGGCGACGAAGCGGTTGATGAAGCCTTCCATGGCAAAGAGCAGGTAGCCCGCGCCGTCGGGGATGGCGGCGCAGTCGTCGCCGACCGGCACCATGCCCGCGCCGGAGAGGCCGAGCCGGCCCGTCGCCAGGCCGATATCGGCCTTGGCCGCGAGGCCGGGATCGGCGCGCAGCGCCGCGGCGAGGCGGGAGAGGTCCGGCCCGGTGCCCATCACGCGGCCCTGCGCAGGGCGAGGAAGCCGGTCTCCGGCGCGGCGAAGGGCGGATAGAAGGCGAGGTCGGCCTGCATGTGGTGGTGCGGCCGGCCATGCAGCTCGATCTCGGCCAGCGTGCGCCAATGCAGCCGCTGGAACAGCGGCGCGTTCTGGCTCTGGACATGGGCGAGAAAGCGCGTGCAGCCGCGGGCGTGAGCCGAGGAGACGGCGAGGCGGATCAGGGCGGCGCCGAGCGCGCCGACCTTGCGGCATTCGGGGGCGACGGCCAGCCGCGAGCCCCACCAGAGGCCCGGCTCCGCCTCGTGGATGCGCACCGTGCCGACCACGGCGTCGGCGGCGACGCCGAACAGCGACACGGCGACGAGGGGAATGGCGACGTCGTCCACGGCGTCGCGGTCGTCGCCGGCGAACAGGGCCTGCTCCTCGCAGAAGACCTGCCGGCGCAGGCGGGCGGCGGCGGCCCGTTCCCAGGGCTCGACCGCGACCTTGACCTGGAAGCCGCTGGGGACGAAGGGGGCGAAGGGCTCGAACATCAGGCGCATCCTCTCCCGGTCTGGCCGCGCTCATAGGTGGACAGGGCCGAGCAGGCGCCGCATTTGGCGCAGCCGGCCTTGACGTCGAGGGACCGCAGGCCCGCCGCGGCCAGCATCCCGGCCAGCGGCTGCAGGATGGCGTGCATGAAGGGGGCCGGCGGCGTCGGATGGCCCTCGAGCGGCGTGCCGGAGATCGGCACGAAGGGCACGACGAAGGGATAGACGCCGATCGCCACCAGGCGCTCGCAGGCGGCGAGGATGTCCTCGATGCCGTCGCCGAGGCCGGCGAGGATATAGGTGGAGACCTGGCCGCGGCCGAAGACCGGCACCGCCGCCCGGAAGGCCTCGAAATAGCGCGTCACCGGCACCTGCGCCTTGCCCGGCATGATGCGCCGGCGCACCGGCTCGGTCACCGCTTCGAGATGCATGCCGAGCGCGTCGGCGCCGGCGTCGCGCAGGCAGGCGAACCAGGCGTCGTCGTCTGGCGGCTCGCATTGCACCTGGATCGGCAGGTCGACCGCCGCCTTCACCGCGGCGGCGCTCTCGGCCAGGATGGCGGCGCCGCGGTCCTTGCCGGGCGGCGTGCCCGTGGTCATCACCATGTGCCGGACGCCGTCGAGCCGGACCGCCGCCTCGGCCACCTCGGCGAGCTGGGCCGGCGTCTTGCGCTCGACGGTGCGGCCGGCGGCGAGCGACTGGCCGATGGCGCAGAACTGGCAGGTCTTGGTGCGGCTGCGATAACGCACGCAGGTCTGCAGCACGGTGGTGGCGAGGACGTCGCGCCCGTGCAGCACCGCGATCCGGGAATAGGGGATGCCGTCGGCGGTCTTGAGGCCGTAGAATTTCGGCTGCTGCGGGAAGGAGACATTGCCGATGGGCAGGCCCTCGCGCAGCACCCGGCTGCGGCCGAAAGCGTCCGGCCGCTCCACGAGATAGGGGCTCTGGAAGGCCGGCGCGGTGTGCACAGGCACCATCACGGTCATGCCGTCGATGGTCAGGGCCTTGTGGTCGGACGGCCCGGCGCCGCCGCGCCGGCTGTCGGCCCCGGCCCCGGGGTCAACGAGGCGCGCCCCGAAGGACTGCAACTCGTTGATCAGTTCCTCGGTCGGCAGGGCGGTCGGCATCATCGGCTTCATCGGTCGGGCTCCCGGAGAGGACGGGGAAGGACGGCGCCGCCGCGTGCATGGCGGCGGTCGGCCGGTTGTCGAGAACGAGGCTCAGCAGCTCGGGCCGGGCGTAGTGGCCGACCGAATCCATCATCCGCTTGCGCTTGACGATCAGGCCCATGTCGAGGTCGGCGATGAGGATGCCCTCGCCCTGGGTCAGCGGCGGCACCACGTGCTTGCCCTCCGGCGAGACGATCGCCGTCATGCAGCCCCCGGTCAGCGCCTTGCGCAGCTTCTCCTCGGGCGAGATCCTGGCGATCTGCGCTTCGGTCAGCCAGCCCGTGGCGTTGACGACGAAGCAGCCGCTCTCCAGGGCGTGGTGGCGGATCGTCACCTCGATCTGGTCGGCAAAGATCGGGCCGACCAGCGAGCCCGGAAACTGGGCGACATGGATCTCCTCGTGCTGGGCCATCAGGGCGTAGCGGGCGAGGGGGTTGTAGTGCTCCCAGCAGGCGAGGGCGCCGATGCGGCCGACGGCGGTGTCGACCACTTTCAGGCCGGCGCCGTCGCCCTGGCCCCAGATCATGCGCTCGTGGAAGGTCGGCGTGATCTTGCGCCGCTTCAGCTTGAGCTCGCCGGTGGCATCGAACACCAGCTGGGCGTTGTAGAGCGAGCCGTGGTCGCGCTCGTTGACGCCGAGCACCACGACGATGCCGTGGCGGCGCGCCGCCTCCGCCACGGCTTGCGTCACTGGCCCGGGCACGACGACGGCGTCCTCGTAGAGCCGGACATGCTCCCCGCCGGTCAGGACCGGCGGGTGCACGAAGGAGAAATAGGGGTACCAGGGCACGAAGGTCTCGGGGAAGACCACGAGCTCTGCGCCCTTGCCCGCCGCCTCGGCGATGGCGGCGAGGACGCGGTCGACCGTGCCGGTCCGCGTCTCCAGGTCCGGCGCGATCTGCACGGCCGCGACGCGGATCGTTGCTGGCTCCGTCATCGGATGTGCCTCCCGCCGGGCCGGCTCAGACGGTCCAGGTGTCGAGGATGAAGGCGTTGGCCTTGCGGTGGAGCAGGATGAGGTCGAGCACGTCGAGGGGGCTGATCGGGCGGATGCCGGGGATGAGCGAGGGCTCGCCATGGCCGTAGAGCGCCTGGAGCGCGAAACGGCAGGCATAGACCTTGCCGCCCTCCTCGATGAACTTGACGATCTGGTTGTTGAAGTTCATGTGGCCGGGAAAGGCCTCGTCGCCGAGCTTGGGGAAGCCGCGCTGCACGCCGAGCGTGACGCCTGGGCCGTAGAGCAGCACCGAGGTCTCGAAGCCCTTGCGCTTCAGGCGCGTGGCCTGCAGCAGGTTGACGAAGCCGATCGAGCCCTCGAAGGCGACGGTGTGGAAGGTGACGAGCGCCTTCTCGCCCGGCTCGGCCTTCACGTCCTCGAACAGCTTCTCCTCATAGTCGACGAAATAATCGCCCTTCTCATGCGCGGGCTTGGTGACGGCTGGCATGTGTCATCTCTCCTGGCTGGACGGCCGCGGCGCGCTGCCGGTGATGGAGAATGTGCAATCAATGTGCCAATCAATGCTCGCCAGGCAAAGTTGCTGAATCGATGGAAGTGCATTCAATTATACAGTCGCCTTTCGCGCCAACGAGTGTCGACAGTTGGTGTGGCGTGGTAGCTTTCGCGCCATGGTGCCGCAAAATTGGGCTAACTTGTCCACAGGCGAGATGATTTTTGATCCGCGCGGACGGCTTCCTTCCCGCGCCTTGCTTTGGCGTAAAAATGCATTCAATATGCAGTCAATTATCGATCGAGCGGAAACGACTCCGCATCGCGGCGAGCGAGGTGACAAGTCGGCTCGCGGCAAGCTAGATTCGGCATGTTGTCGCTCCTCGGATTTGTATCAACCCGGCCCATGAACGACTGGATTCCAGACCTCGCCAGCAGCGACAGGCCCCGCTACCTCGCCATCGCCGACCTGATCGCTGCCGACATGCGCAGCGGACGGCTCACGGCCGGCGACCGGTTGCCCCCGCAGCGCAAGCTGGCGCAGCGCCTGGATCTCGACTTCACCACCGTGGCGCGCGGCTATACCGAGGCGCAGAAGCGCGGCCTGATCGAATCCCGCGTCGGGCAGGGCACCTATGTCCTGGCGCTGGCAAAGCCGGACCGGCTGGGGGCGCCGGCCCTGCGCCGGCCGGAGGTCGTCGACCTGTCGATGAACCTGCCGCCCGAGCCGGACGACCCGGCGCTGCTCGAGCGCATGCGGGCGGGCCTGGAGGCGGTCGGCCGCGACCTCGTCTCCCTGCTGCGCTACCAGGGGTTCGGCGGCGCGCCGGCCGACAAGGACGCGGCCTCCGCCTGGCTGGGGCGGCGGGCGCTGGTGCCGGCGCAGGAGCGCATCTTCGTCTCGCCCGGCGCCCATCCCGCGCTGCTCGGCATCTTCGGCCTGCTGGCCAAGCCCGGCGAGGTGATCCTCAGCGAGGCGATCACCTATCCCGGGGCGCGCTCGATCGCCGCCCAGCTCGGCATCGCCCTGGTCGGCCTGCCGATGGATGCGGACGGCATCGATCCCGACGCCCTGGCACAGGCTTGCACACGCCTCGCGCCGAAGGGGCTCTATCTCAATCCGACGCTGCAGAACCCGACGACGCTGACCGTGCCCGAGCGCCGGCGGGCCGAGATCGCGGCGGTCGCCCGGCGCTGCCGCATCCCGATCGTCGAGGACGATGCCTACGGCTTCATCCCGCCGCACGGCCCGGCGCCCTTCGCCGCCCTGGCGCCCGACATCACCTGGCACGTCGCGGGCCTGGCCAAATGCATCGGCGCCGGCATGCGCGCCGCCTATGTCGTGGCGCCGGATGCGCGCTCGGGCTGGCCCTTCGCCGCGGCGGTGCGGGCCGCCACCGTCATGGCCTCGCCGCTGACCGTGGCGCTGGCGACGCGCTGGATCGAGGACGGCACGGCCGAGGCGATCCTGCGCTTCATCCGCGCCGAGACGGCGGCCCGCCAGGTGCTGGCCCGCGAGATCCTGCCGCCGGACAGCTTCCGGGCCGATCCCCTGAGCTTCAACATCTGGGTGCCGCTGCCGGAGGGCTGGACCCGCTCTGCCTTCATCGGCCAGATGCGCGGCACCGGCATCGGCGTGGTCGCCAGCGACGCCTTCACCGTCGAGGGCCCGCCGCCCGAAGCGGTGCGCATCTGCCTCGGCGGCCCGACCGGCCGGCCCGCCATCCGCCACGCGCTGGAATTCATCGCCCACGCCCTGACGGAATCGCCGGCGCTGGCCTCGACCGTGCTGTAGGGGGGGCGGCGGGCGGCTCCCGTGCGGGTTCGGGCGATCATCATCGCGCTTGAACCTCACCGTCATGGCCGGGCTTGACCCGGCCATCTACGCGACCACCGGCGGTGATGAAAAAGGCGGTGGTCGGCCGTACGGCAAGCAAGGCCTCCGTCGTGTGCGCGTGGATGGCCGGGTCAAGCCCGGCCATGACGGTGGTGGGTGACGTGCCCGGAATCGACTCAGTCGCAACCGTTCCGTCATCGCCGCGCCCGCCCCGCCCTCCGGGCGCTACTTCACCGCCCCCGCCGTGAGCCCGGCGACGATCTGGCGCTGGGCGAACAGGGTCAGCAGCAGCACCGGCAGCGTCACGATCAGGGCCGCGGCGGCGAGCGGGCCCCAGCTCACCTGCTCGAAGGACAGCATGTTGTAGACCGCGACCGGCAGGGTGCGCGTCTCGCGGCTGGCGAGCACGATGCCGAAGACGAAATTGTTCCAGGAGAAGATCACCGCCAGGATCAGCGACACCACGATGCCGGGCCTGGCGATCGGCAGGGCCACGCGGCGGAAGACCTGCCAGCGCGTCGCCCCGTCGATCATCGCCGCCTCCTCCAGCTCCAGGGGCGTCGTCTCGAAATAGCCGATCATGATCCAGATGACGATCGGCACGGTGACGACGAGATGGATGATGATCTGCGGCCAGAGCGTGCCGAGCAGGCCGAGCGCCTGGAACAGGAGGAACATCGGGATCAGGAAGGACAGGCCCGGCGTCATGCGCGCGATCATGATCACCATGGCGGCCTTGTCGGCCTTGACGCGGGCGATGCCGTAGCCGGCGGGCACGCCGACGATCAGGGCGAGCAGCGTCGCCGAGCCGGTGACGATCAGGCTGTTCCAGAAATAGAGCAGGAAGTCGTTGGCGGCGAAGACGTCGGCATAGTTCGACCAGGCGAAGGTCTCGGGGATCAGGATCGGCGGATAGGCGCCGTTGTCGATCTCGTATTTCAGCGACAGCGACAGCATCCAGAGGAAGAACAGCAGCGCCGGCGACACCACCACCAGGACGAGGAAGGCGGTGCCGAGATGGCGGAGGAGGCGGCGCAGGATCATAGGCGGCCCCTCAGGCGTTCCACCGGGCACGCTGGCGCAGGTGCAGCAGCACCAGCGCCATGGCGACGACGATGGCGAAGAACACCACCGCGATCGCCGAGCCGTAGCCGATGTCGTAATAGGCGAAGGCGACGTTGTAGAGGTAGATGTTGATCGTCTCCGACGCCGTGCCCGGCCCGCCCTGGGTCATGGCATAGATGATGTCGAAGCTCTTCACCGCGTCGATCGAACGGATGATCACCGCCACCATCATGAAGGGCAGGATCATCGGCAGGGTGATGTAGCGGAACTTCTGCCAGGCGTTGGCGCCGTCGATCTCGGCGCCCTCGAACGGCTCGCGCGGCATGGCCGCCAGGCCCCCGAGCACGATCAGCATGACGAGCGGCGTCCATTGCCAGGTCTCGACCATGACCAGCGAGGGGATGACGGTGGTCTGGTCGAAGATCCAGGCCTGGGGCGGGATGCCGACCAGCGACAGGAGATAGTTGAGCACGCCGAGCTGGGGATGGAACATCATGGTCCAGACCAGGGCGACGGCGACGGGCGTCGCCATCATCGGCATGACGAAGATGCCGCGCAGCAGCCCGCGCATCGGCAGCCTGGAGTCGAACACCAGGGCCGCAGCGGTGCCGAGCAGCAGCGGCGCCAGCACCGAAAGCGCGGTGTAGACCAGCGTGTGGCCCATCGCCTCCCGGAAGCGGGCATCCTGCGCCAGCCTGACATAGTTGGCGAGCCAGACGGCATGGTCGGCGCCGCCGACCTGCCATTCCCGTGTGCTCATCCACAGGGTGAAGACCCAGGGGAAGACGATCACCGCCCCGACCAGGACCAGCGCCGGGACGATGAACGGCCAGTAGCCCGGCCGCCGCCCGCCGGCCGACGCGTGCGCCGCGGCGTCCGCGCCGGCCATGGTGGGGGCGGATGCGCTCATGGCGCCTCGCTGCGCGCCAGCACCGGACGGAAGGCCTCGGTCGCCTTCTTCATCTCCGCGGCCGGATCGCCGCCGCCGATGAGGTTGGTCAGGCCGACGCCGAAGACGTCGCGGAACTCGGTGACCGGCACGATGACAGGCAGGCAGAGCTGGCTGACGGGCCCCGATTCCGCCACGGCATCGATCCAGGAGGGCGGCATGGTGACGCCCTTGCGGATATCGGGATCGTTCAGCACCGAGTTGCGGAAGGGCACGCCGCCGCCGGCCTGCAGCAGCCGGGCCCCCATCTCCTTGGAGATGGCCCATTGGCAATAGAGATAGGCCGCTTCCTTCTTGGCCGAGGCCTCGGTGACGCCGATGCCGTCGCCGAAGGTGGGCGCGGCCTGCACGACCGGGCCCTTCGGCACCACGCTGTAGCCGACCTTGCCGACCACCCGGGACTTCTGCGGGTTCTCCAGCGGCGGGGCGAAGCCGACGCCGTCGAACCACATGCCGATCCGGCCCTGCAGGAAGGCGGACTGGCATTCGGCCCAGTTGAAGCCGACGACGCCGCGCGGCGCCGACCTGGTCATCAGGCGCTGGTAGAGGGCGGCGGCCTCGATCGCCTCGGGCGAATCGGTCTGCAGCGCCCCGTCCGGCCCGATGGCGCTCTTGCCGTAGCCGAGCATGAAGCTCGACCAGACCGGGGTGTTGGCGTTCTTGGCGCCGCGGGCGACGAAGCCGTAGATGCCCTTGTCCGCGTCGGTGAGCGTCTCCGCCGCCTTGACCAGCTCGTCGAAGGTCCTGGGGAATTCCAGCCCCTTGGCGGCGAAGAGCTCCTTGTTCCAGTAGACGATCCAGTAGTCGACGGAGAAGGGCAGGCCGCCGAAGCGCCCGTTCCTGTCCCTGGCGAAGTCGAGCCCGGCGGTGGCGAAGTCGCTCTCGGTCAGCGAGGGGTCGGTCAGCTCGGGATTCTTCAGGAAGGGGCCGAGATCGGCCAGCCAGCCGGCCTTCTCGAACTGGCGCTTCTGCACGTGATAGCTGATGTGGATGACGTCGAAGCTCGGGCGGCCCGAGGTCAGCTCGATCACCGCCTTCTGGCGCTGCTGCTGCTCCGGCGTCTGCTCGGAATTGACCTTGATGCCGGTCAGCTCCTCGAACTCCTTCTGGTATTTCTGCAGGGTGTCGCCGCGCGGGCTCTTGATCAGGTTGACCTCGAGCGTGGTGCCGGCATGGCGCTTCCAGTCGACCGCCGCCGCGGCCGGCCCGACGCCGGCCAGGCCCGCGCCCAAGGCCGCACCGAGCGCCGCGCTTCCCGCCAGGACCTGGCGGCGCGTGGGTCTCGACAGATCGATGGTCATGGTGCTCCCTCCCGTGCCCTTGTTCGGGACGGCGGTCGCGACGGAGCGCGCCGGCCGTCCCCTTGCGCTAAAGCGTGATCGCTTCAAGTTGAATCGATCACGCTCTCTATCTCTTTGTTCTTGCGCATTTTCCTCACGCGAACCGCGTGTCGGTTCGCGTGAGGAAAATGCCCTGGGCCCTACACCCGCAAAGCCAGGTTGCGGGCATTGTCGATGTGCTGCGTCATCGCCTCGACCGCCCGTTGCGGCTCGCGGCTTTCGATGGCGTCGAGGATGGCCAGGTGCTCGCGCATGACGGGCACGACGCGGCCGTCGATGCGGAAGCGCTCCTGGTTGATCAGGCGCATCTTGATCGAGTTGACCCGATAGGCCTTGGCGATGATCTCGTTGTCCAGGGCGTCGATGATGGTGTCGTGCAGGTTCCAGTCGATCGCCTGGGCCTGTTCCTCGATGTCGGGCGTGAGGTCGCCGGAGAGGCCGCGGGCCAGCGCGTCCTCGTGCTCGCGCCGGAGCCGGGCCAGCAGCGTGTCGGGGGCCGAGGCCGTGAACAGGGCGACCGCCTCCCGCTCCAGGAACAGGCGGAACTGGAAGGCCTCGCGGATCAGGTTGAGATCGATATGGGCGATCTGGATGCCGCGCTGGGGCACGGTGATCAGCAGCCCCTCCGCCTCCAGCCGCGGCACCAGCTCGCGGATGGCGCCGAGCGGCAGGCCGGTGAGGGCGACGAGCTCGCGCTGGGAGACGAACTGGCCGGGCCTGACGTCCCGCGCCAGGAGGTGGCGGGTGAAGCTGGCATAGGCCCGTTCCCGCAGCCGGATCGGCTCGCCGCCCTCGTCCATGCCGTTCCCTCCCGTCAGGCGGCGGCCATCCGGTCCATCCGGTCGAGGAGGCCGGTCAGATGGTCCATGTCGCCGTCCGACACCGGCGCCAGGGGCGCCCGCGCTCTGCGCCAGACCATATCCCCGGTGCGGTGCGCGACCATAGCCTTGACCGCGGGCGTCACCGCGGTTTTCACCAGCTCGTCGACGAAGCCGGTGAGCGCCGGGTCGTCGCGGCCCTCGCGGATCAGCGGCAGCAGCCGCTGCGGGCAGACATTGGCCATGCCGGAGATGGCGCCCTGGCCGCCCAGGCGCACGCCGGCGGCGAGGTCGCGCTCGTCGCCGATCAGGATGGCGAGGTCGCGATGGGCGGCGAGCAGGCGCTCCGTATAGGCCCAATGACCGGAGGAGTCCTTGACGCCCGCCACGGCGGCGGGGAAGGCGGCGCGCAGCCGGCCGACCAGATCGACCGAGAGCTCCACCGCCGTCACCGAGGGGATGTTGTAGAGGAAGACGTCGCGTGCCGCGGGGCCGAGCGCTGAGAACACCGCGCCGAACCAGGCGAACAGGCCGTCGTCGCCGACGTTCTTGTAGTAGGATGGCGGAGCCAGCAGCACGCCGCGGCAGCCAGCCTCCAGCACCTCGCGCGCCTGGGCGGCGGCATCCTCGACGCTGTTGGCCATCACGCCGGCGAGGATGTGCCGGGCCGGAATGCCGGCGGCGATGAAGGCCGCGAGCACGGCGCTGCGCTCGCGGGCGCCGATCGAGGCGCCCTCGCCGGTGGTGCCGAACAGGGTGACGCTGTCGCAGCCGTTCGCCAGGCACCAGCGGGCATGGGCGAGGGCGCGGGGGATGTCGATCGCCTGGCCGGCGTCGAACGGGGTGGTCAGGGCGGCGGACAGGCCGAAACGGTGATCGGACGACATGGCGTGTTCTCCTTCGGCACTTCACCTGTTGCTCACCAATAACGCACTAACATGTCAGCCGCAAGTCAATCAGGCCGGGCTGATGGCGGCGATTGCGGCCGCCAACCGGGGCGCCGACGTCGCTCGATTGATCAGACGAATATTGATCAGACAAATGAGCTGTGCTTGTGTGGGGCGACTCGCTTCGAGGGTTTCGTCTTGGGGTGGAGCGAGCGTTGGATGGACCCGTCTCTTCGACCGCCGGCATGCCGCCGGCGTGGTGGGGCCGGGATGGCTGACCAGGTGGGGCCGACGTCAACAGGCGCGGTCCAGGCCGGCACGGAGCCCCGGGCCGGGATCAGGAGAGCATTCTGGGAGGAATGACATGAAGAGACTTTTGGTGACCGGCGCCGCCCTGGCGCTCGCCCTATCCGTCGTTTCCTCGGCTGAGGCCGCGGACAAGAAGACCCTCGCCTTCGTCGTCAACGGCGCCTCCGACTTCTGGAAGGCGGCCGAGGCCGGCGTGAAGAAGGCACAGTCCGAGCTGCCCAACTACGATCTCGTCTTCAAATATCCCGAGCAGTCCGCCGCCGCGATCCAGATCCGGCTGATGGACGACCTGGTGGCCTCGGGCGTCGCCGGCATCATGGTGAGCGCCGTCGACCCCAAGACCTCCAGCGACGCGCTGAACCGGATCGGTGGCCAGGTGGCGCTGTTCACCACCGACAGCGACGCGCCCAACACCAGCCGCGTCGCCTATATCGGCTCCAGCAACGTCGCTGCCGGCAAGCAGGCGGGCGAGCTCGTGCTGAAGGCGCTGCCGGACGGCGGCAAGTGCATGGGCTTCGTCGGCCTGCTCGGCGCCGACAACGCCAAGGAGCGCATCGAGGGCGTCAAGGACACGATCAAGGGCTCGAAGGTGGACCTCGTCGACGTGCGCGGCGACGACATCGACCAGACCCGTGCCAAGCGCAATGTCGAGGACACGCTCACCGCCCATCCCGAGGTCAACTGCTTCATCGGCTTCTATTCCTACAACACGCCCCGCATCTACGAGGCGCTGAAGGATGCCGGCAAGCTCGGCCAGGTGAAGGTGATCGGCTTCGACGAGGATCCGATCACGCTCGGCGGCGTCAAGGAAGGCACCATCGTCGGCACGGTGGTGCAGCAGCCCTATGAATGGGGCTATCAGGGCATGAAGGACATGGCCAAGTTCCTGGAGGGCGACAAGTCGTTCATCCCGGCGGACAAGCTGATCATCATCCCGACCAAGATCATCGACCAGACCAATGTCGATGCCTTCGCGGCCGAGTTGAAGCAGCGCCAGGGCAAGTGATCCCGCGACGGGGCCGGGCCTTGCGCCCGGCTCCGTCCGGCCAAGCAGAATTTCCGAACTCCGCTCGCAGGGCAGGCTCGGAAATTCTGCGGGGTGTCAAAGATTCAGCAGCCGTGAGATGACCGCCGGCGGATGGAGCCGATGCCAGAGCCGATCCTCGAACTCGCCGACGTCACCAAGACCTATCCGGGCGTCACCGCGCTCTCGCACGTGACCTTCGCGGTCATGCCGGGCGAGACGCTCGGCCTGATCGGCGAGAACGGCGCCGGCAAGTCGACGCTGATGAAGATCATGGGCGGGGTGGTGGCGCCGACCAGCGGCGCCATCCGCATCGGCGGCACGGAGCGGGCGGCCCTGACCGTGATGGAGGCGACGGCGGCCGGCATCGCCTTCGTGCACCAGGAGCTCAACCTGTTCGACAATCTCGACGTCGCCGCCAACGTGCTGATCGGCCGCGAGCCGACCCTGGCCGGACCGCTGAAGCTGGTCGACACCAGGGCCTGCCGCGAGCGGGTGGAGCCGATCCTCGGCCGCCTCGGCGCCGATTTCGGGCCCACCGCCGTGGTGGGTGAATTGTCGCTGGCGCAGCGCCAGCTGGTCGAGATCGCCAAGGCGCTGTCGCTGGAGGCGCGCATCGTCATCATGGACGAGCCGACCTCGAGCCTCACCGTCAGCGAGACGGCGCGCCTGCTCGACGTCATCGCCGACCTCAAGGCGCACGGGGTCAGCGTCATCTTCATCTCGCACCGCCTCAACGAGGTGGAGCACTGCGCCGACCGGGTGGTGGTGCTGCGCGACGGCCGCGCCGTCGGCGAGCTCGCCCGCGGCGAGATCCGCCACGACGCCATGATCCGGCTGATGATCGGACGCGACCTGAAATCGCTCTACATTCCGCCGGCGGCGCCGCCCGGCGAGCCGGTGCTGAGCATCGAGGAGGTGCGAACCGCCGCCTATCCAGATCGCGGCGTCAGCCTGGAGGTCCGGCGCGGCGAGATCCTCGGCTTCGCCGGCCTCGTCGGCTCGGGCCGCACCGAGCTCGCCCGCGCCGTGTTCGGCATCGACCGCATGCTCGGCGGCGGGCTGCGCCTCGAGGGCCGGCCCCTCGCCGTCGCCTCGCCGCGCGATGCCATCGACAGCGGCATCTATCTCGTGCCGGAGGACCGCAAGCGCTCCGGCCTGCTGCTCGACCTCTCGGTGGCCGAGAACATCTCGCTGCCCGATCTCGCCTCCTACGCCACCGCCACGCTGGTCAGCCGCGACGCGGAGGCCGGCGGGGCCGAGCGCCAGAAGCAGCGCCTCGGCATCAAGACGCCGACGGTCGGCACCGCCGTCGGCACGCTCTCGGGCGGCAACCAGCAGAAGGTGGTGCTGGCCAAGTGGCTCTCCATGAAGCCGCGGGTGATGATCTTCGACGAGCCGACGCGCGGCATCGACGTCGGCGCCAAGAAGGAGATCTACGAGTTGATGCGGCGCCTGGCCGATGGCGGCGTCGCCATCCTGATGATCTCCAGCGACATGGAGGAGGTGATCGGCGTCAGCGACCGCATGGCCGTGATGCACGAGGGGCGGATCAGCGGCTTTCTCGACCGCGCCCGCTTCAGCGAGCAGAATGTGCTGCAGCTCGCCGTCGGCCGCCCCCTCAACTGAAGAAGAGCTCGCCATGCTGAAGAAAGACCTGGGCCTCCTGATCCTCATCCTGGTGGTCGGGACCGTGGTGGCGCTGATCAACCCGCGCTTCATCTCGCCGGTGAATCTCTCCAACACCGCCAACCTGATCGGGCTCTACGGCCTGTTCTCCCTCGGCCAGGGCTTCGTCATCATCACCGGCGGCATCGACCTCTCCGTCGGCTCGATCTTCGCCCTGCTCGGCGTCATCTTCATCGACCTCCTGGTCAACTACCAGCTGCCCTGGCCGCTGGCGGTGCTGATCATCGTCGCCGCCGGCCTGGTGCTCGGCACCATCCACGGCTTCCTGGTGACGCGCATGCGCATGCAGCCCTTCGTGGTGACGCTGTGCGGCCTGCTGATCTATCGCGGCGTCGCCCGCTACTACACCGACGACGGCACGGCGGGCTTCGAGTTCGGCCAGAACTTCCCGTCCCTGGAATGGCTGACCGTCGGGCGCACCGCCGGCATCCCGCACAGCTTCGTCGTCTTCCTGATCGTCGCGGTGATCATGGGCGTGGTGCTGCACCGCTCGGTGTTCGGCCGCTATCTCTTCGCCGTCGGGCGCAACGAGGAGGCGGCGCGCTATTCCGGCATCCGCACCGGGCGGATCATCGCCGCCGCCTATGTCATCTGCGGGGGCCTGGCCGGGCTCTCGGCGATCTATCTGGCCATGTACACCCGCTCGATCTCGCCGGCCTCGCACGGCAATTTCTACGAGCTCTACGCCATTGCAGCCGCGGTGCTCGGCGGCTGCTCGCTGCGCGGCGGCGAGGGCTCGGTGCTCGGCATCGTGCTCGGCGCCATCCTGCTGCAGGTGCTGCAGAACCTGGTCAACCTGCTTGGCATCCCGAGCTCGCTCAACTTCGCGGTCATGGGCACGGTGATCCTGGTCGGCGTGCTGGCGGACCAGCAGCTGATCCGCTACCGCCGCAAGCTGGCGGAGCGCAGCGCCGAGCGGGCGAAGGGCACGGCGGCGGAGACGGCGCGGGCCGGCGCGTGACGGAACGCACGGGCGTGTGCCGTCCCGGCACAGCGGATGCCGTGCCGGCGTGATGGCGCGCACAGGCGCCCGGCCGGCGCGGCGCTAGGGTCCTTGCCAGGTCCACAAGGTCACCGTGCCATGAAAACCCTGGTCATCGATCTCACCGTCAGCCTCGCCTTCGTGTGCGTGACGGCCCTGCCGCTGCTCGCCGCCGCGCTGACGTAAGGTTCCGGATCCATCGCCGCCGCCTCGAGGGGCGCGGCCTCACTGTTCCAGGGTCAGGCGCCGCGACCCGTGCCGGCCCGACATCGCAAAGCCGACGGCAACGTCGAGCAGGGTCACCATCATCAGGATGAAGAACGTCGAGCTCGTCGCCCGGCCGACCAGGAGAAACTCGACGACATAGGCGATCAGCACCACGGTCGACAGCAGATTGTCGACCCGGATCGATACGCCCGAGCGGGTGGCCTTCAGAACCTCGATGAACAAGAGACCGAGGCTCAGAACGATCAGCGCCTCGCCCATGGTCATGGTGAAGGTCGCGCCCGAGAGCACGTCGGCCCGCAGGATGATGTCCTCCCAGGGGTTCACCTCCGCGCCGATGATGAAGAAGTTGTAGACCGCGAACGGCACCAGCATCAGCGGAAAGTTGATCAGGAACATGCAATCCCTCGGCGCCGCATGGGCCACCGCCTTGTTCTTCGTTGCGGCCGGCCGTGGCCGCCCCGTCGCTCCGCCACGACGCAGGCCGCATGGCGCGGTCCTCCGCCGACCTTGACCGGATCCGGCGCGGACGAATCGTCGCGCCCGCGCCGTGCTCCCGTCGTCCACCGGCATAGTGGCAAATTTCGCTGCGGGTGGGAACGCCGCAGGCGCCGGCCCGGTTCCGATCGCGGCTTCCTTCCCAAATCGGGCCGCGCCCGCTAAACAGGGCGTGCCGCAGCGCGGCAGCGGCCTACCGCCATCAAAACGCCCCGCCGCGATGCTGTGTGCGCCGGGCTGGACTCGAGGACGGACGGATGCGGATGATCGGACGCGGACTGGTGACGGCGGCCTTCGGCCTGGCGCTCTGCCTCACGCAGCAGGGCGCGAATGCGGGCACCTCCATCGTCGTCGACGCGGCCACCGGCCGGGTGCTGCACAACGAGGATTCGACGCGGCCCTGGTATCCCGCCTCGCTGTCCAAGCTGATGACGGCCTATGTCGTGTTCAAGGCGATCCATGACGGACGGATCAGCGGCAGCACGCCGATCACGATCTCGGCCCGCGCCGCCAAGATGGCGCCTTCCAAGATGGGCTATCCGCCGGGCACGCTGGTGACGGTCGACGATGCTCTCAAAATGTTGATCGTGCATTCGGCCAACGACATCGCCGTGGCCCTGGCCGAGGGCGTCTCCGGCTCGGTGGAAGCCTTCGCGGCCGAGATGAACGCCAATTCCCAGGCCCTCGGCATGACCGCGAGCCACTGGGTCAACCCCAACGGCCTGCCCGACCCGGGCCAGATCTCCTCCGCCCGCGACATGGCGATCCTGGCCCGCGCCATCCTCACCCAGTTCCCGGACTATGCGCCGCTCTACAAGATTCAGGCGATCCAGACGGGCAAGCGGATCCTGCGCACGCACAACGCGCTGGTCTACCGCTATCCCGGCACCGACGGCATGAAGACCGGCTTCATCTGCGCCGCCGGCTTCAACGTGGTCGCCACGGCCTCGCGCGACGGCCGGCGGCTGATCACCGTGATCATGGGCTCGCCCTCGGCCAAGGAGCGGACGATCGAGGCCGCGGGGCTGTTCGAGGCCAATTTCCGCGAAGGCGAGGGCTCGGCGACGCTCGATGACCTGCCGGCCTCCGCCTATGCCACGCCGCCCGATATTCGCGACATCGCCTGCAGCCGCAAGAAAGGCGGCTCGGCCGCGGCCGAGCAGGAGGACACGGCCGAGGTGCTGCCGCCGCCGGCCGCCGCCGCGCCGCGGAGCGACGACAAGCCCGGGCGCGTGGTCGCCACGGTGCAGGCCGAGCCCCAGCCGGCGGCGGCGCAGCCGCAGGCCCCGGCGGCGGGCGAGGCGCTGCTCCTCGCCAACTGGACCATCGACCCGCCCATCATGGTCGGGCCCTACAAGGGACCGAAACGGCCGGCGAAGCCGGCAGCCGCCATCGCCGCCGCGCCGCCGTCGCCCCCCAAGCCCGGCGCCATCGGCTATGCCGAGCCGGCCGCCGGCCAGCCGCTGGTGCAGCCCACCGCGCCGGTCGATGCCAATGTCGCGGCGCCGCTGGCCCTGCCCGGCACGGCCCTCGGCGCCATCCGCCCGGGTGCGCCCGCCGCGCCCCAGGCGGCGCTGCCGGGCCAGATCCCGCGCACCGGCGCCAATCCGCTGCAGAACCTCACCTCCGACCCGCTCCCGACCGGCAAGCCGCGCCGCAAGGCGACGACGCAGGCGGCGGGCGAGGCCGTGCCGGTGCCCGTGCCGCGCCCGGTCAAGAAGAAGAAGCCGAAGCCGCAACCGCAGACCTGAGGGCGACTGCCAGCCGCGACGTCGGGGAAATCCCCTCCCCCTTGCCCCTCCCCGTCGATCTCGGGTGTTGCCGAGATCGACCACTCAGCAAGGCAAGTCGGATAAATCCGACTTGCTCGGGGGAGGGGATTTGCAGCCGTCGCGCCAACCGCCGCTCCCGTATTCTCCCTGCTCCGCCTCGCCCCTCCCGTCGCTCCGGGGACCGTCGCCGTCGCTTCCGCGGCTTGACTGATTGAACGTTCAAAATATTGTCGGGGCGATGCCAGCCGCCGTCCGCCCTGCCTCTCGCCCGAACGCACGATCCGTGCGACCGCGGCGGGCCGACGCGGAGGACATGCGGCGGCGCCAATTGATCGAGGCGACGATCGAGGCCATCGCCGCGCTCGGCTTCAACGCCACCACCATCGCCGTGATCGCCCAGCGGGCGACGGTGTCGACCGGCCTGGTCTCCTTCTATTTCGGCGACAAGGACGGGCTGCTGGAGGCGACGCTGCGCCACCTCGCCCGCGAGCTCTCGCGCAATGCCGCGAGGCGGCTGCGGGAGGCGCAGACGCCGCGCGAGCGCATCCAGGCGGTCATCGAGGCCAATCTCGGCGACGTGCAGTTCGAGCGGCGCATCGCCACGGTCTGGCTGGCCTTCTGGGGCCAGGTGCCGCATTCGCCGCGCTTCGCCCGGGTGCAGCGGGCCTATCAGCGGCGCATCGCCGCCAACATCGCCCATGCCCTGCGGCCGCTCGCGACCCGCCCGGAGGCGCTTGATATGGCCGAATCGATCGCCGCCATGATCGACGGCGTCTGGCTGCGCGCCACGCTGTCGGGCACGCTCGACGGCCGGGCGGCACGCGAGACCGCCGGCGCCTATGTCGACCGGCGCTTCCAGACCCTTCCTCGTTTCGAAAAGGACTCGTCCCGATGAGCCGCTACGGCCTCGTCCAGCATCATGTCGGCGGGCGCTTTGTCGCAGCGCTCTCCGGCGAGCGCTTCACCTCGGTCGATCCCGCCACCGGCGAGGTCCTGGCCGAGATCGAGCACGCCGGCGAGGCCGATGTCGACCGCGCCGTCGCCGCGGCCAGGGCGGGCTTCGCCGTCTGGTCGCGCATGACCGGCGCCGAGCGCGGCCGCATCCTCAAGCGCACCGCCGACATCCTGCGCGAGAGGAACGGCGCGCTCGCCGAGATCGAGACCCGCGACACCGGCAAGCCGATCCAGGAGACCATCGCCGTCGACGTCCTGTCGGGCGCCGATTGCCTGGAATATTTCGCCGGCATCGCCGCGACCATGACCGGCGAGCATGTCGACCTCGGCCCCGCCGCCTTCGGCTATACCAGGCGCGAGCCGCTCGGCGTGGTCGCTGGCATCGGCGCCTGGAACTACCCGATCCAGATCGCCTGCTGGAAATCGGCCCCGGCGCTCGCCTGCGGCAATGCCATGATCTTCAAGCCGGCGGAGCTGACCCCGCTGACCGCGCCCTATCTCGCCGAGGCCTTCCGCGAGGCCGGGCTGCCGGACGGCGTCTTCAACGTCGTGCAGGGCGATGCCCGTACCGGCCAGGCGCTGGTGGCCCATCCCGGCATCCGCAAGATATCGCTCACCGGCGAGGCCGGGACGGGGCGGGTCGTCATGGGCGCGGCGGCGAAGACGCTGAAGCACGTCACGCTCGAGCTCGGCGGCAAGTCGCCGCTGATCGTGTTCGACGACGCCAAGCTCGACAACGCGGTCTCCGGCGCGCTGCTGGGCAATTTCTATTCGGCCGGCGAGGTCTGCTCGAACGGCACCCGCGTCTTCGTGCACCGCCGGGTCAAGGACCTGTTCCTGCACAAGCTGAAGACCCGGGTGGAGAAGATGGTGGTCGGCGACCCGCTCGACCCGCGCACCCATGTCGGCGCCCTGATCGGCCAGGAGCACATGGAGAAGGTGCTCGGCTATATCGAGAAGGGCAAGGCGGAGGGCGCGCGCCTGCTCACCGGCGGCGAGCGCGTCCGGATCGGCAACCTCGCCAACGGCGCCTTCGTCGCACCCACCGTGTTCGACGGCTGCTCCGACGGCATGAGCATCGTCCGCGAGGAGATCTTCGGGCCGGTCATGACCGTGCTGGAATTCTCGGACGAGGACGAGGTGATCGGCCGGGCCAACGACACCGACTATGGCCTGGCCGCCGGCGTCTTCACCCAGGACCTGGCGCGCGGCCATCGCGTCATCGCCCAGCTCGAGGCCGGCACCTGCTGGATCAATCAGTACAACGTCACGCCGATCGAATTGCCCTTCGGCGGCGTGAAGCTCTCCGGCCTCGGCCGGGAGAATTCGCGGGCGGCGGTGGAGCACTACACCCAGCTCAAGAGCGTCTACGTCGCCCTCGGCGATATCGAAGCGCCGTACTGAGATGACGGACAGCTTCGATTACGTCATCGTCGGCGCAGGCTCGGCCGGCTGCGTCATGGCGAGCCGCCTGACCGAGGATGGCCGCCACAGCGTGCGCCTCATCGAGTTCGGCGGCTCGGACCGCTCGGTGTTCATCCAGATGCCGAGCGCGCTCTCGATCCCGATGAACTCGCCGCGCTATGACTGGCGCTACCATGCCGAGCCGGAGCCGGCGCTGGCCGGCCGCAGCCTGCACACCCCGCGCGGCAAGGTGCTGGGCGGCTCCTCCTCGATCAACGGCATGGTCTATATCCGCGGCAACGCCCTGGATTTCGACGGCTGGCAGGAGACCGGGGCGCGGGGCTGGAACTATGCCGGCGTGCTGCCCTATTTCCGCCGGGCCGAGGGGCGCGAGGAGGGAGGCGACGCTTATCGCGGCGCCGACGGACCGCTGAAGACCAGCTACGGCCCGATGAAGAATCCGCTCTATGCCGCCTTCGTCGAGGCGGCGCGTGAGGCCGGCTACCCCGTGACCGAGGACGTCAACGGCTACCAGCAGGAAGGCTTCGGCCGCATGGACATGACGGTCCACAAGGGCCGGCGCTGGTCCGCCGCCAACGCCTATCTCAAGCCGGTGCTGAGTCGGCCGAATCTTTCGGTCGAGACCCATGCGCTGGCGACCCGCATCCTGTTCGAGGGCCGGCGCGCCGTTGGCGTCGAGTACGAGCGGGGCGGCGAGACCAAGCGCGTCACGGCGCGGCGCGAGGTGATCCTGGCGGCCGGGCCGGTCAACGACCCGCAGCTCCTGAACCTCTCCGGCATCGGCGACGGGGCGGCGCTGCAGGCCCTCGGCATCGACACGGTGCGGCACCTGCCGGGCGTCGGCGAGAACCTGCAGGACCACCTGGAATTCTATTTCCAGGTCGCCTCGAAGGAGCCGATCACCCTCTATTCCTCGCTCGGCCTCGTGCCCAAGGCGCTGATCGGCATGCGCTGGCTGGCGCTGAAGGACGGGCTGGGCGCGACCAACCATTTCGAGAGCTGCGGCTTCATCCGCTCGCGGCCGGGCATTCCCTATCCCGATATCCAGTATCATTTCCTGCCGGTGGCAGTGCGCTACGACGGCAATTCCATGGCCTCCGAGCACGGCTTCCAGGCCCATGTCGGGCCGATGCGCTCGAAGAGCCGCGGCCATATCCGGCTCAAGTCGCGGGATCCTCACCAGGCGCCGCAGATCCGCTTCAACTACATGAGCCATCCCGACGACTGGACCGAGATGCGCGCCTGCGTGCGCCTGACCCGCGAGATCTTCGCCCAGCCGGCGTTCGACCGCTATCGCGGCCGCGAAATCCAGCCGGGGGCCGAGGTGACGGCGGACGAGGCGATCGACCGCTTCATCGCCTGGCACGTGGAGAGCGCCTACCACCCCTGCGGCACCTGCCGCATGGGCGATCCGGCCGACCCGATGACGGTGGTCGACCCGCAGACGCGGGTGGTGGGGCTGGAAGGGCTCCGGATCGCCGACTCCTCGATCATGCCGACCATCACCAACGGCAATCTCAACGCGCCCACCATCATGATCGGCGAGAAGGCGTCGGACCATATCCTGGGGCGGGACCCGCTGCCGCCCTCCAATGCGCCGGCCTACCGGGCAAAGGATTGGGAGACGGCGCAGCGATAGGATTCATCCCTGGCCCGGAGAGCTCGCGCCGCCGAGACCGGCGGGGGAATCACCGTGCGCCCTTGCGGCGCTCCAGCCAGGCGTCGACCGAGACGGCGCCCGGGCCCAGCGCGAGGAGCGCCAGGAAGCCGCCGGCCATGGCGGCGTTCTTCTGAAAATTGACGAGCTGGTCCGGGTCGCCGAAATCGGCGTGGAAGATCAGCGCGGTGAGGACGCAGAAGCCGGCGAGCACCAGGGCGGCGAGGCGGGTGAGGACGCCGGCGGCGATGCACAGGCCGAAGCCGAGCTCGGTCGCGATGACGAGCGGCAGCAACTCGCCCCGCACGCCATGGGCGATCATGTATTGCTGCACGTCGGCATAGCCGGCGATCTTGCCCCAGCCCTCGACGAGGAAGATCTGCGCCAGCAGCAGCCGCGCGGCCAGCGCGACGAGAGCCTTCAACCTGTCCAAGTTCGCCTCCTGGCTTCGGAGTGACGGCTTCGGCCCCGCCGCCCCCGGGAGCGGGCGGCGGGGCCGGCCCGCCGGGGTCAGACCTTGCCGGTCTGGATCGCCTGGGCGAGGTCCTCGTATTCCTCGGTGCCGGTGCCGGCGAGGGCCTTGATCCGCTCGAGCTGCTCGCGGGCGAGATCGAGCCGGCCCTGCACGACATAGGCTTCGCCGAGATATTCGCGCACCTGGACATAGGTCGGGTCCAGCGTCACCGACTGGAGGTAGTAGCCGATGCCCTCCTCGGTGCGGCCGAGCTTGCGGGTGGCATAGCCGCGATAGTTGAGCGCCTTGGCGGTCTTCGGGTTCTGCAGGAGGTCGAGCATGGCGAGCGCCTCCTGGTAGCGGTCCGCCTTGGCCAGGGCATAGGAATAGTCGGTCAGCGCGTCGTCGGGCAGGACGCCGCTCGTGGCCTTGAGGCATCGACGCTTGGCGGTGCTCCAGACCTGGCCCTTGGGGCAGGTGGTGAGATCGGTGGCGCGCTCGCCGCCCTTGCCGCCGCCACCGCCTCCTCCCCCGCCACCACCGCCTCCCCCTCCTCCGCCCCCACCACCTCCGCCGGCGGCGAAGGCCGTGGCGGGCGCCAGGGCGAGGGCGATGGCAAGGACGATGACGGAGACGGCGTGGTGCGAGCCTCTCCTGATGGGCTGGATGGTGGACATGGGCGTCCCTCCTCAATTGCCGATGCGCCGTAAACACCCCGGACGGGGATTTATTCGGCGCGATCGCGGCAGGATCGGCGGGGCCGGCGCGAGGGGCTCAGCCGGGCCCGCCCTGCGCCTCCAGCGCCTGCAGCTCCTGCAGCGGCGGGATGGTCTCGAACATGCGCGGGTCGAGCCGGTCCCAGAGGATGCCGCAGGTCGGCTTGTGCGGCGCCTTGACGCGCAGGGTGCGGGTCGGCGTGAACACGAGGTCGGCCACCGTGTCGAAGATCTCGGGATGCAGCGGCTCGTCGAGCACCTGGCAGTCGTGCACGACGGCGGCGACCGGCGTCTGCGGCGTCACTCGGCCGAGCCGGTAGAGCATGCCCCATTCCGCGTCGAAGAAGCCGTGGCCCTTGCCGAGCCGCACGCCCTGCAGGTTGATGGCGCCGGTGCCGGTGACGAGATAGTCGACCGGCGGCATCCCGGCGATCGCCCGGAGGTCGACCGGCCGGCCGACGCGCTCCATGCCGTCGAGGGTCGCGGCATAGAGATGGAGGTCCGGGGCGATCGCCGCCGGATCCAGCACCCAGAAGCCGCGGCGGATGCCGTAGGTGGTCATCAGCACGGTCTTGCCGTCGCGCAGGGCGTCGAAGCGCAGCCGCTCCAGGCAATTGTCCGGCGTGATGAAGATCAGGCGCGCCTCGCGGTAGCAGCGGTCGGCCCTGAGCCGGGCGCAGGCTTGCTCGCCGCCGACAAAATCGGCGATGAACTCGCCGAAATCGAAGTGATGGCGGCTGTCGGGCAGGGCGACCTGCCGAAGCTCGCTCCAGACCCGTTCGCGGACGGATGCCTTCTGGTCCATGACGAGGTTCCTGTTGGGTGGGTTCAGCCGGCGCCGAGCCGGCGGGCGGTGCGGCGCTCGATCCAGAGCACGCCCTGGTAGAGCGCCACCGAGACCAGCACGGAGATGAGCGCCACCGACCAGATCATGCCGTAGTCGAGGCGGCCGCGGGCCTGGTTGAGCAGGTTGCCGAGGCCGCGCCCGGTCGCCAGCCATTCGGCGATCATCACGCCGAGCAGGGCGCGGGGCGCGCCGAGGCGGGCGGCGGCGAAGAGGTGCGGCAGCGCGGCCGGCAGGGCGACGAGGCCGATCTCCTTCCACCAGGGCGCGCCATAGGCCCGCGGCAGGTCGAGCGCGGCGCGCGGCACCAGCGCCAGGCCTTGCGCAATGGCGACGAAGGCGGGGAAGAAGGTGACGGAGACGGTGATCGCCAGGGTGACGGCGACGCCGCGGCCGAGCAGCAGCACCAGGAGCGGCGTCAGCGCCACCAGCGGCATGGTCTGGCTGACCAGCGCCAGCGGCATCAGGAGGCGGGCGAGGCCGGGCAGGACCTCGCCGAGCAGCGCCAGCGTCAGGGCGACGGCGAGCCCGGCGACGAGGCCGGCGAGGGCGAGCGGCAGGGTCTGGAGCAGCGCCTCGATCAGGCGGGCCTGCGCCGCGGGCGCGGTGGGGCCGAGCGCGAGATAGTCCAGCACCGCCAGCGGCGTCTTGGCGATCAGCGGCGGCAGGTCGAAACCGCTGACCAGGCCGGCCCAGAGCGCGAAGGGCAGCAGCAGCGAGCCCAGCGCCAACGGTACGCGCCAGGCCGGTGGCGCGGACCGCTCGCCGGCATCGGTCGCCTCGGCGGCGATGGTCACCGCGCGGGTCGCGCCCGTGGCCCGCGCGGCCAGGACGGCGAACAGGCCATAGGCGAGGCCGGCAATGGCGGTGGCGGCGAGGCCGATGCCCCAGAGCCGGGCCGGATCGGCGCGGCCGAGCGAGCCGATGAGATAGGCGCCGAGGCCGCTGCGCCCGCCGCCGCCGAACTCGGCCAGGATGGCGCCGAGCACGGCGTTGGGCGCGGCGACACGCAGGCTGGCGAGGACGACGGGCAGGGCGCTGCGCCAGCGCACCAGCCGCAGCACCGCGCCGGCGCCGCCGCCATAGGCCCGCACCAGGTCGACGGCGCGCGGATCGGCCTGGGCGAGGCCGAGCACGGTCGCGGTCATCACCGGGAAGTAGCAGCCGAGCGCCGCCAGCACGATCCGCGGCGCCGTGCCGGGCAGGCAGAGGACCAGCACCGGCACCACCGCGATCGGCGGCAGGGCGAAGAGGGCGATGTTGACGCCGCGGGCGAGGCGCGAGGCCGCCGGCGACAGGGCGAAGAGCAGCCCGGCGGCGATGGCGACGGCATTGCCGAGCACGAAGCCGGCGAAGGCAGATTCGACCGTCGCCAGCACATGGGCGGGATAATCGGCCCGGTCGAGCCAGAAGCGCGCCAGGATGGCGCTCGGTGCCGGCAGCGCGCCGTCGGCGACGAGGCCGAAGCGCCCGGCGACTTCCCAGGCGAGCAGCGCGGCCGCGCCCGCGGCGAGGCGGCGCGCCGGCGTCATGGCGCGCCGGTGCCGCCGTGCAGCGCGGCAGCGACGCGATCGGACAGCCGGTGGAAGGCGGGGTCGGAGAGCAGGGTCGGCGCGCGGGGGCGCGGGAACTCCACCGGCACGATCTCGGCGATGCGGCCGGGCCGGCTGTGCATCACCACCACCCGGTCGGCGAGGAACACGGCCTCGTCGATGCCGTGGGTGACGAACAGGGTGGTCGGCCGGTTCTCCAGCCAGATGCGCTGCAGTTCGACCGTCATCTGCCGGCGCAGGATCTGGTCGAGCGCGCCGAAGGGCTCGTCGAGGAACAGCACCGCCGGCTCGGTGACGAGCGCGCGGGCGATGGCGACGCGCTGGCGCATGCCGCCGGAGAGCTCGGCGGGCAGGGCATGCTCGAAGCCGCAGAGGCCGACCAGGGCGATGAGGTCGGCGATGCGTGCCGCCGCGGCGCGGCGCGAGCGGCCGAGCACGTCGAGCGGCAGGGCGATATTGCCGGCCACCGAGCGCCAGGGCAGCAGCGCCGGGTCCTGGAAGGCGACGCCGGTGTCGCCGCGGCGCGCCGCCTCGCGCGGCTCGACGCCGCCGATCAGGATGCGCCCGGCGTCCGGCCGGTCGAGGCCGAGCGCCAGGCGCAGGATGGTCGACTTGCCGCAGCCGGAGGGGCCGATCAGGGCGGTGAAGGAGCCGGGCTGCGCCTGCAGCGACACGCGGTCGAGCGCCTGGAATGGCGTGCCGCGCACCGAGAAGGTGCGGCTGACGCCCTCGATGGCGAGATCGTGCGCCGGCCTCATGCCGGGGCGTTCGCCGGCGGGCTGCGCCGGGGCCGGGGCGAGGACGGGCGCGGCGGCACCGCGGCTCACCCGAGCTCGGCCAGCAGCGAGGTGTCGAACATGTCCTTGCGCGCCTTGATGCCGACGCGTCCGAGCGCCTCGATGGTCTTGTCGATATCCTCCTCCGACATCGAGAAGATGCCCTTCGGCGTCTCGATCAGCGGCTTCTGCGCGGCGTTGTAGAACACTTCGTTGTCGATGCTGCGGCCGGTGCCCTTGAAATGGCTGTCCTTGAACTGCGGGGGATAGGCGGCCGGGTCCTTGAGGTTCTCCACCCAGCCGCGGCGGCTGGCGCCGAGGAAGGCGACGAGCTCCTTGCGCTTGGTCTTCAGCACGTCCTCGGTGACCACCACCGTGTCGTTGAAGATGGTGAAGCCGACATCGTAGAGCAGGAAGGAGACCGCCTCCTGCCCGCCCTGGGTCTTGATGGTGTAGGGCACGTTGGTGACGAAATCGACGGAGGCGTCGATCTCGCCCTTGATCAGCGGCGTCGGGTCGTACTGGTAAGGCACGATGGCGACCTTGGCCTTGTCGATGCCGTTGAGGGCCAGCATGGCCTCCACCGAGGTGGTGTTGACCGGGGGCACCGCCAGCGTCTTGCCGACCAGGTCCTGCGGGGTGCGGATCGGCTTGCCGGCGAGCGAGACCACGCCGAGCGGGTTCTTCTGGTACTGGGCGCCGATGATCTTGAACCTCGCCCCCTGGTCGGTGATGGCCTGCACCGTGGTGTCGGGCGTGGTCAGGGTGAGATCGGCCTTGCCGGCGGCGATGGCGCTCTCGGGGATGACGTCCGGCCCGCCCGGGAGATAGGTCAGGTCAAGCCCTGCCTCGGCGTACCAGCCCTTGTCGAGGGCGACGTAGTAGCCGGCGAACTCGGCATCGTTGATCCAGGAGGCCTGGAAGGCGAGCGGCGTCGCCGCCGCGGCCGGGCGCGGCAGGAAGGGCAGCGCCGCGACGGCGGCGCCTGTGGCGAGAAACGTCCGGCGGCTGATCATGCGCGTCATGGCGGGTCCCCTCGTGGATGGTCAGGCGGAAAGGCCGCGCAGGCGCCTGAGCTCCTGCAGCGGCGGCGTGTCGGCGAGCTGTTGCGGCTCGAGGAGGTCCCAGCGGATGCCGCGCGGGCGCGGCAGGCTGCGGCGCACCTCGATCAGGCGGGTCGGCGTGGCGATCCAGTCGACCAGGATGTCGGTCGGGCTCGGGAACAGCCGGTCCTCCACCACCTGCACGTCGTGCACCACGGCGACGACCGGGGTGCGCTCGTCGGCGATGCCGATCTCGGTGAACATGCCCCATTCCAGGTCGAAGAAGCCGTGCCCCTTGCCGAAGCGCACGCCCTCCGTCGAAACGGCGGAGGCGCCGGTGACGAGCAGGTCGAAGCGTCCGCGGTCGGCGATCTCGGCGAGGCTGATCGGCTTGCCGAAATGCTCCAGCCCGTCGAGCCAGGCGGCGTAGAGCTCGTGGCCCGCCGGCACGCTGCCGGGCTCGATGATGCGGAAGCCGCGATAGATGCCGTATGTCGAGACCACCAGCGGCACGCCGGCGGCGATCAGGCGGCGGCGCAGCTCGACGAGGCCGTTGTCGGGCGTGACGAAGGCGAAGCGGCAGCTGCGCCAGGCCGCCATGGCGCTGACGCGCTCCGTGGCGGCGAGCGAGCCGACGAAATCGGGAATCACCTCGGCGAAGTCGAGGTGGAAGCGCGAATCCGGCAGCGCCACATCCTTGAGCCGGGCCCAGATCCGCTGCCTGACGATCTTGCTGGCGGTCATGGCTCCGCGCCGCTCGTGCCGAATGTTTCAGAAGGTTGAAACGAGTGTTTCAGATGCATGGCACGGAGTCACGCCGAAATAAGCGGCATGCCCGCCCATTGCGCAGGCAGGTGGACAGGGCGCGCGGGCCGCCGATACTGTGCCGGCCATGTCCACCCGCCTCGCCCTGCGCATCCAGCAGCGTCTCGACAAGCTGGCCCCGAGCGAGCGCAAGCTCGCCGAGCTGGTGCTGGAGCGCCAGGACGACCTCCTGACCTACTCGGCCACGGAGCTGGCGGGCTTTGCCGGCGTGTCCAAGGCGACGGCGGCGCGGCTGTTCCGGAGCCTGGGCTACAGCGACTTCAACGAGGTCCGGCTGCAGGCGCGCGAGGAGCGCAACCGCACGGCGCCGTTCGAGCGGCGGCTCGCAGCCGCGCCCGATGTCGCGGGGGCGCGCTCGATCGGCCTGCACCTCACCGGCGAGATCGCCAACCTCACCCGCACCTTCGAGGAGCTGCGCTCGGACCGGCTGTCGGAGGCGGCCGAGATCCTGGCCGAGGCGCCGCGGCTGTGGCTGCTCGGCCTCGGCCTGGAGGAGGGGCTGGCGCGCCATGCCCGGCTGCTGCTGGCCCGTCTGCGGCCCGACGTGCAGCTGCTCGGGGCCCAGCCCGGCGCCTGGGGCGAGGACCTCGCCATGACCGGGGCGGGCGACGCCCTCTTGCTGATCAGCGTGCCGCCGCGCCCGCGCATCCTGCGGCCGGTGCTCGACTATGCCCGCACCACCCGCATGGGCATCGTCGCCGTGGTCGACCCGGCCTCGCGCGCCTGGGCCGGGCGCTTCGCCCGCGTCACCCTGGCCTGCCACGGCGCCGGCCCGCAGGCCGCCGCCTCCGGCACGACGCTGGCCTCGATGGTGCGCCTCCTCGCCTCCGCCGTGGCCGACCGGCTCGGCCGCTCCGCCGCCCAGCGCACCGAGCTGATGGCCGAGATCCACGAGGAGCTGGAGGACGAGGAATAATGCCTCTCTCTGTGATGGGGCGGGGAACACAAACCCATGTCGTGTTCGCCTGGATGGCCGGGACGAGCCCCATAGGCGCTAAGATAAGAACGCAGTAGCCAGTTGGGCGCGACGTCGATCAATCCCCTCCCCCTTGTGGGGAGGGGTTAGGGGTGGGGGTCCATCAGGATATGTCGAGACTTATGCCCACGACCCCCACCCTTTATCCCTCCCCACAAGGGGGAGGGAGGGCACAGGCGTCGTGCAAATCTTACAAAGGCGCGTCACGCACAGCGCGATATTTGCCTCCCGGCAGACCTTATCTTAGCGCCTATGGGGACGAGCCCGGCCATGACGGCGGAAGGCGTAGCGCAGCTATCTGCGGACGCTCACCAAGAGTAGTGGTCGCGATGTGGCGAGAACCGGTGTAAGGCTGGTCGATCCCTTCGTTCCGGATCCGACCGTTTCATGAAGTTCCTCGACCAGGCCAAGATCTATGTGAAGGCGGGCGACGGCGGCGGCGGCGCCGTGTCGTTCCGGCGTGAGAAGTTCATCGAGTTCGGCGGCCCGGACGGCGGCGACGGCGGGCGGGGCGGCAATGTCATCGCCGAATGCGCCGATGGCCTCAACACGCTGATCGACTATCGCTACCAGCAGCATTTCAAGGCCCGCACCGGCGTGCACGGCATGGGCCGCAACCGCGCCGGGGCGAACTCGCCGGACGTGGTGCTCAAGGTGCCGCAGGGCACGCAGATCCTGGAGGAGGACGGCGAGACGCTGATCGCCGACCTCACCGAGGTCGGCCAGCGCGTCACCATCTGCAAGGGCGGCAATGGCGGCTTCGGCAACGCCTATTTCAAGTCCTCGACCAACCAGGCGCCGCGCCATGCCAATCCCGGCCTGCCGGGCGAGGAAAAGACCATCTGGCTGCGCCTGAAGCTGATCGCCGACGCCGGCCTGGTCGGCCTGCCCAATGCCGGCAAGTCGACCTTCCTGGCGACCGTGACGGCGGCCAAGCCCAAGATCGCCGACTATCCCTTCACCACGCTGCATCCCGGCCTCGGCGTGGTGCGGGTCGACGGGCGCGAATTCGTGCTGGCCGACATTCCCGGCCTGATCGAGGGCGCGCACGAGGGCCACGGCCTCGGCGACCGCTTCCTCGGCCATGTCGAGCGCTGCCGCGTACTGCTGCACCTGGTCGAGGGCACGTCCGAGCATGCCGGCAAGGCCTACAAGGTGATCCGCGGCGAGCTGGAGGCCTATGGCCAGGGCCTCGCCGACAAGCCGGAGGTGGTGGCGCTGTCCAAGGCCGACGCGCTCTCCCCCGAAGTGCTGAAGGAGCAGGTGGCGCGCCTCAAGCGGGCGGCCAAGCGCAAGCCGCTGGTGCTGTCCTCCGTCTCGGGGGAGGGCGTGCGCGAGGCGCTGCGCCAGCTCCAGGAGGTGATCGACGCGGCCCGCGCGGCGGAGGGCGCCGCGGTGCGGCCGGTGCTGGAGAAGAACGACACCTGGCGGCCCTAGGCGCTGTTCCGGACATCACGATGCCGCGAGTGACCGAGCATGGTGCCGCTGGGGAAGTCTGGCAAAGCCGGCAGGGATGCCCATCTGAAGGAGAGGATCGACCGAGGCCGCCCGCGAGGCGGGGGCCGGGAACTCCTCTCCCGGCCGGGCAGGGTGAGGGGCTGATCCTGTCAACAGGAGGCGGCAATCGCCATGACGGACAGACGAAGCGTCTTGCCTTCTTTGGGACCCTTCAACCCCTCACCCCTGCCCCTCTCCCGGCCGGGAGAGGGGAGGCGCGCCGCGTGGGGCGGCCTCATCCTTTGCCTCGCCGCCCTGCTCGTCCTGCCGGCCGTCCCGGCGCGGGCCGACGTGACGGCGCGCGAGGCGATGCAGGTCATGGCCAAGGCCGGCTATTGGGGCATCGGCGGCGTCACCCGTGACGATCCCTATTATTACGCCGCGGCCGTCGGGCCCGGCCGCAAGCGGGTGCGCGTCACGGTCGACGCGCGCAGCGGCAGAATCGTCAAGGTCATGGCCCTGCCGCGGGGCGCCGGCTCCGTCACGCCGGCGCCGGGCTCGACGGCGCTGCCCGAAGTCCCCGACGTCGCGGTGCGGACCAACCCGATCCCGCCGCGCGACTATTATCACGGGCCCAACACGACCCCGGCGATCGGCACCATCCCGACGCCCGGCTCGGCCGCCTGGGTGAATGCGCCGCCGCGCTGCCGGGTCGCGGCCTGCTGAGGGCCAGCAAAAAGCCTTCCCCATCGCTGGAGAAGGCTCTCGATTGGCGGGAGCGCTCCGCCTCGGCGCAACGCTCCCCGGGGTCTGGCGGCTTACGCGGCCTTCTTCGCCTCGACGGTCCTGGCCTCGGCCGAGCCGGTGCTGATCGGAATCAGGCGCGGCTTCTTGGCCTCCGGGACCTCGCGGACGAGCTCGACATGGAGCAGGCCGTGCTCGAGGGCGGCGCCGGTCACCTGCACGCCGTCGGCGAGCTGGAAGCGGCGCTCGAAGGCGCGGGCGGCGATGCCCTGATGCAGGACCTCACCCCTAGCGGTGGAGGCGTCCTCGCGCTTCTCGCCACGGATGCTGAGGGCGTTCTCCTTCACCTCGATGGCGATGTCCTTGTCGGAGAACCCGGCGACGGCGACGCTGATGCGATAGCCGTTCTCGGAGGTGCGCTCGATGTTGTAGGGCGGGTAGGTCGGCGCAGCGGCGCCGTCGAAGCCCGCGGCCTGGTCGAGCAGCGAGAACAGGCGGTCGAAACCGACGGTCGAACGGTAGAGGGGGGAAAGATCGTAGTGACGCATGGCATATCCTCCTGAAGCGACATGCAGTGGCTGTCCCGCCGCCAGGGGCCGGGACCGGAACGGCGCACCCCCTATGGGCCTGCGCCATCCCCGAGATGGGGAGCGCCCGATCGATGTCAAGAGGGCTTTCTTCCGTCGGCCGGGCCTGTATGGTCGGCCCGTCCATCTGGAGCATTCGGCGTGACCGCCCATTACGACCGCATCTGGCGGAAGGCCCGCCTCGCCACCCTCGACCCCGCCAGGCCCGGGCTCGGCGTGATCGAGGACGGCGCCGTCGCCGCCCGCGACGGGCGCCTCGCCTATGTCGGGCGGGAGGACGACCTCACCGGCGAGGCGGCCGAGACGATCGATTGCGGCGGGCGCTGGATCACGCCGGGCCTGATCGACTGCCACACCCATCTCGTCCATGGCGGCGACCGGGCGCACGAGTTCGAGCTGCGCCTCGCCGGCGCCACCTATGCCGAGATCGCCGCCGCCGGCGGCGGCATCGTCTCCACCGTCAAGGCGACCCGCCAGGCGGACGAGGCCGCGCTCGTCGCCTCGGCCCTGCCGCGCCTCGACGACCTCCTCGCCGAGGGCGTCACCACGGTGGAGGTGAAGTCGGGCTATGGCCTGGAGCTCGACACGGAGCGGCGCATGCTGCGCGCCGCCCGCCGGCTCGGGGAGCAGCGCCGGGTCGGCGTGGTCACGACCTTCCTCGGCGCGCATGCCTTCCCGCCGGAGCTGCCGCGCCAGGCCTATGTCGACCTCGTCTGCGACACGATGCTGCCGGCGATCGCGGCGGAAGGGCTGGCCGATGCGGTCGACGCCTTCTGCGACAAGGTCGCCCTCACCGTCGAGGAGACCGAGCGCGTGTTCCAGGCGGCGCGCCGCGCCGGGCTGCCGATCCGCGTCCACGCCGAGCAGCTCGGCCGCACCGGCGGCACGCAGCTCGCCGCCCGCTATGGCGCGCTCTCGGCCGACCATGTCGAATATGCCGAGGAGGCGGACGCCGTCGCCATGGCGCAGGCCGGCATGACGGCGGTGCTGCTGCCGGGCGCCTTCCACATGCTGCGCGAGACGCAGCTGCCGCCGGTCGAGGCGTTCCGGGCCCATGGCGTGCCGATGGCTGTCTCCACCGACCTCAACCCCGGCACCTCGCCGATGCATTCGCTGCTGCTGGCCATGAACATGGCCTGCGTGCTGTTCCGCCTGACCGTGCCGGAGGCGATCGCCGGGGTGACGCGCGAGGCGGCGCGGGCCCTGGGACGCCTTGGCGACATTGGCACGCTGGAGGCCGGCAAGCGCTGCGACCTGGCGATCTGGTCGGTGGAACGCCTCGCCGAGCTGCCCTATCGCATGGGGACGAACCCGCTGCACGCCCGCGTCTTCGCCGGGGCGTGAGCCGAACGAGGAAGCACCGTGTCCACCACCCATCCCGACTTCGTCACCGTGCACCACGGCTCGGCGCCGCTGGTGCTGAGCCTGCCGCACACCGGCACGCAGCTGCCCGAGGCGTTGCTGCCGAGCCTGGTCTCGCCGGCGCTGGCGCTGAAGGACACGGACTGGCGCATCGACCTCCTCTATGCCTTCGCGCGCGAGCTCGGCGCCAGCCTGGTGCACACGGCGGTGTCGCGCACCGCCATCGACGTCAACCGCGATCCCTCCGGCGTCTCGCTCTATCCCGGCCAGGCCACCACCGGCCTGGTGCCGCTGGAGACCTTCGACGGCGAGCCTCTCTACCGGCCGGGCGCGGAGCCCGACGCGGCCGGCCTGGCGGAGCGTCGCAAGGCCTGGTTCGAGCCCTATCACGCTGCGCTGGCCGCCGAGATCGCCCGCGTCCGCGCGGAGCATCCGCGCATCGTCGTCTATGACTGCCACTCCATCCGCTCGCTGGTGCCGCGCCTGTTCGAGGGCGAGCTGCCGGTGTTCAACATCGGCAGCAATGGCGGGACGAGCTGCGACGAAGGGCTGACGGCGACGGTGCGGCAGGCCTGCGAGCGTTCCGGCGAGAGCCTGGTGGTCGATGGCCGGTTCCGCGGCGGCTGGATCACCCGCCACTACGGCGAGCGGGCGAAGGGCGTGCACGCCATCCAGATGGAGCTCGCCCAGCGCTTCTACATGGACGAGGACCGGCCGGAGGTCGCCAATGCGGCCAAGGCGGGGCGCGCCGCTGCCATCCTGCGCACCGTGCTGGAGAATGCGCTCGCCTGGGTGCGGGGTTGAGCGCACCTGTCGTGGCGGCGCCCGAGATGGAGCGGGCGCGGGGCCGCGTCGGGCTCGCGGTTGCGCGGCGCGACGGGCGCAACGCCGTGGCGGACCTGGCGCAGGCCGGCTGCGGGCGCCTGCTGTTTCCAGTGGTGGCGGCCGGCGCTGCCCTGGAGGCCGTCGTCGTCAACACTTCGGGCGGGTTGACCGGCGGCGACCGCTTCGCCGCGGCCGTGGAGGTGCGTCCGGGCGCGGCTGTCGTGGCGACGACGCAGGCCTGCGAGAAGATCTACCGCTCCACCGGCGAGACGGCCGAGGTCGAGACGCGCCTGACGCTCGGCGCCGGGGCGCGCCTCGCCTGGCTGCCGCAGGAGACGATCCTGTTCGACCGGGCTCGGCTCGCCAGACGCCTCGAGGTCGCCATGGACGAGGATGCCTCGCTGCTGGCGGTCGAGGCGGTGCTGCTCGGGCGCAAGGCGTCCGGCGAGAGCCTCACCGCCGGCGCCTTCCACGACAGCTGGCGCATCCGGCGTGGCGGCCGCCTGGTGCTGGCGGAGGAGACCGGCTTTGCCGGCGACGTCGCCGCCACGCTCGCCGCCGGCGCCACGCTCGCCGGCGCCGCCGCCTATGCCACCGTGGTGCTGGTCGACCCCGCCGCCGAGGCGCGGCTGGCGGTGGCGCGGGATCTGCTCACGAATGAGGCAATCGAGGGCGGAATCAGCTCATTCGATGGGCTTTGCGTCGCCCGCCTCGTCGCGCAAGATGGCGGCGCCCTGCGCGCCGGCCTGATCCCGCTGCTGCGCGCGCTGGGCGGCGAGGTCCCGAGAGTCTGGTCCCTGTAGAGAAGGCTTCATGCAGCTCACGCCCCGCGAGAAAGACAAGCTCCTCATCGCCATGGCGGCGGTCGTCGCCCGCAAGCGGCTCGAACGGGGCGTCAAGCTCAACTATCCCGAGGCCATCGCCCTGATCACCGACTTCGTGGTCGAGGGCGCCCGCGACGGCCGCTCGGTCGCCGACCTGATGCAGGCCGGCGCCGGCGTCGTCACCCGCGACCAGGTGATGGAGGGCGTGCCTGAGATGATCCACGACGTGCAGGTGGAGGCGACCTTCCCGGACGGGACCAAGCTCGTCACCGTGCACCACCCGATCCGCTGAGGCTCGAGGGCCTGTCGTCAATGATGGTTTGGAGCTGGATGAGGTGGAAAATGGCTGAACGGACGGAGCTTCACGCCGCCGATACGGTCGTATCGGCGGATGGCTCGACGATGCGGGCGGCCATTTTCCACCTCACCGCTTCGCGGCATGGGCGCTTTCGGCCGATTGGTGCGTTGCTTTCCGGCGCAAGCCGTAAGGCTTGCGTCCTCAAGCGCCTTCCACTCGACCAAAATCGCCCACGTCCAGCCCGAAACCATCATTGACGACAGGCCCTGCCATGATCCCCGGAGAAGTCATCCCCCTCGACGGCGAGATCGAGCTCAATGCCGGCCTCGAGGCCGTCACCGTGACGGTGGCCAATACCGGCGACCGGCCGATCCAGGTCGGCAGCCACTACCATTTCTTCGAGACCAATCCGGGCCTTTCCTTCGACCGCGCCAAGGCCCGCGGCATGCGCCTCGACATCCCCGCCGGCACCGCCGTGCGCTTCGAGCCGGGCCAGAGCCGCGACGTGCGCCTGGTGCCCTATCGGGGGAAGCGGGAGGTCTACGGCTTCCGCCAGGGCGTGATGGGCAAGGTGTGATGGCGGTCCAGCGTTACGAGGGCGGCTGCCATTGCGGGCGTGTGCACTATGCGGTCAGCGCCGACATCGACAACACCATCGCCTGCAACTGCTCGCGCTGCGCCAAGCTCGGCGTGATCCTGACCTTTGCGCCGGCCGAGAGCTTCGTGCTGGAATCCGGTGAGGATGCCCTCTCCGAGTATCGTTTCAACAAGCGTGTGATCCGGCACCTGTTCTGCGCCACCTGCGGCGTCGAATCCTTCGCGCGCGGCACCGGGCCGGGTGGGGTGGAGATGGTCGCCGTCAACGTCCGATGCCTGCAGGGCGTCGATCCCGACACCCTCAATCCCAAGCGCGTCGACGGGCGCAGCGCCTGACAGCGGAGGAACGCCATGCCCTTCAAGATGCCCCGCGCCGCCTATGCCGACATGTTCGGGCCGACCACCGGCGACAAGGTGCGGCTTGCCGACACCGACCTGATCGTCGAGGTGGAGAAGGACTTCACCACCTATGGCGAGGAGGTGAAGTTCGGCGGCGGCAAGGTGATCCGCGACGGCATGGGCCAGTCGCAGGCGACGCGGGCCGAAGGCGCGGTCGACACCGTGATCACGAACGCGCTGATCCTCGACCATTGGGGCATCGTCAAGGCCGATATCGGCCTGAAGGACGGGCGCATCGTCGGCATCGGCAAGGCCGGCAATCCCGACGTGCAGCCCGGCGTCACCATCGTGGTCGGGCCGGGGACGGAGGCGATCGCCGGCGAAGGCCGGATCGTCACGGCCGGCGCCATCGACAGCCATATCCACTATATCTGCCCGCAGCAGATCGACGAGGCGCTCTATTCCGGCGTCACCACCATGATCGGCGGCGGCACCGGCCCGGCCACCGGCACGGCGGCGACCACCTGCACGCCCGGCCCCTGGCACATGCAGCGCATGCTGCAGGCCGCCGAGGCCTTCCCGATGAACCTGCTGTTCTCCGGCAAGGGCAACGCCGCGCTGCCGGCGGCGCTGGAGGAGCAGATCCTGGCCGGCGCGGCGGCGCTGAAGCTGCACGAGGACTGGGGCACCACGCCGGCGACCATCGACAATTGCCTCAGCGTCTGCGACGCCCACGACATCCAGTGCATGATCCACACCGACACGCTGAACGAATCCGGCTTCGTCGAGGACACGATCAAGGCGTTCAAGGGCCGCACCATCCACGCCTTCCACACCGAGGGCGCCGGCGGCGGGCATGCGCCCGACATCATCAAGGTCGCGGGCCTGAAGAACGTCATCCCGTCCTCGACCAACCCGACCCGGCCCTACACCGTGAACACGCTCGAGGAGCACCTCGACATGCTCATGGTCTGCCACCATCTCGATCCCTCGATCGCCGAGGACATCGCCTTCGCCGAGAGCCGCATCCGCAAGGAGACGATCGCGGCCGAGGATATCCTGCACGATCTCGGCGCGCTCTCGATCATCGCCTCCGACAGCCAGGCGATGGGGCGGGTCGGCGAGGTGATCATCCGCACCTTCCAGACCGCGCACAAGATGAAGACGCAGCGCGGCAGCCTGGAGGAGGACCGCGGCAACGACAATTTCCGGGTCAAGCGCTACATCGCCAAGGTGACGATCAACCCGGCGATCGCCCACGGCCTCGACGCCCATATCGGCTCGGTCGAGGTCGGCAAGCTCGCCGACCTCGTCTTGTGGTCGCCCGCCTTCTTCGGCGTCAAGCCGGACCTGGTGCTGAAGCTCGGCACCATCGCCGCCGCCGCCATGGGCGATCCCAACGCCTCGATCCCGACGCCGCAGCCGGTGCATTACCGGCCGATGTTCGGCGCCTTCGGGCGGGCCCAGACCATGAGCGCCGTCACCTTCGTCAGCCAGGCCTCGATCGAGGCGGGCATCGCCGAACGCTTCGGCCTCGGCAAGACGCTGCTGGCGGTGAAGAACACCCGCGGCGGCATCTCCAAGCAGTCGATGATCCACAACGGCGCGACGCCCCATATCGAGGTCGATCCGGAGACCTACGAGGTGCGCGCCGACGGCGAGCTCCTGACCTGCAAGCCGGCGGAGAGCCTGCCGATGGCGCAGCGCTATTTTCTGTTCTAGGGTCCCGGCCCCGCTTCCCGCCGTGCCGGTGCCGTCATGCTCCACGCCCATGCCTTCGTTCCCGCGGCCGCCGTCGGCGGGCGTCCCTTCGCCGACAGCGTCGTGCTCAGCTTCGAGGATCGCCGCCGCCGCCGCGGCACGGTGACGACGCTGGGCGGGCTGGAGGTGCTGGTCGACCTCGCCGAGGCGCCGGCGCTCGGCCATGGCGACGCCTATGCGCTGGAGGACGGCCGGCTGATCGAGATCGTCGCCGAGGCCGAGGAGCTCCTGGAGGTGCGCGGGCGCGATCCGCTGCACACGCTGCGGCTCGCCTGGCATCTCGGCAACCGGCATCTCGAAACCGAGATCGGCCCGAAATGGCTGCGCATCCGGCGCGACCACGTCATATCGGACATGCTGACCGGCCTCGGCGCCAAGGTGGCGGAGATCGACGGCCCGTTCCAGCCGGAGGGCGGGGCCTACGAGCACGGCCATGCGCATGATCATGGCCATCACGCGCACGGCGATCACGGGCACGCGCACGGCCACGACCATGGCCATGCGCACCACGACCATGACCATCACGAGCACCGCGGCCACGATCACGGCCATGACCACGATCACGGCGCCTGCGGCCACGACCATGGTCACGACCATGAGCACGGTCACGGCCACAAGCATGGCCACGATCACGCCTGATCGGGATCGGCCGATGCTGGCGAGCGCCGAGGCGGCGCGGCTGCTCCTCTGGTTCTCGCCGTCCTTCCCGACCGGCGCCTTCGGCTTCTCGCACGGCCTGGAATGGGCGGTGGAGATCGGCGACGTCGCCGACCGCGCCACGCTGGAAGCCTGGATCGGCGCCGTGCTGGCCCATGGCGCCGGCTGGACCGACGCGGTGCTGATCGCCGCGGCGCATGATGCGGCCCGCGGCGCCGACGACGCGGCGCTCGTGGCGGTGGCCGAGCTGGCCGCGGCGCTGCAGCCCTCGCGCGAGCGCCGGCTCGAATCGACCGTGCAGGGCGAAGCCTTCCTGCGCGCGGTCGAGACCGCCTGGCCGAACGCCGCCTGCGCCCGCCTGCGCGCCGCCTGGGACGGGCCGATCGCTCTGCCGGTGGCGATCGGCGTCGCTGCGGCGGGCGAGGGCCTCGGGCGCGAGGCGGTGATCGCGGCGGCCATGACCGGCTTTGCCGCCAACCTGGTCTCGGCCGCCATCCGCCTGGCGCCGATCGGCCAGAGCGACGGGCTCCGGGTGATGGCGGCGCTGGAGCCGCTGATCCGCCGCCTCGCTCCCGGGGCGGCGGCGGCCGGGCTCGGCGAGCTCGGCGGCTGCGCCCTGCGCGCCGACATCGCCTCCATGCGCCACGAGACGCAGGCGACGCGCCTGTTCCGCTCCTGAGGGGAGCGAATCGGACTTGCGGGCCGGCGCCCGGCATTGCATCCATGCGGGCCGGCTGTTCCACCCGGAACCGGCCGCACTTCGGCCATGGCTCAGAGTGAGGCTGACGGCGGCGCGTCATCGCAGGAAACCCGCAATGGCCATCCTCGGAATCGACCTCGGCACGACCAATTCGCTGGTGTCGGTCTTCGCCGACGGCAAGCCGCGGCTGATCCCCAATGTCCATGGCGAGATGCTGACGCCCTCCGTGGTCGGCGTCGACGACGACGGCACCATGCTGGTCGGGCGGCCGGCGCGCGAGCGGCTGCTGACCCATCCGGACCGCAGCGTCGCCGCCTTCAAGCGCTTCATGGGCACGGCCCATGTCACGCGGCTCGGCCGCACCGGCTTCCGGCCGGAGGAGCTGTCGGCCTTCGTGCTGCGCTCGCTCAAGGCCGACGCCGAGGCCCATCTCGGCGAGAGCGTCGAGGAGGCGATCATCTCGGTGCCGGCCTATTTCAACGTGCACCAGCGCAAGGCCACCATGGATGCCGGCCACCTCGCCGGCCTTTCGGTGAAGCGCGTGGTCAACGAGCCCACCGCCGCGGCGCTGGCCTACGGGCTCGGCGAGGCGGGCGAGGGCAAGTACCTGGTGTTCGACCTCGGCGGCGGCACCTTCGACGTCTCCATCCTCGACAAATACGAGGGCGTGATGGAGGTGCGCGCCACCACCGGCGACACCCAGCTCGGCGGCAACGACTTCACCCTGGCGATCGAGCAGCACATCCTCGCCGGCCATCGCCTGGACGCCGGGCGCCTCTCCCCGGGCGAGGCGGCGCTGCTGCGCCGCAGCGCCGAGGCGCTGAAGCTCGCCATGACCGCGGAGCAGGCGGCGACCTATGCCATCGCCCTCGAGCGCGGCCCGCTGACCGGCGAGCTGACGCGCGAGACCTTCGAGCGCCTGTGCGAGGGCCTGCTCCGGCGCCTGCGCGCTCCGGTCGAGCGGGCGATCGCCGATTCGCGCCTCGCTCCGGCCGAGCTCGACGCGGTGATCCTGGTCGGCGGGGCGACCCGCATGCCGATGGTGCGCTCGCTGGTGGCGCGGCTGTTCGGGCGGCTGCCCTTCGTCCATGTCGACCCGGACACCACGGTCGCCCTCGGCGCCGCGGTCCAGGCCGGCCTGGTCGGGCGCGCTGCCGCGCTCGAGGACGTGGTCATGACCGACGTGTGCCCGCACACGCTCGGCATCGCCGTCGCCCCGGACCGCAACAGCGAGCAGCAGCACATCTCGCCGCTGATCCAGCGCAACGCCATCGTGCCGATCTCGCGCTCCAACAGCTACAGCACGCTGCGCGACAACCAGCGCGCCATCAAGGTCGAGGTCTATCAGGGGGAGAATCTGCGGCCGCACGACAATGTCCATGTCGGGACGCTGGAGGTGCCGGTGCCGCCCGGGCCGGCCGGGCGGGAATCGGTCGACGTGCGCTTCACCTACGACATCAACGGGGCCCTGGAGGTCGAGGTGACCGTGCTGTCGACCAACATCCGGCGCCGCGAGATCTTCCGCAACAATGCCGGGCTGTCGCAGGAGGATCTGGAGACCCGCTTCGCCGCGCTGGCCTCGATCAAGCTCCATCCGCGCGAGCGGCTGGAGAACCGGACGCTGATCGCCCGGGCCGAGCGGCTCTATGCCGAAAATCTCGGCGAGCAGCGCGAGGCGGTGCGCGATCTGCTGCAGCGCTTCGAGCACGAGATCGCCGGCGACAGGCTGAAGGACGTCGAGGCGGTGCGCGCTGCCTTCGCCCGCGCGCTCGATGCCTTCGAGCCGCGCGGGCTCGACTGGTAGCCATGGCCGATCCCTGGGCACTGCTCGGCATCGGCCGCGACGCCGACATCGGCGAGATCCGCCGTGCCTATGCGCGCAAGCTGAAGGTGACCCGGCCGGACGAGGATCCCGCTGCCTTCCAGGCGCTGGTCGCGGCGCGGGGGGCGGCGCTCGACCACGCGCAGCGGCGGGCGGACGAGGCGGCGAGCATGGTCGGCCTGCGGGCGCTCGACATGGCGACGCTCACGGTGGAGCCGGGGCCGTCCACCGACGAGGCTCTCGACCTCGGCGGCGGCGCGGTAGAGCATGTCGAGCTCGCGCCGGACGAGGCGCTGGAACGGGCGCCGCGGGTCCATGTCGAGCTCGGGCTCGATCGGGCACCGCCGGTGCGGCCGCGCCCGCACGTGGCGCTGGAGCTGGACGAGGACGAGCCGTCCGATCCGCCGGCCCATATCGAGCTCCCGCCCGATCGGGCGCCGCCGGTACGGCCGCGCCGGCATGTGGCGCTGGAGCCGGACGACATCCGGCCACCCGATGCGCCGGCCCATGTCGAGCTCCCGGCCGACGAGCCCGATTCCGGCGTCCTGGAGGCATGGCCGCTGGTCGACGAGGCCGAGCTCGCCGCCGAGCTGCAGCGTCTGGCCGACACGCCGCCCGAACGGCCCGACATCGCGGCCTGGCGCGACCTGTTGAACGGGCTCGGCCATCTGCCGCTCGCAGCGCGCCAGGCGCTCGAGCCGGCCCTGCTGCGGGCGCTCGGCCGCATTCTCGAGACGGCCGCGACCCGCACCCGGGCGCCGCGCTGGACCGAGCCGATCCACTGGCTGGGCGGCGAGCCTTTGCCCGACCCCGACGCCTTCCACCGCAACGCGGCGCTGCTCAATCTCGTCTGTGCCTTCGACGACGAGTTCGGCTGGAGCACGAGCGACCGCGCCATCTACGCCGCCTGGTCCTATCTCGCCGCCGCCGACCAGTTCAAATGGCATCTGTCCCTGGCGCTGCAGGCGCGCCGGGCCCGGGCGGGCGGCCTTCCCTCCCGCCGCGACGGCCGCGGCCTGCCGGTGATCGCGCCCGCCGACGCGGCGCCGCTGCTCGGCGCGCAGGCGGACTGGCTCCAGCGCCTGCTCGGGCGGGCGCATGCGACGGGGCGCTGGCCCGCCAGCTGGAGCTGGCGGGCCTTCATCCTCGCGCCGCTCGTGGCCCTGCGCTACCGGCACTGGGGCTTTGCCGGGCTGTGGCTCGCGGCCTGGGTGGTGCTCCCCGCCGGCGCGACGGGCCTGGCCTCGATCCTGCCGGAGGCCTGGGCGAGCCTGCCGTTCTGGCTGGTCGGCGCCGCCTTCCTCGGCCTGCACGCCTGGTTCGGCGCCTTCGGCTATCGCGGCCTGATCTGGTCGGGATACCGGCGGCTTCGCGCCGCCGACCGCAGATTCTTCTCGAATCGCGAGCAGCGCTCGGCCTATCTTGCGCGGACGAAGCAGCGACGGGTGCGAACGGCGGCCGAGCGCCGGCTCACCTTCGTGATCATGCTGATCGTGATCATCGTCATCGTGTTGATCCGGCACATTGCCGGGCAGTGAAGGCAGCAACGGACCATGGCGCAGACCGCATCCTTCAAATCCAAGCACGGCCCGCTGCGCGTGGGTGTCGGCGGGCCGGTGGGCTCCGGCAAGACCGCGCTGGTCGACGCGCTGTGCAAGCGGCTGCGCGAGCGCTACGACATCGCCGCCATCACCAACGACATCTACACCAAGGAGGATGCCGAGTTCCTCACCCGCTCCGGGGCGCTGGCGCCCGAGCGCATCATGGGCGTGGAGACCGGCGGCTGTCCGCACACCGCCATCCGCGAGGACGCCTCGGCCAACCTCGCCGCCGTGGCCGACATGACCCGGCGCTTCCCGGACCTCGACGTCATCCTGATCGAATCGGGCGGCGACAACCTCGCCGCCTCGTTCTCGCCGGAGCTGGCGGACCTGACGATCTACGTCATCGACGTCTCCGCCGGCGACAAGATCCCGCGCAAGGGCGGGCCGGGCGTGACCCGCTCCGACCTCCTGGTGATCAACAAGATCGACCTCGCCCCGCATGTCGGCGCGAGCCTGGAGGTGATGGACCGCGATTCCAAGATGATGCGGCGGGACCGGCCCTACCTCTTCACCAATGTCCGGGCCGGGGAAGGGGTGGAGGCCGTCGAGGCCTTCATCGTCAGGCGCGGCGGCCTGGCGGCCTGAGCAACCGGCCGGCCGCGGCTCAGGACTTGCGGCCGTAGGCGGCCATGAACATGTGCAGGGCCGAGGCGACGACGGTGCGGATGCGCTCCGGCGTCGGCCGCACGTTCGAGCCGAAGAACATCGGCTTGATCACCGGCGAGTGCGACAGCTCCAGGAACTGCGAGGCCGCCAGCATCGTGTCGGGAATGTCGAGCTGGCCTGCGGCCACCCGGGCGTCGAGATAGGCGGCCAGACGCCCGCGGCTGAAGCAGGGGCCGTTCTCGTAGAACTCCTGGCCGAGATCGGGCATGCGCTCGGAGATGCCCATCACCACGCGCATGGTGGAGAGGATGCGCGGATTGGCCAGGAACTCGGCGAGCTGGGTGCCGACGCGGGTCAGCACGCCCTCGATGTCGGGATCGCCGTGGTCGATGGCGAAGATCTCGGTGACGTGCGCGTGACGCTCCTCCGCCACGATGGCGGCGAACAGGCGCTCCTTGTTCTCGAAATAGACGTAGAGCGTGCCCTTGGAGACCGCCGCCGCCTTGGCGATGTCGTTCATGCTCGCGCCCTCGAAGCCCTGGGCCAGGAAGATGCGGCGGGCACCATCCAGGATCTGCCGGCGCTTGGCGCTGTCGAGGCCCGGATCGGCGGCGAGAACGGGATGGGCGGCGGTGCTCATTTTATTGACCGAACGGTTCAGTTCGCTCTTGCCTACCGGAACCGTTGGTGCTAGTCAAGCGGTCACTGACTGAACCGTTCGGTTCGATCCCGACGACCTCCCCTCCGGTCGGGATCGCGGACGGTGCTGTGGGCGATGGCCGTCGCGAGCGGCCATCGCCTTCACTTTTGTAAGTCGCGTGCTGCCCGCCGCACCGCGGGGGCGGGACGCGGCGATGGAGATGCCGTGATGGATCCCGTCCGCGACGCAGCCGAACCGACCGACGAGAGCAACATCGTGCTGCTCGACCGCCCCCGCGGCGAGAGCCGCAATCCCGACGTGAAGCCCGGCGAGGGCAAGCCGTCGCCGGTCCACGAGCCCGCCGCCAAGCGCACGGCGGAGGCGCCGGCCGCCGAGGCGCCGGCGGCCGCGCCGCCGGCCAAGAAGCGCTCGGGCGCCCGCCGGGTGCTGCCCGTGCTGCTGGTCGCGGTGCTCGGCGGTGCCGGCTGGTACGGCTACAATTGGTGGATCAACGGCCGCTTCATCGTCTCCACGGACGATGCCTATGTGCAGGCCGACGTCTCCACGCTCGGCGTCAAGGTGTCGGGCTATGTCGCCACCGTCCCGGTCAAGGACGGCGACCACGTCAAGGCGGGCGACGTCGTCGCCACCCTCGACGACACCGACTATCGCCTGGCGCTCGACGCGGCCAAGGCCAAGCGCAACACGCAAGGGGCGACGATCGCCCGCATCCAGCAGCAGATCCTCGCCCAGGATGCGCAGATCGACAGCGCCAAGGCCGGCATCTCCTCGGCGCAGGCCGCTTCGGTGCGAGCCCTCTCCGCCTATGATCGGGCCAAGGCGCTGGCCCAGCAGAACTTCGGATCCAAGGCGACGCTCGACCAGGCGATCGCCGACCGCGACCAGAGCGCGGCCGCGATCGTCAGCGCCGAGGCTGCCCTGACCTCGGCGCAGGCCAACCTCACGGTGATCGAGGCGCAGAAGACCGAGGCCGAGCAGGTGGCCAAGGAGCTCGACACCGCGGTGAACAAGGCGCAGAGCGACCTCGACGCCACGGTGATCCGCGCGCCCTCCGACGGCGTCATCGGCAATCGTGCCGCCCAGCCCGGCCAGTACGTGGCCCCGGGCTCGCGGCTGATGGCCCTGGTGCCGCTGCAGAGCGTCTACATCGCCGCCAACTACAAGGAGACCCAGCTCTCCGACATCCGGCCCGGCCAGAAGGTCGAGATCGAGGTCGATGCGGTGAGGAGCCGCACCTTCGAGGGCACGGTCGAGAGCCTCGCGGCCGCCTCGGGCTCGACCTTCAGCCTGCTGCCGCCGGAGAACGCCACCGGCAACTTCACCAAGATCACCCAGCGCCTGCCGGTGCGGATCGCGGTGCCGGCCGACGTCGCCGCCCTCGACCTGCTGCGTCCGGGCCTGTCGGTCGTCACCTATATCGACACCCGCACCGGCCCGAAGGACTGAGGAACCGCTGCGGCGCACCTGTTGCGTGCCGCCGCGACACCGGCGTCATGGGCGGATCAAGGCCCCCCATGACGAACGGCCTGCGTTGAACCTGGACCGCGCACTGCCCGCATCCGATCAGAAAGGATGGCCGCGATGGCCTCCGCAACCGCCACCGCCGGCGCCGTGCCGGTCCCCCGTCCGGCCGAGGAGGCGATCGACAAGCGCAAGCTGATCGCCTTCCTCGGCATGGTGTTCGGCATGTTCATGGCGATCCTGGACATCCAGATCGTCTCGGCCTCGCTCTCCGAGATCCAGGCCGGCCTCGGCGCCTCGGCGGACGAGATCCCCTGGGTGCAGACCGCCTATCTCATCGCCGAAGTGATCATGATCCCGCTGTCGGGCTTCCTGTCGCGGGTGATCTCGACGCGCTGGATGTTCGCCATCTCGGCCGGCGGCTTCACGGTGATGAGCTTCCTGTGCGGCACGGCGACCTCGATCGACCAGATGATCGTCTACCGGGCGCTGCAGGGCTTCATCGGCGGCGGCATGATCCCGACGGTGTTCGCCTCGGCCTTCACCATCTTCCCGCGCTCCAAGCAGCCGATCGTCTCGCCCTTGATCGGCCTGGTGGCGACGCTCGCCCCGACCATCGGCCCGACCGTCGGCGGCTACCTCACCCAGCTCCTGTCCTGGCACTGGCTGTTCTTCATCAATGTCGGCCCCGGCATCGTCGTCACGCTGATGGCGGTGAGCATGATCGACTTCGACGAGCCGGACCTCGCCCTGTTCGACCATTTCGACTGGTGGGGCCTGATCTCCATGGGCACCTTCCTCGGCAGCCTGGAATATGTGCTGGAGGAGGGGCCGACCAACGACTGGTTCGACGACCAGGCGGTGCTGGTGATGGCGATCGCCTCGGCGGTCGGCGCCGTGGTGTTCTTCTGGCGGGCCTTCACGGTGAAGGAGCCGATCGTCGATCTGCGCGCCTTCAAGGACCGCAACTTCGCCACCGGCTCGCTGTTCTCCTTCGTCATGGGCATCGGCCTCTACGGCCTGACCTATCTCTTCCCGGTCTATCTCGGGCGGGTGCGCGGCTATGATTCGCTGATGATCGGCGAGACCATGTTCGTCACCGGCCTGTGCATGTTCTTCACCGCGCCGATCGCCGGCAACCTCATGCGCATTCTCGATCCGCGGGTGATGCTGTTCGCCGGCTTCGTCGGCTTCGGCGCCGGCACCTGGATCATGTCCGGCATCACCCATGACTGGGACTTCTGGGAGATCCTGGTGCCGCAGGTCCTGCGCGGCGTGTCGCTGATGACCTGCATGGTGCCGATCACCAACATCGCCCTCGGCACGCTGCCGCCCCAGCGCATCAAGAACGCCTCGGGCCTGTTCAACCTGACGCGTAACCTCGGCGGCGCCGTGGGCCTCGCGGTGATCAACACGGTGCTGAACCACCGCGACGACCTGCACCTGCAGCGCCTGCGCGAGAGCGTGCATTGGGGCAGCGAGACGGCGCTGGAGACGCTCGACAACATCCGGCAGGGCCTCTCCACCTTCGGCGCCAGCGCCGAGGCGATGGCGACCAGCCAGATGGTCGGCATGCTGCGGCGCGAGGCGCTGGTGATGAGCTTCGCCGACGTGTTCCTGATCCTGACGATGCTGTTCGTCTCGCTGGGCTTCGGCGCCTTCCTGGTCCGCCGGCCGCAGATGGCGGGCGGCGGTGGCGGCGGCGGGCACTGAGGGCCCACCCCGAAAATCTTGCGCCGGCACGGCCGAGGGCGTAACCAGCGCTTCGATCCTTCGCAGGGAACCAGCGGGATGCCCGACGACAGCCGCAGCATCGACGACGTCGCCGCCATGATGGCGCGGATCGGCCGTGAGGCGCGCGCGGCCGCCCGACCGCTGGCGCTCGCGCCGGATACGGCCAAGACCGCCGCGCTCAGGGCCATGGCCGTGGCGCTGCGGGCCCGCGCGGCCGCCATCCTCGCCGCCAATGCCGAGGACGTCGCCGCCGCCGGAGACCTGACGCCGGCCTTCCGCGACCGGCTGACGCTGACGCCGGCCCGCGTCGAGGCCATGGCCGATGGCGTCGACGCCATCGCCGGTCTGCCCGATCCGGTCGGCCGGGTGCTGGCGCAGTGGACGCGGCCCAACGGCCTCGCCTTCGAGCGCGTCGCCACGCCGCTCGGCGTCGTCGGCGTCATCTTCGAGAGCCGGCCGAACGTCTGCGCTGACGCCGCTGCGCTCTGCCTCAAGGCCGGCAACGCCGCCATCCTGCGCGGCGGCTCGGAGAGCCTGCGCACCTGCGCCGTCATCGCCGAGGCCTTGCGGGACGGGTTGCGCGCAGGAGGGCTGCCGGAGGCGGCGCTGCAGGTGGTGCCGACGCGCGACCGCGCCGCGGTCGGCGCCATGCTGGCCGGGCTCGACGGCAATCTCGACGTGATCGTGCCGCGCGGCGGCCGCAGCCTGGTGGCACGGGTGCAGGAGGAGGCGCGCGTGCCGGTCTTCGCCCATCTCGACGGGCTGGTGCACACCTATGTGCACGGCCCCGCCGATCTCGCCATGGCGAAGACGCTGGTGGTCAACGCCAAGATGCGCCGCACCGGCGTGTGCGGCGCCACCGAGACGCTGCTGGTCGACCGGGCGCTCGCCGCCACCCATCTCGCGCCGCTGGTGACGGCGTTGCTGGAGGCGGGCTGCGAGGTGCGCGGCGATGCCGCGGCCGAGGCCGTGGACGTCAGGGTGAAGCCGGCCACCGAGGCGGACTGGTCGACCGAATATCTCGACGCCATCATCGCGGTGAAGCTGGTCGACGGGCTGGACGAGGCCATCGACCATATCGAGCACTGGGGCTCGCACCACACCGACGCCATCGTCACCGACGACGCGGCGGCGGCGGCGCGCTTCCTCGCCGAAGTCGACTCGGCCATCGTGCTGCACAACGCCTCGACCCAGTTCGCCGACGGCGGCGAGTTCGGTTTCGGCGGCGAGATCGGCATCGCCACCGGCCGCATGCACGCGCGCGGCCCGGTCGGCGTCGAGCAGCTCTGCTCGTTCAAGTATCGGGTGCGGGGGCAGGGGACCGTGCGGCCGTAGCGCTACCAGCTGTGGTGGCCGATGGAATGGCTGGTCGAAGGCTCGACCGGGCCGCGGGAATCGGTGCCGAGCGCTGTCTCCTCGTGGACACCTTTATCGGCGATCCCTGACCGCGGAGCGAGCCAACGTCTTCTCCGCGAGGGCCGGGATACCGACCAGCTGACGAGCGCGAAGACGCCGCCCAGTAGCGCAAGCCCGCAGAGGATGCCGAGAGGAATTGCAACGACAAGTGGCATTTATCGTTCCTCCTCGCATCATTATAGAGGGCCGGTCTGCTCCTGCAACTGGCGCCGAGGCGGGGGCGTTGCTACATTCGCGCCATGGGACACAGCCATCCCCACGACCGGTCCGCCGAGGCCCCGGTGTTCGCAGCGCCGGAGCACGACCATGCCCATTGTGCCGAGGCGACGCTCGCCCGGGCGGAGAAGCTGTGCGCCGCCAGCGGGGCGCGGCTGACGCCGATCCGCCGGCAGGTGCTGGAGGCGCTGGCCGCCACCCATGCGCCGATCGGCGCCTATGAGCTGATCGAGCGGCTGGAGGACGCCGAGGGCCGGCGCCCGGCGCCGATCACCGTCTACCGCGCCCTCGACTTCCTGCTCGAGCAGCGCCTGGCCCACCGCATCGAGAGCAAGAACGCCTTCATCGCCTGCGTCCACGACCATCAGGGCGGCGGCGTGGTGATGTTCCTGATCTGCGAGAGCTGCGGGGCGGTGGGCGAGGCGGTGTCGGACAGCGTCGGCACGGCGCTGGCCAAGGCCGCGACGGCGGCCGGCTTCCATCCCCGCGCCCAGGTGATCGAGATCGCCGGCGAATGCGCCCATTGCCGGGCGAAGCGGGCGGCATGAAGATCCGCCGCATCACGGCGACGCCGGTCAACCTGCCGCTGGAAGCACCCTATGTCTGGGTTTTCGGCGAGCTGCCGGGCTTTTCCGTCACCATCGTCGAGGTGGAGACCGAGGACGGGCTCGTCGGCCTCGGCGAAGCGCCCTCGCCCCAGGCGGCGGCGATCATCCGCGATCGGCTCGCTCCGGCCCTGATCGGCCGCGACGCCTTCGACATCGCCGGCGCGGAGCACGTCTGCCTGCCGTTCTGGCGGGGCGTGCAGAGCATCAACGACCAGGCCGGGATCACGGCCTTCGGCGCGATCGAGATGGCGCTGTGGGACTTGAGGGGCAAGGCCTGGAACCTGCCACTCTACCAGGTGCTCGGCGGAGCGGTGCGACGGGATATCCCGTTCACCGACTATTTCTCGTTGCGCGGCGACGGTCCCGGGGTGCGCGGCGAGCGGACGCCGGAAGCGGTCGCCGACTATTGCGTGGCGCTCCACGAGACCCACGGCACCACCTTCTTCGAAGGCAAGTTCTCCACCGCCGATCCCATGATCTCGCTGCGCATGCTGGAGCTGATCCGCGAGCGCCTGGGCGAAAAGGTGATGCTGCGCATCGATTCCAACCAGGCCTATTCGCTCGCCACGGCGCGGCGGCTGGTGCGCCCGCTGGAGGCGCTCGGCGTGCGCAACTGGGAAGACCCGGTGGCGACCGCCGACGAGATGGTCGAGCTCCGGCGCCACTGCTCGATCCCGTTCTCCACCCATGACGTCAACATCGCCCGGGCGATGGTGCGCAAGGTCCCCGACGCGATCTGCGGCAATCCCGCCGTGCTCGGCGGCATCGGCCGGCTGGTGCGCTTCGTCGGTGCCTGCGAGCATGCGGGCCTCGATTTCTGGTGCTACAGCGGCGACAGCGGCGTCGGCAGCGCCGCCTACCTGCATCTCAGTGCCGCCCTCGGCTGGATCCGCGAGCCGAACCAGTCGCTGTTTCGCATGCAGACGACCGACGTCATCGAGGAAGGGCCGTTCAGCCCGCGCAACAACACGGTCCGCGTGCCCGAAGGCCCCGGCCTCGGCGTCACCCTGTCACGCGAGCGGCTGGCCCGCTGCCATCGCGATTTCGTCGAGAACGGGCCGATGAACAAGTATCACGACCCCGCCGCGCCCGGCATCTATCGCCGCCTGCCGCTAGCTTGAGGCGATGATTATTTGCCGGCTGATTGACCGGCATCCGGTGCTCAGACGATGCCGGCGACCGCCTGGGGCGGGCCGGAGAGCACGGCCGCCAGCACGGTGAGGCCGCGCTCCAGCGCGGCGCGCGTCGAGGGCGCGCCGAGCGAGATGCGCACCGCCTTCGGGATCTCGGAGATGGCGAAGGCGTCGCTGCCGACCACGGAGAGCCCGGCGCGGCGCGCGTCGGCGCCGACGTCGCCGTGGCGCCAGCCGTCCGGCAGGGCGAGCCAGAGATGATGGCCCTCGGGGTGGGCGGCGAAGCTGAGGCCCTGCAGCACCTGCGCCGCGATCGCCTGGCGGGCGGCGCTCTCGCGCCGGATCGCGGCGGTGAGCGCGGCGAGCGTGCCGTCCTCGATCCAGCGGGTCGCGAGCCCCGCCATCAGCGGCGGCGCCATCAGGCTGGTCGCCCGCACATCGGCGGCGAGGCGCAGCGCCCCGGCGACATCCGGCGCCACGGCATAGGCGATACGCAGCGCCGGGGTGGCGCATTTCGACAGGGTGGCGATGTGCCAGGTCCGGTCCGGCGCCAGCGCGGCGAGCGCCGGCGGGGTCGCGAGCGGCAGCGCGCCATAGGCGTCGTCCTCGACGATGGCGAGGTCCCGGCGGCGGGCGAGCGCGGCGAGCTCCTCCCGGCGCCGGAGCGGCAGGGTCGCCGTGGTCGGGTTGTCGATGGTCGGCACGACATAGACGGCCCGCGCGCCGGTGCGGGCGCAGACCTCCTCCAGCGCCGCCGGGATCAGCCCGTGCTCGTCGAGCGCCACCCCGGCGAGGCGGAGGCCGCAGCGGGCCGCCGCCGCGCGCACGCCGGGATAGGCGACGGCGCCGGTCGCCAGCACCTCGCCCGGCGCCAGCGCCACCGACAGCACGGCGGCGAGGGCGGCCTGGGCGCCCGGCATCACCACCAGCCGGTCGACCGGCGGCCCGTCCAGGCGTTCGGCGAGGAAGCGGGCGCCGGCCGCCCGGTCGGCCGGCGCGCCGGCATTGTCCTGGTAGTGCATCGTGAGGAGGCCGGCGGGCGAGCCCAGCAGGGCGTCGAGACCGTCGCGGATCGCCTCGCGCAGGAATCCGTCGGCGGGCTGCGGCGGCATGTTCATGCTGAGGTCGACGACCGGCGGCGCCGCGAGGGACGGCTCGGCATAGCGCGGCGTGCCCGGCAGGCGCACGAAGCTGCCGCGCCGGGTGGTGCCCTCCACCAGCCCCTGGCGGCGGGCCTCGCCGAAGGCCCGGGTCACGGTGGTGAGGTCCACGTCCAGAGCCTCGGCCAGGGCGCGCTGCGGCGGAAGCTGGGCGCCCGGAGCCAGGCGGCCGGCGCGAATGTCCTCCGCCAAAGCCTGCGCGATGGCGAGATAGCGCGGGACGCCCGCGCGCAGGACCGGCATCCAGCTCAGAGGGGATTCTTTATCTTGCATTTGTATGCATACAATACTACATGAATGCGCAGGCGGGATCGCCGTTGCGACCTTGGAGAGCCAAGTCCAGGGCAACCTCAATGTAGGCTGATTTGTATGGATTTGCAATGCATACAAACGGTGGTCCGGTGGAAACGAGGCGAGGTGACGAGATGGAGATGCAGTCAGCAGCCGCGCAATCGATCATCGGGGTCGGGCTGCGCGGGGCCTGTCCGCGCTGCGGGCGCGGCAAGCTCTTCGACGGCTTCCTGAAGCTGGCGCCGCGCTGCGCGGCCTGCGGGCTCGATTATACCTTCGCCGACCCGGCGGACGGGCCGGCCTTCTTCGTGATGATGACCATGGCCTTTCCGGTCACCGGCTTCGGCATGTGGATCGAATTGACCTATGCGCCGCCCTTCTGGGTGCATCTGGTCACGACGCTGCCGTTCCTGCTCGCCGCCTGCATCCCGATCCTGCGTCCGTTCAAGGGCATCCTGGTGGCGAGCCAGTACATCAACAAGGCGGAGGAGGGGCGCTTCGCCGTGCCGAAGCCGCCGGAGGCAACGGACCGGCCGGTGGCGCCCAGCGGGGCCGCCGGGCTGTAATTCCGATTACGGAACTTGCCGATTGTTGCGGCGGCCGATCTTCGCGTAACCTGAGCCCCTCCCAGGAGGGGATGATGGACGAGATCGAGAAGATCGGCGTCTTTGCCGGGCCCCATCCCGGCCCGGCGACCCTGGCCGACCGCGTCGTGGCCGGCATGGCCTCGCTCAGCGATGCCGAGCGCCGGGCGGCGCGGGCGCTGCTGGCGCGCTACCCCACCACCGGCATGGAGACCGTCTCGCTGTTCGCCGAGCGCGCCAAGGTCAGCGCGCCGACCATCCTGCGCTTCGTCGCCAAGCTCGGCTTCGCCGGCTATGCCGAGTTCCGCCGCGCCCTGCGCGAGGAGATGGAGGCGCAGGCCGAGAATCCCCTGACCCGTCCCCATGTCGGCAGCCCGCCCTCCACCCTCTCGGCCTTCGGCCAGAGCCTGGCCGAGACGGTGCAGAGCTCGCTCGCCATGGCGAGCGAGGCCGACATCGAGCGCCTGGCCGACATCCTCGGCGATGCCCGGCGCCAGGTCTTCCTGCTCGGCGGCGACTTCACCGAGCCGGCCTCCCGCCATCTCGAGTTCCACCTGCGCAAAATGCGCGGCAAGGTGCGGGTGCTCTCCCAGGGGCTGCTGCGGCGGGCCGACGAGCTCGCCGAGATCCAGCGCCGCGACGTGGTCATCCTGTTCGACATCCGCCGCTACCAGGCCGACACCATCCGCACCGCCCAGGTGGCGAAGGAGCGCCGGGCGGTGGTCGCGCTGTTCACCGACCAGTGGATGTCGGACGCGGCCGAGATCGCCGACATCGTGCTCCGGGCCCGCGTCAACGTGCCCTCGCCCTGGGACAGCCTGATCGGCATCGTCGCGCTGGTCGAGGCGCTGGCGCTCGCCCTCGACGCCCGGCAATGGGCGGTGGCCCGGGCGCGCTTCGAGACCATCGAGGCGGTCCGCGCCAGGCTGCTGGGCTGAGCTGCCCCGGCGAGAGGCATGTTGCTGAAAATTACAACATCGCCGTCACAATCCTCGTCTTGTAAATTTTTCGTCAGCTGTGCTAGCGTCCCCGTCGGCCGATGCGGGCGGTGGGCGGTGGCTGGCCGCCGAATCCTTCGGCCCAACAGCCTCGGGCTGCCGTTCCGGCAGGACCGCGAGGCGCCTGCACACTGTCCGGCGGCGGGACCTCCCGCCCCGGACCCTGCTTCGATCCATTCCCGGGGGGTGCATGGTCATCGAGCGCGAAAGCATCGTCACCGTGTGCTGCAGCGACATTGCCGGCCAGGTGCGCGGCAAGGGCTTTCCCTTGCGCGACCTGGAGAGCCGGCGCCGCTTCGGCGTCGGCTGGACGCCGACCAACATCATGATCAACTGCTTCGGGCGCATCCCGGCGACGCCGTTCGGGCCGCGCGGCGACCTGATGCTGGTGCCGAGCCCGGACGGCGACATCACGCTCGACTATGCCGACGGCACGCCGGTCGAGCACGTCGTGCTCGGCGACATCCTGACCATGGCCGGCGAGCCCTGGGACTGCTGCCCGCGCGCCTTCCTCAAGCGCGCCCTGGCAGCCCTCGAGGCCGAGGCGGGGCTCAGCCTCGTCGCCAGCTTCGAGCACGAGTTCTGGATCGACGGCATCGAGGAGCGGGCCGCCGATGCCTATGCCGCCAACAAGCTGCGCGGCCTGGAGCCCTTCATCGGCGACTTCATCGGCGCCCTGCGCGCCAACGGCCTCTCGCCCGACACGTTCCTGCCGGAATACGGGCCGCGCCAGTTCGAGGTCACGGTCGACCCCGCACCCGGCCTGACTGCGGCCGACCAGGCGGTGAAGCTGCGCGAGATCGCCCGCTCGACCGCCCGCCGCCACAACCACCAGATCAGCTTCTCGCCGATGGTGACGCGCGGCGTCGCCGGCAACGGCGTGCACATCCATTTCAGCCTGACCGACCGCGCCGGCGAGCCGGTGTGCCATCAGGCGGGGGAGCCGGGCGGCCTCAGCCCGGTCGCGGCCTCCTTCGCCGCCGGCATCCTCGACCATGCCCGGGCGCTGTGCGCCGTCACCGCGCCGAGCGTCGTCTCCTACGAACGGCTGAAGCCGCATTCCTGGTCGGCCTACTACGCCAATCTCGCCGACCGCGACCGCGAGGCGCTGCTGCGCATCTGCCCGTTCCCGGAGACCGGCGATGTCGACGTCGCCCGGCGCTACAATCTGGAATATCGCGGCGCCGACGCAGCCGCGAGCCCCTATCTCCAGCTCGGCATGCTGGTCTTCGCCGGCCTCGACGGGATCCGGCGCCGGCTGCCGCGGCCGGTCCTGACATCGGGCGATCCCGGCGCGCTCTCGCCGCAGGAGCGCGCCGCCCGCGGCATCGGCGACCTGCCGCGCCGCCTGGACGAGGCGCTCGACGCGCTCGAGGCCGACGCGGCGGCCATGGGCTGGCTCGGGCCGGTGCTGGGCGAGGCCTATCTCATGCACAAGCGCGGCGAGGTGGCCATGACGACCGGCATCGAGATCGACGAACTCTGCCGCCTCTATGCCAGGGCCTATTGAGATGAGCGGCCCCGGTCCCCTGCTCGGTCCCGACGACCCGGCCCCGGTGGACGTGCGCAACGGCGAGGCCGTTTCGCCGTTCCTGATGATCTGCGACCATGCCGGCAATGCGGTGCCGGCGGCGCTCGGCAGCCTCGGCCTGGCGCAGGCCGAGCTCGACCGGCATATCGGCATCGACATCGGCATTCTCGGCGTCAGCGTGCGCCTCTCCGACCGGCTCGGCGTGCCGCTGGTCTTCCAGCGCTATTCGCGCCTGGTGGTCGAGTGCAACCGCCGGCACGATGCGCCCGACCTGATCGCCCCGGTCTCCGACGGCACGCCGGTGCCCGGCAATGCCGGCATCGACGCGGCCGAGCGCGAGCGCCGGCTCGCCGAGATCGTCGCGCCCTACCATCGCGAGATCGTGGCCCGGCTCGACGCCCGCGCGGCGGCGGGACTGCCGACCGTGCTGGTCTCGATGCACAGCTTCACGCCCTCGCTGCGGGCGCAGCCCTTCCAGCGGCCCTGGCACGTCGGCCTGTGCTACGGCGCCGACGACCGTTTCAGCCGGCCGGTGCTCGCCGCGCTCGAAGCCGAGCCCGGCCTGGTGATCGGCCGCAACGAGCCCTACGGCGTCGACATGGCGACGAGCTATTCGATCCCCGTGCATGGCGAGGAGCGCGGCCTGCCCTATGTCGAGTTCGAGATCCGTCAGGACCTGATCGGCGAGGCGGCGGGCCAGGCCCTCTGGGCGGAGCGGCTCGAGCGCGTGCTGCGGCGGGCCCATGCCGCCTTCGCGGGAGGCTGAGATGGCCGCAACCCCCTCGCGGGACGCCCCGCTCGACCCGGCCCGGACGGCGATCCTGGTGATCGACACCCAGGACGGCATCTTCCATGCCGGAGCCGCCGCGGCGCGGCCCTATTTCTTCCGCACGGCGCGCGACATCGCCATCCCCAACATCGCCCGGCTGATCGCGGCCGGCCGCGCCGCCGGCGCCGAGATCGTCTACACCGTGATCGCCAGCCTGACGCGCGACGGCCGCGACCGCAGCCTCGACTACAAGCAGACCAACTTCCATTTCGCGCCGGGCAGCCCGGAGACGCGGGTGATCGAGGCGCTGCGGCCGGGCGAGGACGAGATCGTGCTGCCCAAGACCTCGTCGAGCCTCTTCAACTCGACGAATTTCGACTATCTCATGCGCAATATCGGCCTCGACACCCTCGTGGTGACGGGCTTCCTCACCGACCAGTGCATCGACCACACCGTGCGCGACGGCGCCGACCGGGGCTTTCGCATGGTCTGCCCGGTCGATGCCTGCACCACCGACAGCGAGGTCCGGCACCAGCAGGCGCTGGCCGCCTTCCGCGGCTATTGCCGCCAGGCGAGCACCGCGGCCCTGCTCGCCGAGCTGGAGGTGGCGACGTGAGCAGCGCTGCGGACGCGCCAGGGCCGGTCGTGCTGCGCACCGCCGGCCTCACCAAGTCCTTCCGCGGGCTGGTGGCCCTGCGCGAGCACGCGATCGAGCTCAGGGAGGGCGAGATCCTGGGGGTGATCGGCCCGAACGGCTCGGGCAAGAGCACGTTCTTCAACCTGATCACCGGCTTCTCCCGGCCCGATTCCGGCGCGATCGAGTTCAGGGGGCGCTCGATCGTCGGCGTCGGCACGGCGCGGATCGTCGGGCTCGGCATCGCCCGCACCTTCCAGGGCTCGCGCCTGTTCGGCTCGCTCTCCGTCGCCGAGAACATCCTGGCGGCGGCGCAGCTGCGCCATCCCGTCGGCCCCGTCGCCGCCGTGCTGCGCGGCCCGCGCTATCGCGCCCATGCGCGCGAGGCCGAGACCATCGCCGCGCGCCTGCTCAACCTGATGGGGCTCGCGAGCCAGGCCGACCGGCCGGCGGTGGACCTGCCCTATGGCGACCAGCGGCGGCTGGAGATCGCCCGGGCGCTCGCCACCGAGCCGACCCTGCTGCTGCTCGATGAGCCGGCGGCCGGGCTCAATTCCGGCGAGACCCGGGCGCTGACCGCCCTGATCCGCCGCATCCGCGACCTCCACGGCGTCACCGTGGTGGTGGTCGAGCACGACATGGACCTGATCATGAATCTGTGCGAGCGCATCCAGGTGCTCGCCACGGGGGAGGTGATCTGCGTCGGCTCGCCCGAGGCGGTGCGCAGCCATCCGCGGGTGCGGGAGGCCTATCTCGGCCATGCCTGACGCCGCCCCCCTTCTGCGCCTCGACCGCCTCGCCGTCAGCTTCGGCGCCGTGCGCGCCTTGAAGGAGGTGACGCTGGAGGTGCGCGCCGGCGAGGTGGTGGCGCTGGTCGGCGCCAACGGCGCCGGCAAGAGCACGACGCTGCGCACCATTTCCGGCCTGTCGCGGCCGAAATCCGGCACCATCGCCCTCGACGGCGTCCCGATCGCCGGCCTGAAGCCCTCGGAGATCGTCAGGCGCGGCATCGCCCACGCCATGGAGGGGCGGCGCCTGTTCGGCGGCCTCACCGTCGCCGAGAACCTGCGGCTCGGCGCCTGCACGCGGGCCGACAGGGACGGCGTCGCCCGCGACGTCGAGCGCATGTTCGCCCTGTTCCCGATCCTGAAGGAGCGCTGGCGCCAGCTCGCCGGCACCATGTCCGGCGGCGAGCAGCAGCAGCTGGCGCTCGCCCGAGCGCTGATGGCCGCGCCCCGGCTGCTGCTCCTGGACGAGCCCTCGCTCGGCGTCGCGCCCCTGCTGGTTCGCCATATCTTCGCGGCGCTGGCCGAGCTCAAGCGCCAGGGCATGACCATGCTCCTGGTCGAGCAGAACATCGCGCTGGCGCTGGACCTCGCCGACCGGGCCTATGTGCTGCGCACCGGCACGGTGGCGCTGTCGGGGCCGGCCGCCGAGCTGCGGGCGGACGACCGCATCGCCCAGGCCTATCTGGGGGCGGCATGACCAGCTTCGACTATATCCTGCAGCAGGTCATCAACGCGGTCAGCCTCGGCAGCCTCTACGCCCTGGTGGCGGTGGGCCTGTCCATCGTGTTCGGCGTGCTGCGCCTCACCAATTTCGCCCATGGCGACGTGATGATGGTCGGCGCCTTCACCACGGTGGTGCTCAACGGCCTCGGCCTGCCTTTCGTCCCCGCGCTCGTCTGCGGCGTCGCCGGGGCGGCGTTCGCCGGCTTCCTGATCGAGCGCATCGCCTACCGGCCGATCCGCAGCGCGCCGGACGTGACGCGGCTGCTCACCAGCCTCGCCGTCACCTATATCCTGGAGAATCTCGGCATCCTCCTGTTCACCTCCTCGCCCCGCAACTTCCCGCTGCCGGACGTGCTCAACGGCGCCTGGCAGCTCGCCGGCGGGGCGATCACCTTCACCAGCATCAACATCCTCACCATCGCGCTGACGCTCGTGTCGCTGGTGCTGCTCGGCTGGTTCATCACCCGCACCACGGTCGGGCTCGGCATGCGGGCGGCGGCCGAGGACATGGCGGCGGCCCAGCTCGTCGGGCTCGACGTCAACCGCCTGGTGATCATCGCCTTCCTCGTCGCCTCCGCCTATGCCGGGCTCGCCGGCGTGCTCTGGGCGGCGCAGGCCGGCGTCGTCCAGCCGCAGATGGGCTTCACGCCGCTGCTCAAGGCCTTCGTCGCCGCCATCATCGGCGGCTTCGGCTCGATCGCCGGGGCGCTGGTCGGCGGCTACATGCTCGGCGCGCTGGAGATCTTCATCGTCGCCTTCATGCCGGATTCGGTCACCCCGTACCGCGACGCCATCGTCTTCGCCCTGCTCATCGCCTTCCTGCTGTTCCGCCCGGGCGGGCTCCTCAAACCCAACCGGGAGATCAAGCTGTGAGCCGGCCGGCGCGCATCCCCGTCACGGTGGCGGCGGCGCTCCTCCTCGCGGCGGTGGTGGCCTTCGGCGCCCCGCACGTGATGGGCGATTATTACGTGCGCATCCTCCTCCTGATGGGCCTCAACGCCATCCTGGTGCTGTCGCTGTCGCTCAGCAACGGCTTCACCGGCGTGTTCTCGCTCGGCCATGTCGGCTTCATCGGCGCCGGCGCCTATCTCTCCGGCATCCTGTCGCTGACGGTGCAGCAGAAGGCCTCACTGCTGCCGCACCTGCCGGCGGCGCTCAACTGGTTCAGCCTGCCCTTCCTGCCGGCGACCCTCGCCGCCGGCCTGTTCACCGGGCTGCTGGCCGTGGTCGTCGGCTATCCCCTGATGCGGCTCTCCGGCTATTTCGTCTCGGTGGCGACGATGGGCTTCCTGATCATCGTCAACGTGGTGCTGATCAACGCCTCGGACTTCACCCGCGGCGCCCGCACCTTCACCGGCGTGCCGCTGGAGACGAGCCTGCCCTGGGTGCTCGGCTGGCTGGCGGTGACGCTGATCGTGCTGGCGCGGCTGATCTATTCGCCCTTCGGGCGGGCGTTGAAGGCGGTGCGCGACGACACGATCGCGGCGAGTGCGGTCGGCATCGACGTGCTCAGGGCCCGGCTGATCGCCTTTTCGATCGGCGCCTTCTTCGCCGGGGTCGGCGGCTCGCTCTATGCCCATTATCTCGGCTCGTTCTCGCCGGTCACCTTCTACTTCGCCATGACCATGAACCTGATCGCCATGCTGGTGCTGGGCGGCATGGGCTCGCTCTCCGGCGCCCTGGTCGGGGTCATCGGCGTCACCATCCTCTCCGAGCTGCTGCGCTCGGTGGAGCGGGGCTTTTCCATCGGCGACCTCAAGGTCCCCGCACTGTTCGGGGCCAGCCAGATCGTCCTCGGCTTCCTGTTCATCCTGATCATGATCTTCCGGCCGAAGGGGATCATGGGCGAGCGCGAATTCACCTTCGGGCTCACCAGACAATCGGCACCAAACCGTCAGACAGAAGGACAAGACCCATGATCAGCTTGACCCGACGCGGCGCTGTCCGCCTCGGTCTTTGCGCGGCCGTCGCCTTCGGCGCGGTCGGGACCGCTTTCGCCGCCGACCCGATCAAGATCGGCTATCCCGCCAACGTCACCGGCGTCCAGGCCTCGCTCGACGGGCCGATGCTCAACGGCGCCAAGCTCGCGGCCGCGGAGATCAACGCCGCCGGCGGCGTGCTGGGCCGGCCGATCGAGCTGGTGGTCTATGATTCCAAGAGCGACGCCACCGTGATCTCGACCGTGGCGAGCCAGCTGATCGACAGCGACAAGGTGGTCGGCATCGTCGGCTTCGCCGATTCCGACAGCGTGCTGGCGATCGGCCCGCAGGTGCAGAAGGCGCAGATCCCCTTCATCACGCCCGGCGCCACCTCGCCCAAGCTGCCGAGCCAGCTCGGCAACGAGGTGTTCCTCGCCTGCTTCGGCGACAACGTCCAGGCGGCGGTCGGCGCCGAGTTCGCGCTGAAGACCCTCAACGCCAAGACCGCCTATCTCCTCACCGACATCGGCACCGAATACACCACCCTGCTCTCCGACTATTTCGTCCAGGCCTATGAGCACGGCGGCGGCAAGATCATCGGCAAGGATAGCTACAAGATCGGCGACAAGACCTTCACCGCCCAGATCGCCAAGATCAAGGCGCTGCCGGAGAAGCCGGGCTTCATCTATGCCGCGGCCAATGCCGAGGAGATCGGCCTGATCCTCAAGCAGCTGCGCCAGGCCGGCATCGACCTGCCGGTGGTCGGCGGCGACGGCTACGACACCCCGCTCCTGCTGCAGGTCGGCGGCGAGGCGGCGAACGGGACCTATTTCACCACCCACGCCTATATCGGCGAGGGCGCCAGCCCCAAGGTGCAGGCCTTCATGGACGCCTACAAGAAGGCGACCGGCAGCGAGCCGGAGAACGCCTTCGCGGCGCTCGGCTATGACGCGGTCAAGCTGATGGCGGATGCGATCAAGCGCGCCGGCGAGCCCGATCCCGCCAAGATCCGCGACGCGCTCGCCGCCACGTCGGGCCTGCCCGGCGTCACCGGCACGATTTCCTACCGCCCCGGCGTCGCGGTGCCGGACAAGTCGGTGTCGGTGATCGGCGTCAAGGACGGCAAGCTGATGCTCGCCAGCGAGGCGGCGCCCTCCTTCGTGGCGGAGCCCTGAGCCATGGCCGACGGCACGCTCTGGAGCCTGTTCGACCAGGCGCTCGCCGGCGCGACCTTCACGGACCTGACCCATCCCTTCCAGCCGGGACAGCCGCATTTCGCGGCTTTCCCGGACGAGGAGCGGAGCATGGTGTTCGACTTCGCCAAGGGGGACGCCTTCCAGGTGCACCGCTACGGCTTCGTCGGCCAGTGGGGGACGCATGTCGATCCGCCCGTGCACTTCATCAAGGGCGGGCGGACGCTGGACGCGATTCCCGTCGCCGAGATGCTGCTGCCGCTGGTGGTGCTCGACATCACCGCCAAGGTGGCGGCCAGCGCAGACGCCGTGCCGGAGCTCGCCGATGTCGAGGCCTGGGAGGCGCGGCACGGGCGCATCCCGGACCGATCCTTCGTGGCGCTGCGCACCGGCTGGGCCGCGCGCTGGCCCGACCCCGAACGCTTCGCCAACCGCTCGGCCGACGGGATCTCGCACACGCCCGGCTGGTCGCGGGCGGTGCTGACGCTGCTGTTCGAGCAGCGCGGCATCACCGCCGTCGGCCACGAGCAGATCGACACCGATCCCGGCATCGCCGTCTCGGCCGGCGACTACGGCCTGGAGCACTATGTGCTGTCGATCGACCGCTGGCAGATCGAGCTCCTCGCCAATCTCGACAAGGTGCCGGAGGCGGGCGCCCTGATCATGGCGACCTGGCCGAAGGCCAAGGACGGCTCGGGCTTTCCCGCGCGGGCGGTGGCGATCCACAGCTGAAGAGGGAACGGGTGGGTGGCGAGGCGAACGGCTGCTTCGTTGTGACGACAGTGAGAAGGATTTCGTCGGTTCCCCGATCGCACCCGGCGATGTTCGCGTGGATGGGCGGGTCAAGCCCGCCCATGACGGTTGAGGATGGCGCGGCCGCCGCCGTCCTTGCCGCAACCGTTCCGTCATGGCCGGGCTTGACCCCATAGGCGCTAAGATAAGGCCTGCCGGGAGGCAAATATCGCGCTGTGCGTGACGCGTCTTTGTAAGATTTGCGCGACGCCTGTGCCTTCCCTCCCCCTTGTGGGGAGGGATAAAGGGTGGGGGTCGTAGACATCGGTCTCGACATATCATGATGGACCCCCACCCCTAACCCCTCCCCACAAGGGGGAGGGGATTGATCGACGTCGCGCCCAACTGGCCACCACCTTCTTATCTTAACGCCTACGGGGCTTGACCCGGCCATCCACGCGAACACGTGGAGCTGCAGAGGGGGCGCGACGGCTCAGCTCCAGTCCGCACCACCACCGCCGGGCTGACGATCGCGAATCCGCTCGAGGCAATGGCTGGGCTGGTGCGCCTTGTGCTCACCATTGGGGGAGCGCTGCCGCCGTCCGTATTCTTTGCGAGGGCACGACGGGCCGCTATATCCTGGCGCCGAAGCAGGTCGGGCGTGGAGCTGGAATGACCGCGACACTTCAGCAGCCGGCCGACCAGTCGGCCGAAGCCAATGCCGTCGCCGCGGACCTGATCGCGGTGCTCGCGGCGGTCAGCGCCGAGGCGCCGCGGGTGATGACGATCGGGGAGGGCGGCGCGCTGCCCTCCGGGCCGCTCGAGCCCGGGCACCGCTCGCTGCAGGCGGGCCTCAGGGCCTGGGTGGAGCGCCAGACCGGTCATCCCCTCGGCCATGTCGAGCAGCTCTACACCTTCGCCGATCGCGACCGCATGGAGGATGCCGGCGGCCGGCGCGTCATCTCGGTCAGCTATCTCGGCCTCGCCCGTGAGCTTCCCGGCCAGGGCTCGGGCTGGCGCGACTGGTACGAATATTTTCCCTGGGAGGACCATCGCGTCGGGCCGCCCTCCCTCATCGCCGACCGCATCGCCCCGCGCCTTGCCGCCTGGGCCGAGGCGGCCGGGGATGCCGCGACGCGCGAGGCGCGGCGCCGGCGCGCCGCCATCACCTTCGGCCTCGACGGCGACGCCTGGAACGAGGAGCTGGTGCTGCAGCGCTATGAGCTGATGTACGAGGCCGAGCTGGTGCCCGAAGCGCTGCGGCGCCATCCCGAGCGTCCGCCGGCCTCGCTGCCGGGGCGGCCCATGGCGGTCGACCACCGCCGCATCCTCGCCACCGGCATCGCCCGGCTCAGGGCCAAGATCAAGTACCGCCCGGTGGTGTTCGAGCTGATGCCGCCGGCCTTCTCCCTGCTGCAGCTGCAGCGCTGCGTCGAGGCGCTCGCCGGCCGCCTGGTGCACAAGCAGAATTTCCGGCGCCTGATCGAGCAGCAGGAGCTGGTCGAGGAGACCGGCGAGACCCTGGCCGACACCGGCGGGCGCCCGGCCAAGCTGTTCCGCTTCCGTCACGCCGTCCTGGCCGAGCGCGCCGTCGCCGGCACCAAGCTGCCGCTGTCGCGGGCTTGACAAAGCTTATGCTCAGGATCAGCATATGCCGTAGTTATGCTCAGAGAGAGTATAAATTATGGCTGCACTATCCGAAGCCCTGGCGCGCACGGCGCCGCTCTACGACCGGGTCAGCCGGGTCATCCCGGCGCTGGAATGGCCGGTCTTCGCCGGCGACGTCGATGCCATCCTCACGCTGAAGCGCGAGCGCAACGCCGTCATCCTGGCCCACAATTACCAGACGCCCGAGATCTTCCACTGCGTCGCCGATCTCGTCGGCGACAGCCTGGCTCTCGCCCGCATGGCGACGCAGACCGACGCGGACATCATCGTGCTGGCGGGCGTGCACTTCATGGCCGAGACCGCCAAGCTGCTCAATCCGTCCAAGACGGTGCTGATCCCGGACCTCGGCGCCGGCTGCTCCCTGGCCGAGTCGATCACCCCGGCTGATGTCCGCCTGATCCGGGCGCGCCATCCCGGCGTGCCTGTTGTCACCTATGTCAACACCTCGGCGGCGGTGAAGGCGGAATCCGACATCTGCTGCACCTCGGGCAATGCCCGCGCCGTGGTGGAGTCGCTCGGCGTCGACCGGGTGATCATGATCCCCGACGAATATCTCGCCCGCAACGTCGCCGCCGAAACCAGGGTCGAGATCATCGCCTGGAAGGGCCATTGCGAGGTGCACGAGCGCTTCTCGGCCGACGAGGTGCGCCAGCTGCGCGAGGACCATCCCGGCATCACCGTCCTCGCCCATCCCGAATGCCCGCCCGACGTGGTGGCGGCGGCCGACTTCGCCGGCTCGACCGCGGTCATGTCGGACTATGTCCGCCTGAGGCAGCCGGCGCGCGTGGTGCTGCTGACGGAATGCTCGATGAGCGACAATGTCGCCGTGCAGCACCCCGGCGTCGAGTTCATCCGCCCCTGCAATCTCTGCCCGCACATGAAGCGGATCACGCTGAAGAACATCCGGCAGGCGCTGGAGGAGAACCGGCACGAGGTCACGATCGACCCGGTGGTGGCGGCACCCGCGCGGCGGGCGGTCGAGAGGATGCTGGCGCTATGACACGGCTCCTTTCCGCTTCCGAGCTTTCGGGGAGGCCGGTCATCGTCGGCGGCGGCCTCGCCGGCCTGATGACGGCGCTGCGGCTCGCGCCCGAGCCGGTGGTGGTCCTCGCCAAGGCGCCGCTCGGCGCGGAGGCCTCCAGCGCCTGGGCCCAGGGCGGCCTCGCCGCCAGTCTCGGGCCGGACGACGATCCCGGCCTGCACCTCGCCGACACGCTGGCGGCCGGCGACGGCCTGTGCGACGCGGAGGTCGCCGGGCGGATCGTGCGGGCCGCGCCCGCGGCGATCGAGGCCCTGGCGCGGCTCGGCGCCGCCTTCGACCGCGACGACGACGGGCGCTTGCGCCTCGGCCTGGAGGCGGCGCACAGCCGCCACCGCATCGTCCATGCCGCCGGCGACGGCACCGGGCGCGAGGTGATGCGCGCCCTCGCCGCCGCGGTGCGTCGCACGCCGTCGATCCTTGTGCTCGAAGGCCTCGAGGCGCGGCGGCTGCTCCTGAAGGATGGCGCCATTGCCGGCGTCGCGGCGGCCGGGCCGGCCGGCGCCCTCGCCCTCGCCACCCGCCGCGTCGTGCTCGCCACCGGCGGCGTCGGCGGCCTGTTCCAGGACAGCACCAATCCGGCCGGCAGCTTCGGCCAGGGCCTGGCGCTCGCCGCCCGGGCCGGCGCCGTGCTCGCCGACCTCGAATTCGTGCAGTTCCACCCCACCGCCCTCGACGGGCCGGCGCGGCCGATGGCGCTGGTCAGCGAGGCGGTGCGCGGCGAAGGCGCGGTGCTGGTGGACGAGACCGGGCGGCGCTTCCTCGCCGACATGCCGGGCGCCGAGCTCGCCACGCGCGATGCGGTGGCGCGCGGCGTCTGGCGGCACCTCGCCGCCGGGCATCGGGTGTTCCTCGATGCGCGGCAGCGGCCGGGCGCGGATTTTGCGGAGCGCTTTCCCGCCATATCCGTGCTCTGCCGCGCCGCCGGCTTCGATCCGGCGACGCAGCCGGTGCCGATCCGGCCGGCGGCGCACTACCACATGGGCGGCGTGGCGGTGGACGACGAGGGGCGCAGCTCGGTCGCGGGGCTCTGGGCCTGCGGCGAGGTCGCCTGCACCGGCCTGCACGGCGCCAACCGGCTGGCCAGCAATTCGCTGATCGAGGCGGCGGTCTCGGCCGGCTGGGTCGCGGACAGCGTCGCCGGCACGGCGGCCGGAGGCGCGGCGCCGCTCGCCCCGCCGGCTCCGCCACCGGCCCCGGATCCGGCCGCCGTCCGGCCGACCCTGTCGCGCCATCTCGGCGTGCTGCGCGAGGCGGCCGGGCTGGAGGCGGCCTTGGCGACGCTGCTGCCGCTCGCTGCCGGGGACGGCCCGGCCGGCGACCCGGCCGCGGTCGGGCTGATGATCGCCGTCGCCGCGCTGCGCCGCACGGAGAGCCGCGGCGCGCATCACCGCACCGATTTCCCCTGCCGCGCCGCCGAGCCGCGCCGCATCCGCCTGCGCCTCGACGAGGCCCTGGCCGCGGCCCGCGTATTCGACCGGCCGCAGCCTCTCGCCAGAAGCGCTTGAAGGAGGACCAACCCATGCCGCTGACGCCGCTTGCCACGATCATGATCGAACCGCTGGTGCGGGCCGCCCTCCTGGAGGATCTCGGCCGGGCCGGCGACCTCACCACCGACGCCATCGTCCCGGCCGGGCACCGGGCGACCACCGTGCTGGCCGCGCGCCAGCCCGGCGTCGTCGCCGGGCTCGACCTCGCGGCCCTGGCCTTCCGCCTGATCGATCCGGCGATCACCGTCACCGTCGAACGCCCGGACGGGGCGGAGGTCTCCCCGGGCACGATGATCGCCGTGGCCGAGGGGCCGGCGCGCGGGCTGCTCACCGCCGAGCGCACGGCGCTGAATTTTCTTTGCCGGCTCAGCGGTGTCGCGACCGCCACGGCGGGCCTCGTCGCCGCGGTGCGCGGCCACAAGGCGCAGATCGTCTGCACCCGCAAGACCACGCCGGGCCTGCGGGGAATCGAGAAATATGCGGTGCGGGCCGGCGGCGGCGGCAATCACCGCTTCGGGCTCGACGATGCCGTGCTGATCAAGGACAACCATGTCGCCATCGCCGGCGGCATCCGTCCGGCGGTGGAGCGGGCGCGGGCCGGCGTCGGCCACATGGTCAAGATCGAGCTGGAGGTCGACACCCTCGCCCAGCTCGAGGAGGCGCTCGGCCTCGGCGTCGATGCGGTGCTGCTCGACAACATGACGCCGGATGAGCTGCGCCAGGCGGTGGCGATGGTCGGCGGCCGCGCCGTCACCGAAGCCTCCGGCCGGGTCACGCCGGCGACGGCGCCGGCCATCGCCGCCGCCGGGGTCGACCTGATCTCGGTGGGCTGGCTGACCCACAGCGCCCCGGTGCTCGATATCGGGCTCGACTTCCGGGCCTGACGGCGCCTACCAGTCCGCCGCCGCCGCGGCGCAGCCGGCCAGGCCCGGCGTCGGGCTGGTGATGAGATGCACCGGGATCGGGCGCAGGAACGGCTCCAGCGGGCTCTTGGCCTCGAAGGCGGCGCGGAAGCGGGCGGGGTCGATCAGCGGCGACAATTTCTGCACCACGCCGCCATAGAGGAAGATGCCGCCCTTGGCCGCGAACATCAGCGCCACGTCGCCGGAGAAGCGGGCGAGGTAGTCGAGGAAGAGGTCGGCTGCCTCCCGCGCGACCGGGTCCGAGCCGGAGAGGGCCAGCGGGCCGATCTCGGCGGCCTCGAGGCGCCTGGCGTCGCCCGCGAGCTCGCGCAGGGCGGCATCGATGCGCTCGAGGCCAGGGCCCGACAGCACGTGCTCGCCGGACACGCGGCCGACGCGCCGGCGGATGATCTCGTGCGCCCTGGCCCAGTCGCCGTCCGGGGCGCCGATCTCGGCATGGCCGCCTTCGGAGGGCACCGCGGTCCAGCGCCCGCCGCCGCGCACCAGCGCGCCGACGCCGAGGCCCGTGCCGGGGCCGAGCACGGCGACATTGCCGCCCGGCGCGCCGGCCTCGACGCCGCCGATCACCTGCAGCTCCTCGCGGGCGAGGTGGGGCAGGGCGCGCGCCACCGCCTCGAAATCGTTGATGACGTCGAGACGCGAGAAGCCGAGCGCCGCGGTCAGCTCGGGCGGGCGGAAGCGGAAGCGCGCCATGTTGGTCGGGCCGACGGTCTCGCCGGCCACCGGGCCGGCAATGGCGACGACGCCGGCCTGCGGCCGTTCGCCGACATCGGCGACATAGGCCTCGATCGCCGCCTGGAAGGAGGGAAAGTCGGCGTTCTTGTAGTGGCGCACGGCACGCGGCGCGGTTGCGCCGCGCTCGACCAGGGCGAAACGGCTGTTGGTGCCGCCGATATCGCCGAGCAGGATCAGTTCGCCCATCCACCCATCCCAGGACCGTCCATGCCTCGCTCGCCCGCGCGGCCGCCGGCCGTCATAGCGATTTGAGAATCTCTTCTACCATCTTCTTGGCGTCGCCGAAGAGCATCATGGTGTTGTCCTTGAAGAACAGCTCGTTCTCCACGCCCGCATAGCCCGAGCCCATGCCGCGCTTGATGAACAGCACGGTCTTGGCCTTCTCCACGTCGAGGATCGGCATGCCGAAGATCGGCGAGGCCGGATCGGTCTTGGCGGCGGGATTGGTGACGTCGTTGGCGCCGATGACGAAGGCGACGTCGGCCTGGCCGAACTCGGCGTTGATGTCTTCGAGCTCGAACACCTCGTCATAGGGCACGTTGGCTTCGGCCAGCAGCACGTTCATGTGCCCGGGCATGCGGCCGGCCACGGGGTGGATGGCGTAGCGCACGTCGACGCCCTCGGCCTTGAGGCGGTCGCCCATCTCGCGCAGGGCGTGCTGGGCCTGGGCCACCGCCATGCCGTAGCCCGGCACGATGATGACCTTGGAGGCGTTCTTCATGATGAAGGCGGCATCGTCCGCCGAGCCCTGCTTGACCGGCCGCGTCTCCACCGCGCCGCCGCCGGCCGCCGCGCTCTCCCCGCCGAAGCCGCCGAGGATGACGGAGATGAACGAGCGGTTCATCGCCTTGCACATGATGTAGCTGAGGATGGCACCGGAGGAGCCGACCAGCGCGCCGGTGATGATCAGGGCGAGGTTGCCGAGGGTGAAGCCGATGCCCGCCGCCGCCCAGCCGGAATAGGAGTTGAGCATCGACACGACCACCGGCATGTCGGCGCCGCCGATCGGGATGATGATCAGCCCGCCCAGCACCAGCGAGACCAGCACGATCAGCCAGAACAGCACATGCGCCTCGGTCATGACGAAGGCGACGATCAGCGCCACCAGCAGCACCGCCAGGGCGATGTTGATGAGGTGCCGGCCCGGCAGCATGATCGGCTTGCCCGACATGTTGCCGTTGAGCTTGGCGAAGGCGATCACCGAGCCGGTGAAGGTGATGGCGCCGATGGCCACTCCCAGCGACATCTCCACCAGCGAGGCGCCGTGGATGGCGCCGGGGGCGCCGATGCCGAAGGCCTGCGGCGCATAGAGCGCGCCGGCGGCGACGAACACCGCCGCCAGGCCGACGCCGGAATGGAAGGCGGCGACGAGCTGGGGCATGGCCGTCATGGCCACGCGCCGGGCGATCACCGCGCCGATGCCGCCGCCGATGGCCAGCCCCAGCACCACCATGACCCAGCCGGAGATGCCGGAGGGCGGGGCGACGGCGAGCGTGGTGACGATCGCCAGCGCCATGCCGATCATGCCGAGCGTGTTGCCGCGCCGGGAGGTCGCCGGCGAGGACAGGCCGCGCAGGGCCTGGATGAACAGCACGCCGGCGGCGAGATAGAGGACCTGGACGAGGTTGACCGACATCATCCGCCCCTAGTGCTTCCTGGCCGGCGCGGCGCCGTCCTTGGGCTTGTACATCGCCAGCATGCGCTGGGTGACGAGGAAGCCGCCGAAGATGTTGATCGAAGCCAGGATCAGGGCGAGGAAGCCGAGCCCCCGGGCCCAGAGCGGGCCGGACTCGAAGGTGTCGCCCAGCGCCACGCCGACCGAGAGCAGGGCGCCGACCACGATCACCGAGGAGATGGCGTTGGTCACCGACATCAGCGGCGTGTGCAGCGCCGGCGTCACCGACCAGACGACGTAGTAGCCCACGAAGATCGCCAGCACGAAGATGGCGAAGCGGAAGACGAAGGGATCGATCGCCCCGCCTGTCGCCGCATGGGCCGCGGCGCCGGCCGTGCTCGCGATCTGGTCGGCATAGGCTTGCGCGGCGTCAGCAGCCTGGCGAGCCATGTCGGCGGCGTCTCGGGCATGCTGCAGGAGTTGCTCAGGAGTATCCGCCATGATCGGGCCCCGGTGTGGTGGCGGCCTTGCGCCGCGGAAGACGAATGGCAGGCGGCTCGCGCCGCCCTCGCTCAGGACTTGGGCTGGAAGTTCGGATGGACGACGGCGCCGTCGCGGGTGAGCAGCGTCGCCTTGACCAGCTCGTCGTCCCAGTTCGGCTTGAGGACCTTGTCCTTCTTGTCGATCAGCGTCTCCAGGAAGGCGAGCAGGTTGCGGGCATAGAGGCCGGAGGCCGAGGCGGCGATGCGGCCGGCCACGTTGAGATGGCCGACGATCTTGACGCCCTCGGGGGTGGTGACGGTCTCGCCGGGCACGGCGCCCTCGACATTGCCGCCGCGCTCGACCGCGAGATCGACGATGACCGAGCCCGGCCGCATGCTCGCCACCATGGCGGCGGAGATCAGCCGCGGTGCCGGGCGGCCGGGGATCAGCGCCGTGGTGACGACGATGTCCTGCTTCCTGATGTGCTCGGCGACCAGCGCCGCCTGCTTGGCCTGGTACTCCGCCGACATCGGCTTGGCATAGCCGGCGGCGGTCTCGGCCTGCTTGAACTCCTCGTCCTCCACCGCGACGAACTTGGCGCCGAGCGAGGCGACCTGCTCCTTGGCGGCCGGGCGCACATCGGTGGCGGTGACGATGGCGCCGAGGCGCCGGCCCGTGGCGATCGCCTGCAGGCCGGCGACGCCGGCGCCCATCACGAACAGCTTGGCGGCGGGCACGGTGCCGGCCGCGGTCATCATCATCGGCAGGGCGCGGCCGAACTCGGCGGCGGCGTCGATCACGGCGCGGTAGCCGGCGAGATTGGCCTGGGAGGACAGGACGTCCATCACCTGGGCGCGGGTGATGCGCGGCATCAGCTCCATGGCGAAGGCGCTGACGCCGGCCCGGGCGAGCTCCCCGAGCTCCGCCTCGTGGCCATAGGGATCCATGATGGCGATGACGATCGCGCCGGGCTTGATGCCGGCGAGCTCGGCCGCGGCAGGCCGGCGCACCTTCAGCACCACATCCGCGCCGGACACGCCGTCGGCGCCGATCGTCGCCCCCGCCGCCTCGTACTCCGCATCGGGGATGCCCGAGCCGATCCCGGCGCCCGGGGCGACCGCGACGCTGGCGCCGAGGCCGATCAGCTTCTTCACGGTCTCCGGCGTCGCCGCGACACGGCTCTCGTCCGCACCGGTCTCGGCGGCTATGGCGATACGCATGGGATCTCGTCTCCGCAATTGCGCGGCAGCCTCCGCTCCCGGCCGGACTCCGGACCTGCCGGTCCGCCCGGCGGACGCCGCTTTCACTCCCGTCCGGCCGGCGAAGTCTGCCGGCCCGCTTCTTGCCGCGCGCGGCGCGGACCCGACCGGAGCCTCCCGGCGAACCGCGCCGGCCGGGCGAGCGCGCCCGGTTCCGTCGCGGCGGCCGTCCCCGCCGGACCGGCGGTCAGCGCCCGCCGGGTCCGTCGAACGGTCGCGGCAGGCGCCGGGCTGGGCTCAGTGCGTCACCATCAGGAGCGTCGCGAGCATCACGACGAGGATCACCGCGCCGGGCTTCCAGTCGAGACCCTTGATGGCCAGGCCCAGCACCGAGGCGATGGTGGCGACCGCCAGCCAGAAGCCGCCGAGGGCCCAGCGATGGGTGGTGCCGCCGATGGCGAGCGTCACGACGATGCACAGCACCCAGACGAGGCCGACCGCGCTGAAGCGCAGGAAACCTTCATAGGTTCGCTCATGATCGGCAAAGTCGGCGGCGGTCGTCACGCTGTGGGTGTCTTCGGCCATTGGCGTCCCCGGCAGGCTTGGTCTCCTCGGGCTTTAGCGCGAAGCGGCGGCGGGCGCAACGTGCCGCGGGCGCACACCCCCCGCCTCTGCGGCAGGCGTTGCAACTTCGCTAACGTTAACGCGGCGCTCACCTTCCCGGCCCAAGATGCCGGCGGGTTGGACGGCCGCCAGGCCGCTTCGCGCCGCGTGCTGCGTTGGGATCGACAGATGGACATTGCGACCGGGATCGGCCTCGTCTTCGGCTTCGGTGTCTTCATCTTCCTGATGATGGACGGCGGCGGGCTGATGATGTTCATCTCCGAGCACGCCGGCATCGTCATCTTCGGCGGCGCCACCGCTGCGACGATGATCCGCTTTCCCTTCTCCACCATCATGCACGGCCTGCCGCTGGCGATGAAATACGCCTTCACCACGCGGCGCCTGTCGAAGCGCGAGGTGGTCGACGAGATCACGCGCCTGGCCGAGATCGTGCGCAAGAGCGGCCCGATCGCCCTGGAGAACGAGACCATCGAGGACGAGTTCCTGGCCAAGGGCATGCGCATGATCGCCGACGGCTACGACCGTGACTTCATGCGCGACACCCTCGAGCGCGACCGCGACAACACCCTGTTCCGGCTCGACGAGGCGCAGAAGGTCTATCGCGCCATCGGCGACTGCGCTCCCGCCTTCGGCATGGTCGGCACCCTGGTCGGCATGGTGCAGATGTTCGCCAACATGGACGATCCCTCCAAGCTCGGCCCGTTCATGGCGACGGCGCTGCTCGCCACCCTCTACGGCGCGGTGCTGGCCAACCTGGTCTGCATGCCGATCGCCGACAAGGTCAGCCTCAAGGCCGAGGACCTGGAGATCAACTCGACCCTGATCATCGACGGCGTGCTGGCGATCCGCGAATCCAAGAGCCCGACCCTGGTGCGCGAGCTGCTGATGGCCTATCTGCCCGAGCATTCCCGCCACGAAGCGGTGGCCTGACGGGCATGTCCAGGAAGAAGAAGGGACATGCCGGCGGCCATGGCTGGTTCGTCACGTTCGCCGACCTGATGGGCCTCCTGATGAGCTTCTTCGTGATGCTCACGGCCTATTCCACCATGGACCAGAAGAAGCTGCAGATGGTGGCCGGCTCCATGGCCCAGGCCTTCGGCACGCTGAAGGAGAGCCGCTTCGCCGGCGTGGTCGAGATCGACGGCATCCCGACGCGCCCGAACATGAAGCATGTCGACAATGTCGACATCTCCCAGGCGACCGACCATCCCGCGCCGCGGGTGCGCGACGTGAAGGTGGAAGGGGATGTCGATCCCGCCACCGAGCAGCGCCGGGCCAGCGCCGCCGCCTCGATCCGCCAGGCGCTGCAGTCGAGCCCCGACTTCACCGATCTCGTCAACAATGTCCGGATCGAGGAGACGCCGAAGGGCCTGTCGATCGAGCTGGTCGACCAGGACGGGCGCTCGATGTTCGCCGCCGGCTCCTCCGCCCCGAACACCCGCACGCTGTCGACCCTGGCGCGCATCGCCCCCGTGCTGGCGCGCCTGCCCAACCGCGTCGAGCTCACCGGGCACACCGCCTGGAGCGGCGTCTCCGGCAATGATGCGGACGGCGACGCCGCGTCGCACTGGCGTCTGTCCTCGGCGCGGGCCCTGGCGGTGCGCGATGCGCTCGCCGCTGCCGGCGTCGGCGACGACCGCTTCGCCGGCGTCGTCGGCAAGGCCGATTCGCAGCCCGCCATCGCCGACGATCCCTCGCTGGCGATGAACCGCCGCGTCTCGATCCTGCTGCTCGACACCGCGCCGCCGGTGCCGGACGGGCTGAAGCCCTGAGTCGCGGCGCGGCGGCTCAATACCAGGCGTCGGGCATCTCGCTCTTGCGGCGCGCGACATGGTCCTCGAGCGCCTCCAGCCGGTCCTGCGCCAGGGGCGGCGGCTCATAGGCCGCGAGCATGGCCTTCCAGCGGGCATTGGCGCGCTGGACGATGTCCTTGGAGCCTTCCTCCGACCATTGCTCGTAGGAATTGTTGTCCGACAACTCAAAGTCGTAGAAGGCGGTCTCGTAGTTGCGCATGGTATGGGCCGAGCCGAGGAAGTGCTTGCCGGGGCCGACCTCGTGGAAGGCATCGAGCGCGAAGGCGTTCTCGTCGATCGGTATGCCGGCGGCGAAGGTGTGGAAGGCGCCGCACTGCTCGGCGTCCATCACGAACTTTTCGTAGGACATGGCGAGCGCCCCCTCGGCCCAGCCGGCGGCGTGCAGGATGAAATGGGCGCCGCACAGGAAGGCCGGCCACATCGAGTTGGCGCTCTCATAGGCGGCCTGGGCGTCCGGGATCTTGGAGGCGCAGAGATTGCCGCCGCAGCGCAGCGGCACGCCGAGCCGGCGAGCGAGCTGGCCGATCGCCATGTAGCCGAGCGCCGGCTCCGGCGTGCCGAAGGTCGGCGCGCCGGATTTCAGCGACATCGAGGACAGGAAGTTGCCGAGGATGGCGGGGGCGCCGGGCCGCTCGAGCTGGGTCAGCGCCACGCACATCATCGCCTCGGCGAAGCACTGCGCCAGCGCGCCGGCCGTGGTCACCGGACCCATGGCGCCGCCGAGGATGAAGGGCACGCAGACCGCGGCCTGGTTGGCGCGGGCATAGGTGCGGATGACGCGGCTCGCCTCGCCGTCCAGCACCAGCGGCGAGTTGGTGTTGACATTGCCGAGGATGACGCAGTTGGCGTCGACGAAGTCGGCGCCGAACAGGATGCGGCACATCTCGATCGAATCCGCCGCCCGCGGCGCTGTCGTGACCGAGCCCATGAAGGCCTTGTCGCTCAAGGTCATGTGCGCCAGCACCATGTCGAGATGGCGCTTGTTGACCGGCACGTCGACCGGCTCGCAGACCGTGCCGCCGGAATGGTGCAGCCAGGGGCTGGCATAGGCGAGCTTCACGAGGTTGCGGAAATCCTCCAGCGAGCCGTAGCGCCGCCCGCGGTCGGCGTCGGTGACGAAGGGCGAGCCGTAGGCCGGCGCGAACACGGTGGCCTCGCCGCCGATCACCACGGAGCGCGCCGGGTTGCGCGCATGCTGCACGAAGCTCGTCGGGCAGGAGGCCTGGATGATCGAGCGCACCAGGCCGCGCGGCGGGCGGATGCGGAAGCCCTCGGTCGCCGCGCCCGCGGCGCGGAACAGGCCCACGGCCTCCTGGTCGCCGCGGATCTCGAAGCCGACCTCCTCCAGGATGCGGTCGGCCTGCTGCTCCACCAGCACCAGCGCCTCCTCCGACAGCATCTCGTAGGGCGGGATCCGGCGGGTGATGTAGGCCGGCGCCGTCCCGGGATGGCGGCCGCCGCGCCGACCCTCCCGCCCGGCGCGCGCACGCCGCGTCTGCGCTTCCTCTGCCATGGCCGTTCCCTCGTTTCGCCCATGCCGGTGTTCCGGCCTGACGGTCGTCCCGAACCGTCGGCCCGGAACCCCGGCTGGTTCAAGGCTTTGCGTCGTGCGCCCGCCACGATGGTCGGGAACCAGGCGTCGGACGCACAACACTAGCCGGCCGGCCAGGGGCCAGGGACCGGAAACGGACATTTCATGGTCCCGATGCGACGCTTCCTGCCGGCGGTGCGGCGGCGGGAACCGGATTCGAACCCGCGCGTTGGGCCTCGAACTGCCCCGATGCATCGAATTTGACGCATCGGGGGATGTGCCGTACAAGAACAAATAAGGAACACAGGAGGGACCCTTGTCCTTCGCCATGACTGAGCCGCCGCCCGCGGTCTCGCCCCGGGTGGCCTTCCCCGCTGCGCTGGTGCTGTGCCTGGCCGTGGCGGCGTTCGGGTCCTGGGTGGCGGCGCCGGAAATCGGCGGCTGGTATGCGGGGCTGCGCAAGCCGGTGTTCACGCCGCCGGACCGGGCGCTGCTGGTGGCCTGGCCGCTGCTGCACGTGATGACCGCGCTGGCGGCCGGACGCATCGCCGTGCTGCCGCGCGGCGCGCCGCTGCGGCGCGAGGCGCTGTCCCTGCTCGCCCTGCAGCTGGCATTCGCCGCGGTCTGGCCTTTCATCTTCTTCGGCCGGCACAATCCGCAGGCGGGCCTGCTGACGGTCGTCTTCCTGCTCGCCGCCCTCGCCGCGACGAGCGCGGCGTTCCGGCGGCTCGACCGCCTCGCCGGCCTGCTGATGCTGCCGAGCCTCGCGGCGATCGCCTTCGCCTGCGTGCTGAACGGGACGATCGTGGCGATGAACTGAGCGGCGGAAGCCCTCCGCGCGCCTCAGTGCACGGGCTCGATCAGGGTGACGGAGCGCTCCGTCGACAGGCGGCGGATGGCGCTTTCGGCCTCCAGCACGTCGTCGATGCCGGCGAGGATGGTCTCGGCCGTGTCGCCGCGGCCGGGGTCGGCGGCCTCGTGGCGCACTTCCAGCGTGCCGTAGCCGCGCTCGACCTTGCGCCGCTCGACGCCGAGGATGGCATTGGCCGGCAGCGCCCGGGCCGGCTTGCCGGACAGCGACAGCGTCATCAGCCGCCGGTCGGTGACCAGGATGACGGTGTCGCGGGCGCGGCGTTCGGCCGCATGCGGGGTGAGCATGAGGTAGCAGCCCATCAGCACGACGGGGACGGCGATCAGCGCCATGACGATCGGAAACGAGAGCGCGCCGCCATAGCGCATGGAGTCCCAGATGGCCTGCAGGGCGATGAAGGCGATGGGGGCGGCGAGCACGGCCAGCAGGGCGCCGGCCGCCGCGGTGGGCCAGGCGGCGCGGCCGGCCTCGCGCGGATCCGGCGTGGTGACGAAGACGATCGGCTCGGCCGGCGCCAGCGCCTTCACCACGGCGTTGCGCGCGGCCTCGTTCAAGCGCAGCAATCCCGACATGGTCTCAATCCCCCGCGCCACCAACGAGCTTGCCGGCACGACATCGAAATTCTAAAAGACCCGACGATCAAGCTGCAAGACCGAGGCTGCAACGCCATGGACAAATTCACGACGCTCACGGGAGTGGCCGCTCCGCTCGACATCATGAATGTCGATACGGACATGATCATTCCCAAGCAATATCTCAAGACCATCAAGCGCACCGGCCTCGGCGCCGGCCTGTTCGCCGAGATGCGGTTTCGCGACGACGGCAGCGAGAACCCCGATTTCGTGCTCAACAAGCCTGCCTATCGCAGCGCCAGGATCATCGTCGCCGGCGACAATTTCGGCTGCGGCTCCTCGCGCGAGCATGCGCCCTGGGCGCTGCTGGACTACGGCATCCGCTGTGTGATCTCGACGTCCTTCGCCGACATTTTCTACAACAACTGCTTCAACAACGGCATCCTGCCGGTGGTCGTCTCCCCGGAGGACCTGGAGAAGCTGATGGACGATGCCCAGCGCGGCGCCAATGCCACGCTCACCGTCGACCTCGAGGCGCAGGAGATCCACGGCCCCGACGGCGGCACCGTCACCTTCGACATCGACCCGGCCCGCAAGGAGAAGCTGCTCAAGGGCCTGGACGACATCGGCCTCACAATCGAGAACAAGGCGCCGTCCATCGCCGCCTTCGAGCAGAAGGCCGCCGCCTCCCGCCCCTGGATCTGAGCGTCGGGGCTTGCTCCAGTTCGACGATTGATTCGAGCAGCCGTTCAGCGTTTCGCGGGCTCTTCAGGAGATGGTGGGTCTCCTCGCAGGAGGCAAAATCCTTCAGCGAGATCAGCACGGCCGCAGGCTTGCCGCGGTCGCGGATGATGAGGAGGGGCTCGTGGTCGCCGTTCACGCGGTCGATCAGGGCCGCGAGGTTCCGGCGAAGCTCGCTGTATGACGCCGTGCGCATCGGTGGATTGTGCGTCGTCGCGTCTGCACGCGCAAGCGCCGACGCCTCCCCCTTGCAAGCGGCGCGATCGCTCCCATCCTTAGGCACGGACCGGTCGTCGGTCCGCAACGGGATGTGACATGAACTATCTGCGCACCGCCATCCTCCTCGCCGGCATGACGGCGCTGTTCATGGCCGTCGGCTTCCTGGTCGGCGGCTCGGGCGGCATGATGGTGGCGCTCGCCGTGGCGGTCGCCACCAACCTGTTCGCCTATTTCCGCTCCGGCGACATGGTGCTCGGCATGTACGGGGCGCGCGAGGTCGACGCCGCCTCCGAGCCGGGCCTCTATGCGATGACGGCGGAGCTGGCGCGCCGCGCCGGCCTGCCCATGCCCCGGCTCTACCTCATCGACAACCCGCAGCCCAACGCCTTCGCCACCGGGCCGAACCCGCAGAACGCCGCCGTCGCCGTGCATACCGGCCTGCTGCAGATCCTCAGCCGCGACGAGGTGGCGGGCGTGATCGCGCACGAGCTCGCCCATATCAAGCATCGCGACACGCTCTTGATGACGGTGACGGCCACCATCGCCGGCGCGGTGTCGATGCTCGCCAATTTCGGCATGTTCTTCTCCGGCAACCGCAACAACAACGGCATCGGCCCGCTCGGCACCATCCTCCTGATGATCCTGGCGCCCTTCGCCGCCATGATCGTGCAGATGGCGATCTCCCGGGCGCGCGAATACGAGGCCGACCGGGGCGGCGCGGACATCTCGGGCCAGCCGCTGGCGCTGGCCTCGTCGCTGGCGAAGATCCACAACGCCGCCCACCAGATTCCGAACATGGCGGCCGAGGCGCATCCGGCGACGGCGCACATGTTCATCATCAATCCGCTGTCGGGCGCGCGGATGGACAACCTGTTCTCCACCCATCCCGATACGGAGAACCGCATCGCCGCGCTGGAGGAGATCGCGCGGCGCTCCGGCTCCGGCCGGCCGCGCGGCGGCTTCGTCGAGGGCGTGAGACTGGAGGACCTCGGGCCTCGGCCCGGCGGCGGACCGTGGGAGCGGCCGAAAGGCCCGTGGGGATGAGGCCTCCCGCGCCGGCCGGCCCTATTGCGCCACCTTCATGGCCGCTGCGGCGCCGGCAGCCGCTTCCTTGAGCGTGCGCACCCAATAGGCGGTGGCCGGATCGTCCGGCCAGTCGCGGGCCAGGACCTCGAACAGGGCCAGCGCCTCGGGGCGGCCGTCCTGCATCGCGGCATAGGCCGCGCCATAGGCACGCCTGCGGTCGTCGGTGGCATCGTCCGGCCAGGGGCTGTGGACCGCCGTCGCCGCGGCCCGGCCGCGCAGCGTCACCGTGCCGAGCGGGCGCAGGCGCTCGGGCTGCCCGATGGCGGTGGCGGCGCGCGCGCCCAGGCAGATGGTGGTGCCGAACTGCTTGTTGATGGCTTCCAGCCGCGCGGCGGAGTTCACCGCGTCGCCATGGGCGGTGTAGTCGAGATGGCCGAGGCCGCCGACGTCGCCGACGATCACCGGGCCGGTCTCGAAGCCGATGCGGGTGCGCCCGAAGCCGAGGCGCCTGGCGTCCTCGCGCTCGCGGAAGGCCGAGGCGAAGCGGCCGATCTCGATGGCGCAGTCGAGCGCCGCCCGGGCGTGGCCGGGCACGTCGAGCGGGGCGTTGAACAGGCCGTGCACCGCGTCGCCGACGATCTTGTCGACCATGCCGCCATGCCGGATGACGATGGCGCAGACGCCCTCGAAATAGGCGTCGAGCGCGCCGACCAGCGTGCGCGGCTCGGCGGTCTCCGACATGGTGGTGAAGCCTTCGATGTCGGAGAACAGCGCCGTGACCTCGCGCAGCTCGCCCTCGATCTTCAATTCCTCGGGCGCCGCGGTCAGGCGGCGCACGATCGCCGGCGAGAGGTAGCGGCCGAACTTGCGCTCGATCGCCCCGCGCAGCTTGCGGGTGCGGGCGAACATCACCAGCGCGGCGGCGTTGGCAGCACCGATCGCCGGGATCAGCGGCCCGGCCGGATCGACCAGGAGGTCCATGCGGGCGAACAGGGCGAAGGAGGTGCTCATCCAGGCGAGGATCATCAGGCCGAGCACGGCGGCCGCCGCCAGCGGTCCCAGCATCAGCGCCGCGACCAGGGCGATCAGGCCGAGCGCGGCGGCGATCGCCGGCTCGATCAGGCTCGGGCGCTCGATGCGCTCGAGGATATGGCCGGCGCGGGCATTCTCGACGATCTCGGCCTGGAGCTGCACCGTCGGCGTCAGCGGGTCGGCCGCCGTGGCGAAGAAGGCGCCGGCCTCCGGTGCGCTGGTGCCGATCAGCACGATGCGGTCGGTGAAGCGCTCGGGCGCCACCTTGCCGTCCATCACGTCCGCGGCCGAGACGGTGCGCGCCGGCCAGGTGGCGGCGGGCGCGAGATGGAGGCGCATCGCCGCGCCCTCGCGCAGCGGCAGCTTCAGGTTGCCGATCGCCACCGTCGCGCCGTCGTCCTCGAGCACGAAGGTGGAGGCGTGCTGGGCATCGCGCACCACCTCCAGGGCGAAGCCGGCATAGACCTCGCCGGCGCCGCGCACGAAGATCGGCGCGTCGCGCACCCGCGCCCCCGGTCCGGCGTCGAGGGACAGGACGCCGACGGCGGCAGCCGCGTCCGAGAGCTGCGACAGCGGCGCCGCCACGCCGTCCGCCTCGCGCAGGCGCTGCTGGCTGGAACGGCCGTTGACCACGATCGGCGCGGGGAAGGGCGGAGCATCGCGGCTGACGTCGTCCAGCACCATGCCGAGGACCACGTCGGAGCGGGAGATGACGCCGGCGAGATCGGTGTCGTCGTCGCGCAGCGTGTCGGCGAAGGCGACGAGGTCGTCGCGGTGCGCCTCCTGGGCGATGGCGCGCAGCACCGGGCCCGGGGCCCGGCGGTCGGCGCCGCGCAGCAGGATGTCGAGGCCGATCACCGCGGGCTTGCCCTGCTGCACCCGCTCGACCATCGCGGCCAGCACGCCGCGGCGCCAGGGCCAGGAGCCCTTGGCGGCCAGGCTGGCGCGGTCGATGTCGACCACCACCACGCCGTCCGGCACCCGGGCGGGCGGGACCATCATGCCCATGAGGTCGAACGCTTCCTCGCGCAGCCGGCTCGCCGCGCCGCCGACATCGGTGAGGAGGAAGGCCATGCCCAGGGCGAAGGCGACGAGGCCCGCCGCGATCGCCGGGCGAAGGCCGGGATCAGCCACGAAGCCCGTCCTGGTCCCGCGCTGCCTGCTCGCCGCTGCCGGTCTGCGCCAGGCGCGTCAGGGCCGCCACGTCGCACTGGATGATGGCGCCGCGCCGCTCGATCGCCCCCGCCGCCTCGAAGGCGGCGATCAGGCGGTTGACCTTCGGGCGGCTGGCGCCGACGAAGCTGGCGATGGCGCCCTGGGAGATGGTGAGCGGAGCGACGCGCGCGCCGTCGGCGCGGGTGCGGCCGTGGCGCTTGAGGTGCCAGAGCAGGAAGCGCGCCAGGCGCGCCTCCAGGGGATAGAGCGCGATCGATTCGAGCTGGTCCGTGGTCTCGCGCAGACGCGCGCACATCACCTGCAGGATCATCATCTGCAGGCCCGACCGGTCGCCGAGGAGCTTGGTGAAGGGCGGCTGGCCGATGAAGCCGGCGACCACCGGCGCGGCCGCGACCGCGTCGGCGGTGCGCCGCCCGCCGTCGATGACGGCGATCTCGCCGATGACGTCCCCGGCCTCGGCCTGGCGCAGGATCAGTTCGCGCCCCTCGGCCGAGACGATGGACAGGCGGATGCGGCCCTGCAGCACGACGATCATGCCCTCGCCGGGATCGCCGCGCAGGAACAGCGTCTCGCCTTCGGCATAGCGCCGCTCCACGGCGAGCCCCGCGACGGCGTCGAGATCGGCCTCGCTGGCGTTCGCGAACAGTTCCAGGCGGGCAAGGGCGGCGCGAAGGGAGGTGGCCATGGGGGCTCGACGGGCGGACTGTGACGGCGCGGCACTATGCAGCCGGGGAAGCCGGACGGCAAATCAGGTCGCTGGAAAAGAATGGAAATTCGGCGACCTGTGCCTATCCTGCCCCCGAGATCGGCCGCGGAAGCTCCTATCCAAGCCCGCGTCCGGCATGCCAGACTGAGGCGGAGGGGCTGCATGGAGAGGGCGCTCGCATCCCGCTGGGCCGGCCGGATCGGCCGCATCGCCGCACGCGCGGCCGATTTCGTGCTGCCGCCGCGCTGCCTCGCCTGCCTGGCGCCGACCGGCTCGCACGGCGGCCTGTGCGCCGCCTGCTGGGCCGGCCTGCCGCTGATCGAGCGGCCGTTCTGCGAGCGGCTCGGCATCCCCTTCGCCTATGACCATGGCGAGGGCATGCTCTCGGCGGAGGCGATCGCCGACCCGCCGGCCTATGGCAAGGCGCGGGCGGCGGCGCGCTACGAGGGCGTGGCCGTCGATCTCGCCCACCGGCTGAAATATGGCGACCGCGTCGACATCGCCCCGCTGCTCGGCGGGCTGATGGCGCGGGCCGGCGCCGACATCCTGGCGACGGCCGAGGTGATCGTGCCGGTGCCGCTGCATCGCTGGCGCCTGTGGCGCCGACGCTTCAACCAGTCGGCCCTGCTGGGGCTGGAGGTGTCGCGGCTCAGCGGCGTGCCGCAGGATCCGTTCCTGGTGGCGCGCCAGCGCCGCACGCCCCGGCAGGTCGGCCTTTCCCGCAAGGAGCGCGCCCGCAACGTGCAGGGCGCCTTCGCCGTGCCCGAGGCCCGGCGCCCCGATCTCAAGGGCCGGCGCGTCGTGCTGATCGACGACGTCGTCACCACCGGAGCCACCGTCGAGGCGGTCGCCCGCACGCTGCTGCGGGCCGGGGCGGGGAATGTCGACGTGCTCGCCTTCGCCCGGGTGGCGGGCCAGCTCGAATAGCACGCCTTGTGAGCCGGACGGAAAAGCCCATATAACGTTTTCGTGTCCGTGGTTTCGGGTGCTCCATGCCGCCGGTCGTCATCTACACCAAGTCCTGGTGTCCCTATTGCCATGCCGCCAAGGATCTCCTGCGCCGCAAGGGCGTTTCCTTCGAGGAGATCGATCTGGACGGCAAGCCCGCCGAACAGGCGGCGATGAGCGCGCGCGCCCATGGCCGCCGCACCGTGCCGCAGATCTTCATCGGCGAGACCCATGTCGGCGGCTGCGACGATCTCCATGACCTCGATGCCGCCGGCGGGCTCGACCGGCTGCTCGCGACCGCCTGAGGAGACGACCATGCGCTTCACCGCCGCCTGCCTGCAGATGCGCTCCACCCGCGTTCCCGCGCAGAACATCGAGACCGTGGCCGGGGCGGCGCGCGAGGCCAAGGCCGCGGGCGCCGCCTATCTGCAGACGCCGGAGATGACCACCATCGTCGACCGCGACCGCGAGGCGCTGATGGCCGTCATCGGCGACGAGCGCAGCAATCCAGAGCTCGACGCCCTGCGCGGCATCGCCCGGGAGGCGGGCCTGCACCTGCATGTCGGCTCGATGGCGGTGCGCGTCGGCGACAAGGCCGCGAACCGCGCCTTCGTCATCGACCCGCAGGGCGAGGTGGTCGCGTCCTACGACAAGATCCACCTGTTCGACGTCGACCTCGCCGGCGGCGAGAGCTGGCGGGAGTCGAATGCCTATGTCGGCGGGGCGCGGGCCGTGGTCGCGGACCTGCCCTTCGCCCGGCTCGGCCTCGGCATCTGCTATGACGTGCGCTTCCCCCAGCTCTTCCGCGCCTATGGCGATGCCGGGGCGGAGGTGATCTCGGCGCCGGCCTGCTTCACCCGACAGACCGGCGAGGCGCATTGGCACGTGCTGCAGCGGGCCCGCGCGATCGAGAACGGCGCCTTCATGATCTCGGCGGCGCAGGCCGGCCGGCACGAGGACGGGCGCGAGACCTTCGGCCATTCGCTGATCGTCGACCCCTGGGGCCGGGTGCTCGCCGATGCCGGCACGGAGCCCGGCCTGATCTATGCCGAGATCGACATCCACGCCGTGGCGGCGACGCGCGGCAAGATTCCCAACCTTCGGAATGCGCGGCCGTTCGAGGTCGCATTCGCCGAACGCACCGTGATGAGGGCGGCCGAGTGATCCGCTATACCCTGGCCTGCGACGAGGGACATGATTTCGAGAGCTGGTTCCGCGATGCCGCCGCCTGCGACGAGCAGGCGGAGCGCGGCCTGCTGACCTGCCCCTCCTGCGGCTCGACCAAGGTCGGCAAGGCGATCATGGCGCCGCAGGTGGCGCGCAAGGACCGCCCGTCGGCCCGTCCCGAGGCCGTGCCGGCCCCCCGGGCCGAGGGCGAGCAGCCCGTGGCCCTGGTCTCGCCCCAGGAGGTGGAGCTGCGCGAGAAGCTGCGGGCGCTCAGAGCGCATCTGACCGAGAATGCCGCCGACGTCGGCAAGCGCTTTGCCGAGGAAGCACGCAAGATGCATTTCGGCGAGACCGAGCACCGCTCGATCTATGGCGAGGCGACGCCCGAGGATGCGCGCAGCCTGATCGAGGACGGCGTCGAGTTCTATCCCCTGCCGGCGGTGCCCGACGAGCGCAACTGACGGACGCTTCGGGCCGCTCTTCCCATCGGCTTCGCCACGGCGTGCCCGCAGGCCCGGGACCCGGCGGCCTGCGGGCACGCCGGGCTGGCACATGCCTTGCTCGATCCCAGACCGTGCCGGAGGGGCAGCGCGGCTCGAAGCCGTTCCGCTCCCAGTCCGGCATCCGGCGATGAGGCGCCGGCCATCCACAATGGGGAACTGGGGAACAGAATGGAATTGAACGAGCTCGTCACCAAGATAGAGACGCTTGAAAAGGCCCTGGCGATGGCCAAGACGGTCAATGCCGAGGTCTTCTACTGGTGGTGCACGGCCTTGATGGTCGCCATCCATGCCGGGTTTCTTGCTTATGAAATGGGCGCTTCGCGTGCCAAGAATGCTCTTGCATCGGGCATCAAGAACCTGATCGCCTTTGCCTTCCTCGTGCCGGCCTTCTTCTTCGTCGGCTGGTGGATCTATCTCGCCTTTCCCACCGGCTTGACCATCTCCGATGCCGCGTCGGCCGGCGTGCCGTGGGGCGACAAGATGGGGCCGAACCTGGCGGACAATGCCAACGGCATCTTCTGGGCCGCCTTCACGCTGTTCGCGGCCACCACGGCCTCGATCATGTCCGGCGCGGTGATCGAGCGGATTCGCATCTCCGCCTTCACCATCCTGGCCCTCGTCCTCGGCGCGGCGGTCTGGATCCTCGGGGCCTCGTGGGGCTGGCATCCCGAGGGCTGGCTGACCACGGCCTGGGGCCTGCACGACGTCGGCGCGGCCGGCTGCGTCCACATGATCGCCGGCTTCTTCACGCTCGGCGTGCTGATCAATCTCGGCCCGCGTCTCGGCCGCTTCAACGCCGACGGCAGCGTCAACACGATCTGCGGCCACAACATGCCGATGTCGCTCATCGGCCTGATGCTGATCGTGATGGGCTTCTTCGGCTTCCTCGGCGGCTGCATCATCTATACCGGCGACGCCTGGACGACGATCTACAACACGCCGACGACGCTCTCGGCCTTCGCCTTCAACACGCTGATGGGCATCGCCGGCGGCATGATCGGCTGCTACGTCGTGACGCGCGACCCGTTCTGGATGATGTCGGGCGCCCTGGTCGGGGTGATCTCGTCCGCCTCGGGCCTCGACGTCTACTATCCCGGCCTGGCCTTCCTGATCAGCTTTGCCGGCGGCTGCGTCATCCCCAAGCTCAACGACCTCCTGGTGACGCGGTTCAAGATCGACGACGCGGTCGGCGCCGTGGCGGTGCACGGCTTCGGCGGGGCCTGGGGCCTCCTGGCCGCCGGCATCTTCGCTGCCGGCTACCCCAACATGGCCGGTCCCGAGGTGTCGTTCCTCGGCCAGCTCAAGAGCGCGATCGTCTTCGGCCTGCTCGGCTTCGTGCCGGGCTATGTCCTGTCCTACCTGCTCAGGCGGGTCGGGCTGCTGCGGGCGAACCCCGCCGCGGAGGCTGCCGGCCTCGACCTCACCGAAGTCCCGGTCAAGGCCTATCCGGAGGCCGGCCTGCCGGCCTTTGCCGGCGCCTCGATCAGCCCGGCGCAATGAGCCGCCCCGACACAGGAGACCACGATGATGACTTCGTCACCGATCACCAGCTGGGACGGCGCGACGGCCTATTTCACCTTCGCGGACAGGCCGGCCGTGCTGGCGCTGATCTGCCTGGCCGCAGCTGCCGTCTGCGTCTACGCGATCGCCAGCATGGTCAGGCACGAGACCGAGCGCTACGCCGAGATCGGCCGGCAATAGGCGCATCGTCCTGACAGCGCGGCGCCGCCGGCCCGGGCCCGGCGGCGCCGCATCCCGATCAGGCGTGCGCCGGCGGTGCGGGGCGCTCCATCGTCATCATGTAGTTGACGTCGAGGTCGGAGGAGAGCCGCCAGCCGCCGCGCAGCAGGTCGTAGACGACGCCGCGCCGGTCGGCGACGGCAAGGCCGGCCGGCGTGACGGCGGCCTCGATCTCCGCGGGCGTGACGAACTTGTCCCAGTCGTGCGTGCCCTTGGGCAGCCAGCGCAGCACGCGCTCGGCCGCGACGATCGCCAGCGCATGGGCCTTCAGCGTGCGGTTGATGGTCGAGACGACGAGGAGACCGCCCGGCCGCACCAGCCCGGCGCAGGTCTCGAGGAAGGCGGCGGGATCGGGGACGTGCTCGACGATCTCCAGCGCGAGCACCACATCGAAGCTGTCGCCGCCGGCGGCCAGTGCCTCCGCCGTGGTGCAGCGATAGTCGATGGCGAGGCCGGAGCGCGCGGCATGCAGTCTCGCGGCCTCGATGCTGGCGGCGGCGGCGTCGATGCCGGTCACGTCGGCGCCAAGCCGGGCCAGCGGTTCGCTGAGCAGGCCGGCGCCGCAGCCGATATCGGCGACCCGCAAGCCGGCGAGCCCGTCCAGCGCCACGCCGTCGCGGCCGAAGCGGGCGGCGATGCGCTCGCGGAGATAGGCGAGGCGCACCGGATTGAGCCGGTGCAGCGCCTTCATGCTGCCGTTCGGGTTCCACCAGTCGGCGGCGAGGCGCCCGAAGCGCTCGACCTCCCCGGCATCGACCGACCGGCCCGCGGCGTTTGCATTCCCTGACATGACCGCTCCATCTCTCGCGGTCGGTATAGATGATTTCGCCGGCAGGCGAGAGCGTTTCCTCAGGGCTCGACCTTCCCCGGGCGCGCGGCAGCGAGGGCGCGCTCCTCCGCGGGAACGCGGACGGCGAGCAGGATGGCAGCGTTGGCGAGGCTGAAAGCGAAGGCGTAGAGGGGCAGGCCGAAGGCGAGGGGCAGGACCAGGATTTCCCCGGCCACCACGGCATAGTTGGGATGGCGCAGCAGGCGGTAGGGGCCGCGCCGCACCAGCGGCGCGCCGGGAGAGACGATGATGCGCGTCGTCCAGCGCGGCCCGAGCGTCGCCAGGGTCCAGGCGCGCAGCAGCTGCAGCAGGCCGAACAGGACGAGCCAGGCGAGGTCCGGCCCGGTGCCCCAGGCCAGGAGCCAGAGGCCGGCGAGCCAGGCGGCGTGCAGCACGACGATCAGGGGATAGTGGCCGGCGGCGTGCTCGACCGCTCCGGCCCGGATCAGGCGTGCGGTGTTGCGCCGGGCGAGGGCCAGCTCGGCCCCCCGCTCGAGGGTGACGAAGGCGAGCACGGCGAAGCCGAGCGGGTCGGGCGCGGTCATGCCGGCACCAGGGTGGCGGTGCTCAGCGTGAAGCCGGGGCCGAGGGCGGCGAGCGCCATGCGGCCGGGCACGCCGCCGGCGAGCACGCGCTCGAGCACGAAGAGGGCGGTGGGGGCCGACATGTTGCCGTAGCGCTCCAGCACGGCGCGCTCCTCGGCGAGGGACCCCGGCGCCAGCGCCAGCGCCGTCTCGATCGCCGCCACCACCTTGGCGCCGCCGGGATGACAGACGAAGCGGTCGATGTCCGCGCGGGTCAGATGCTGGGCGGCGAGGATGGCGTCCATCGCCGGCCCGAGATGGCGCTCGGCGAAGGGCGGGATCGCCCGGTCGAAGATGACGCCGAGGCCCTCGTCGTCGACCGACCAGCCCATGATGTCGAGCGTGCCGGGCCAGGTGCGCTCGCCGCCGCCTTCGATCGCCAGGAGGCCGCCGTTGCCTGCCCGCAGCACCGCCGCCGCCGCGCCGTCGCCGAACAGCGCCACCGCGACGAGGTTCTCCTTGTCCGCCTTGTCGAGCCGCACCGAGAGGGTGCAGAGCTCGACCACCACCAGCAGCACGGTGGAGCCGGGGCGCGCCTCGGCCAGGCGCGCGGCGAGCGACAGGCCGGAGACGCCGCCGGCACAGCCCAGGCCGAACACCGGCACGCGCGCCACATCGTCGCGAAAGCCGAGCGCGGCGGCGGCGCGCGCCTCCAGGCTCGGGGTGGCGACACCGGTGGAGGAGACGGTGACCACCGCGTCGATGTCCGCCCCGCGCAGCCCGGCACGGGCGAGCGCCTGGCCCGCCGCCTCGACGAACAGGCTGCCCGCCACCTGCAGATAGGCCTGCGAGCGGTCGGGCCAGCCATGCGGCTCGAGATACCATTCGATCGGCCGGGCGGCATGGCGCCGACGGATGCCGGTGTTGAGGAAGATGCCCTCCAGCCGGCTGAAATCGGGCATGCGCGGCGCGAAGATGCGGGCGGCGTGGCGGGCGACGGCGTCCTGGGTGAGGACGTGCGGCGGCACGGCGGTGGCGAGGGCGAGGATGCGGGCACTCGGCATGGAATGAACAGGCTCCGGTCAGGCCGATGTTGCGCCCCCCGGGATCGTCGAGCGCCGCTGGCATGGCGGGCTCGCAGATCCCACGGAGGCATGAACACCCGATGGAGGCAATTTATTCGCGTCTTCGTCACTTTGTCGGGCAAAGATGGCGGTGCAGGCGGATAGACACTGCCCGGTGGCCGGTTTTCCGCTAGCTTGGCGGCAATCGCCGCGCGTGAGACGGCGTGAAGATGGGAGATTCCCGATGGCGTGGCGTGACGACGAGGCGCGGACGACGCTGATCCGGCAGGCGGCGGATTCGATGAAGGCGGGCGGCGCTCCGCCGACCTTCGCCGAGCTGCTGTTCGGCCGCACCACCTTCGAGGACCTCGCCACGCACGATGCCGCCTCCCTCGCCATCCTGGCCGAGCAGGCCTGGGACCACGTCACCCGGCGCACGCCGGGCCATCACGACATCCGCATCGTCGACCCCGTGATGCCGGACGGGCGCGAGATCTCGGTGGTCGAGATCATCAACGACAACATGCCCTTCCTGTTCGACTCGACCATGGCCGAGTTCACCGAGCAGGGCATCGAGGTGCGCCTGGTCGCCCATCCCATCCTGTCGGTCGAGCGCGACGCGGAGGGGCGGCTCACCCATTTCTACGGCGATGCGACGGCCGATTCGCTGGGGCGGGGCGGGCGCGAGAGCCTGATCCACGTCCATGTCGACCGCATCGACGACCCGGCGATCCGCAGTGCCCTGGTGGAGGGCATCGACAAGACGCTGGACGACGTCAGGGCGTCGGTGCGGGACTGGCGCGAGATGCGCACGCGCGTCGAGCAGGCGGTCGAGGCTTTCCGCGTCACGCCGCCCTCCCTGCCCGAGGAGGAGGTGGAGGAGGCCAGCCAGCTCCTGCAATGGCTGGCCGCCAACAATTTCACCCTGCTGGGCCTGCGCGAATACCGCTTCGCCTCCGGCGACATGGCCACGGCCGACGTGGTGGAGGGAACCGGCCTCGGCATCCTGCGCGATCCGGCCGTGAAGATCCTGCGGCGCGGCTCCGAGCTGGTGGCGATGACGCCGGAAATCCGCGAGTTCCTGCGCGAGCCGACCGCGCTGATCGTCACCAAGGCCAATGTGAAGAGCCGGGTGCACCGGCGCATCCACATGGACTATGTCGGCGTCAAGCTCTACGCCGCGTCGGGCAAGCTCGAGGGCGAGCTGCGCATCGTCGGCCTGTTCACCTCCACCGCCTATACGCGCTCGGTGCGGCAGATCCCCTACCTCAGGCACAAGGTGGCGCAGGTGCTGCGCCGCGCCGGCTTCGATTCCGACAGCCATTCGGGCAAGGCCGCCCTGCACATCCTGGAGGAGTATCCGCGCGACGAATTGTTCCAGATCGACATCGAGACGCTGTTCGGCTTCGTCCTGGAAATCCTGATGCTCTACGAGCGCCCGCGCCTCAGGGCGCTCGCCCGGCCGGACAAGTTCGACCGCTTCGTCTCGGTCCTGCTGTTCCTGCCGCGCGAGAAGTACAACACCGACGTCAGGGTGCGGGCCGGCGCCTATCTCGCCTCCGCCTACAAGGGACGGCTCTCGGCCGCCTATGCCTCCTTCCCCGAGGGGCCGCTGGCGCGGGTGCACTACATCATCGGGCGCTACGAGGGCGCGACGCCGGTGATCGACCGCACCACGCTCGAATCCGAGCTCGCCGCCATCGCCGAGACCTGGTCGGACAAGCTCAAGGAGGCGCTGGGGCGCTCGACCGACGGGCTGCGCGCCCGCCAGCTGGCGCTGCGCTATGGCGGCGCCTTCTCGCAGGCCTATCAGGAGGCCTTCGGCTCGGCCCAGGCGATCGCCGATATCGGCACGAGCGAGCGGCTCGGTCCCCAGCGCCCCGTGGCGATCAGCGTCTATCGCCCGACCGACGAGGACGCGCCGGGCCGCTTCGGCCTCAAGGTGTTCGCCCACGCGACGCCGCTGACGCTGTCCTACCGGGTGCCCGTCATCGAGAACCACGGCCTGCGCGTCGTCGACGAGCGCACCTACCGCATCACCCCGCGGGCCACGCCGTCCCCGGCGCCGGTCTGGCTGCACGACATGACCATCGAGACGGCGGACGGCCAGCCGATCGACATCACCGACGAGCTCGACGCGCGGCTGGAAGCCTCGATCATGGCGGTGGTGGGCGGGCGCGCCGAGTCCGACGGCTACAACGCGCTGGTGCTGCGCAGCGGCCTGAGCTGGCGCGAGGTGGCCGTCATCCGCACCCTGTCGCTGTATCTCAGGCAGATCCGGGCGCGGTTCAGCCAGGACTACATGTGGACCACCCTGGTGCGCAATATCGGCATCGCCGGCAAGCTGATCGAGCTGTTCAAGGCGCGCTTCGACCCGCACCAGACGCTGACGGCCGCCGAGCGCGCGGCGAAGGAGGCGGCGGTCGCCGCCGCCATCGAGGAGGAGCTCAAGGCGGTGACCTCGCTCGACGAGGACCGGATCCTGCGCCGCTTCGTCAACCTGGTCCAGGCGGCGGTGCGCACCAATGTCTGGCAGCTCGGTGGGGATGGACAACCGCGCCAAGTGATCTCGTTCAAGTTCGAGTCGGGCAAGGTCGAGGGGCTGCCGGCGCCGAGGCCGCTCTACGAGATCTTCGTCTACTCGCCGCGGGTGGAGGGCATCCATCTCAGGTTCGGCAAGGTGGCGCGCGGCGGCCTGCGCTGGTCGGACCGGCCGCAGGACTTCCGCACCGAGGTGCTCGGCCTGGTCAAGGCCCAGCAGGTGAAGAACGCGGTGATCGTGCCGGTGGGCGCCAAGGGCGGCTTCGTGCCCAAGCTCCTGCCGCCGCCCTCCAACCGCGACGCCTGGATGGCCGAGGGCACGGAGGCCTACCGCATCTTCATCCGCTCGCTCCTGGAACTGACCGACAATATCGAGGGCGACGCCATCGTGCCGCCGGCCGACACGCTGCGCCACGACGGCGACGATCCCTATCTCGTCGTCGCCGCCGACAAGGGCACGGCGACCTTCTCGGACACGGCCAACGCCATCTCGGCGGAGAAGCACCACTGGCTCGGCGACGCCTTCGCCTCCGGCGGCAGCCAGGGCTACGACCACAAGAAGATGGCCATCACCGCCCGCGGCGCCTGGGAGGCGGTGAAGCGGCATTTCCGCGAGCTCGGCACCGACATCCAGACGGCGCCCTTCACGGCCGTCGGCGTCGGCGACATGTCCGGCGACGTGTTCGGCAACGGCATGCTCCTGTCGACGGCGACGAAGCTGGTGGCCGCCTTCGATCATCGCGACATCTTCCTCGACCCCGATCCGGATCCGGCCGCCAGCCATGCCGAGCGGGCGCGCCTGTTCGCGCTGCCGCGATCGAGCTGGCAGGACTATGACCGCAAGCTGATCTCGGCCGGCGGCGGCATCTTCCCGCGCAGCCTCAAGGCCATTCCGCTGACAGCGGAGATCCGCGCCCTGCTCGGCCTCGAGCGTGCGGAGGCGACGCCGTTCGAGGTGATGACGGCGATCCTCAAGGCCCGGGTCGACCTCATGTTCTTCGGCGGCATCGGCACCTATGTCCGCGCCTCGACCGAGGCGGACGACCAGGTCGGCGACCGCGCCAACGACCCGATCCGCATCACCGGCGGCGAGGTCCGCGCCAAGGTGATCGGCGAGGGCGCCAATCTCGGCGTCACCCAGCGCGGCCGCATCGAGGCGGCGCTGGCGGGGGTGAAGCTCAACACCGACGCCATCGACAATTCCGCCGGCGTCAACACCTCCGACGTGGAGGTGAACATCAAGATCGCCCTGGCTCGCCCCGAGCGCGACGGCCGCCTGACGGAAGCGGACCGCAATGCACTGCTCGCCGCCATGACCGACGACGTCGCGGCGCTGGTGCTGCGCAACAACTACCTGCAGACGCTGAGCCTGTCGCTGGCCGAGCGGCGCGGCGCCGCCGAGACCGGCTTCCTCGTCCGGCTGATGCAGAGCCTGGAGGGGCGCGGCCTGCTCGACCGGGCGGTGGAGTTCCTGCCGGACGATGCGACGCTGGCCGAGCGCACGCGGCGCGGCCTGCCCCTCTCCCGGCCGGAGCTCGCGGTGCTGCTGGCCTATGCCAAGCTGACGCTGAAGGACGACCTGCTCGCCACCGGCGTGCCCGACGATCCCTATCTCGCGCGCGAGCTGGTGCGCTACTTCCCCCCGGCGCTGCGCGAGCGCTTCCCGGACGCGATCGAGAACCATCGCCTGCGCCGGGAGATCATCGCCACGGGCCTGGCCAATTCGGCGATCAACCGGGCGGGGCCGGCGGCGGCGATCCGCCTGATGGACGAGACCGGCGCCGAGCTGCCGTCGCTGGCCATGGCCTTCGCCGTGGTGCGCGACGCCTATGACATGAGCGGGCTCAACGCGGCGCTGGATGCGCTCGACAACCGCATCGACGGCACCCTGCAGCTCAAGCTCTATGCGCGCATCCAGGACCTGCTCCTGTCGCGCGTGGTCTGGTTCGTGCGCAACGTCGATTTCAGCCCGGGGCTCGAGGCGGTGGTCACCCGGTTCCGCGACGGCATCGGCCAGATCGGCGCGGCGCTCGAGGCGGCGCTGCCGGCCGAGGCCGCGGCGGCACACGCCAAGGCGCGCCAGGAGCTGGAGGCGGCGGGCGTGCCGACCGCCACGGCCCAGCGTCTCGCCGATCTCGACGCGCTCGCGGCCGCGCCCGACATCGTGCTGGTGGCCGAGCGCACCGGCACGCCTCTGGCGGATGCCGCCGCGACGAACTTCGCGGCGCAGGCGGTGTTTCGCCTCGACCGGCTGGTCGATGCGGCCCGCGACATCCCGGCCAACGACTATTACGAGCGTCTCGCCGTCGACCGGGCGGTCGACCAGATCGCCGCGGCCGAGCGGCGGCTGGTGGCCGACATGCTCGGCGCGGGCCGGGCCGGCGCCGGCGCGGTCGAGGCCTGGCTCGAGGCCCATCCGGAGGCGGCCCGCATCCGCCGCTCGGTGGAGGAGATCACATCAGGCGGGCTGACGCTCGCCAAGCTCACGGTGGCGGCGAACCTGCTGGGCGACCTGGTGAAGGATTGAGAGGCCCGCGCCGGCCGCCTCACCTGCGCAGGTGGTGCAGCACGATGCCGCTCGTCGTGGCGACGTTGAGGGAATCGAAGCCGCCGGCCATGTCGATGCGCACCGTGCGCAGCCGGTCGAGCAGGGCCTGCGGCAGGCCCGGCCCCTCGGCGCCGAACAGCGCGGCCATGCGCGGTCCGGGCAGGATATCCCCCAGGCGTTCGGCGCCGCGCGGGCTGGTGGCCAGCACCTCGAAGCCCCGTGCCAGCAGCCCGTCGCAGAGCTCGGCCGCCGTTCCGCCGCGGGCGAAGGGCGTCACCAGCGCCGCGCCGGCGGAGACGCGGATGCTCTTGCGGTAGAGCGGGTCGCAGCAGGCCTCGTCCATCAGCACGGCGTCGGCGCCGAAGGCGGCGGCGTTGCGGAACAGGCCACCGATATTGTCGTGGTTGGCGATGGCCGACAGGACCACGACCAGGGCCTGCCGCGGCAGGCGTGCGATCAGGCCCTCGGCGGGCTCCGGGGTGCCGCGCAGGCCCATGGCCAGGATGCCGCGATGCAAGGGAAAGCCGGCGACGGCGTCGAGCACGGCGCGGCCGGCGACATGCACGGGCACGTCGTCGGGAAGGCCGGCCAGGAGGCCGGCGAGCGCGGCCACCCGGTTCTCGGCCAGCAGGACGGATTCCACCTTGAAGCGCCCGAGCGTCAGCGCGGCGCGCAGCACCACCTCGCCTTCGATGACGAAGCGGCCGCCGCGGCCGGCGAGGTCGCGCTCGCGGATGTCGCGATAGGGCTCGATCCCGGGATCGGCGGGATCCCCGACGGCGATCAGGCGGGGCATGCCGTCACTCCCCGGCAAAGCCCTCCAGCGTGTTGGCGACGTTGACGCCGATGGCTTCGACGGCATAGCCGCCTTCCATGACGAACAGCGTCGGCTTGCGCAGCCGGGCGATGCGCGCGCCGATCTTCAGATAGTCCGGGCTGTCGAGCCGGAACTGGGAGATCGGGTCCTCCTTGTAGGTGTCGACGCCGAGCGAGACCACCACCACGTCGGGCGCATAGGCCTCGACCCGGCGGCAGGCGGTCTCGAGGGCGGCGCTCCAGGCCTCGAAGCCCGTGCCCCAGCGCAGGGGGAAATTGGCGTTGAAGCCTTCGCCGGCCCCGGCCCCGGTCTCGTCCTCGTAGCCGAGGAAATAGGGATATTCCTGGGTGGGGTGGCCGTGGATGTTGCACACCAGCACGTCGGCGCGCTCGTAGAAGATCGACTGCGTGCCGTTGCCGTGGTGATAGTCGACGTCGAGGATCGCCACGCGCGGCGTGCCGCGGTCGCGGAAGGCCTGGGCCGCCACGGCGGCATTGTTGACGTAGCAATAGCCGCCCATGGTGCCGGCATGGGCGTGATGGCCGGGCGGCCGGCACAGCGCGAAGGCGGAGGGCTCGCCGCCGGCCACGAGGTCGACGCCGGTGAGCGCGACGTCGACCGACGCGGCGATGGCGTCGAAGCTGCCCGCCACCAGGCAGCAGCCGGCGTCGAAGGAGAAGTGTCCGAGCTTGCCGTCGATGGTCTCCGGCTCGATCGCCCGCATGCCCGGCGCTTTCCAGAAGCTCGGCAGGGCGGGGAAGTCGCGGCCGTCGGCGGTCCACAGCGCCCAGGCCTCCGACAGGAAGCTAACATAGTCGGCCTCGTGCACGCGCAGCACCGGGTCGAGGCCATGCGCCGCGGGCGCCAGGATCGGACCGAGGCCGCGCCCCTCGACGGCGGCGCGGATCATCTCGGCCCGCTCCGGCTTCTCGAAGGCGGGAACCACCCGGCCGTTGTTCAGTTCGACATGGCCGGAATGGCCGTGATGGCGGGGGGAGAACACCGTCTTCATGGGATATCGCACTCGCTCGCTGAGGCGGATCGCTGGCCGCCACGCTGCAGTGATAAGCAGGGCAGGGGCCTCGTGTCACTATCGGCCCGGCATGGCGCCCCCCTTTGCATCGGCCGCCGGCCGCTCTATGCAGGCGACATGACAGCGCCTCGCCTGTTCGACCGCCAGATCCTCGTCCTGCGCCGGCACCGCGCCGCGGCCGCGCCGGCCGATTTCCTGCTGCGGCACGTCGCCCTCGACATGGCCGACCGGCTGTCGGCCGTGCTGCGGCGCTTCGAGCGGGCCGTGGAGGTCGGCTCGCTCTCGCCGGCCCTGGCCGAGGCGGCGGCCCCCTTCGTCGCGGAGCTGGTGCGGCTCGGCCCGGCGGCGGCGCGGCCGGACGTGGTCGCCGACGAGGAGGCGCTGCCGCTCGCGCCGGCCTCAGCCGACCTCGCCCTCTCGGCGCTTGCGCTCCACGCCGTCAACGACCTGCCGGGGGCGCTGGTCCAGATCCGCCGCGCCCTGAAGCCGGACGGCCTGTTCCTCGCGGCCCTGGCCGGCGGGGCGACGCTGACCGAGCTGCGCCAGGCCTTCGCCGCGGCGGAGAGCGAGGTGGAGGGCGGCGTCAGCCCGCATGTCTTCCCCTTCGCCGACGTGCGCGACATGGGCGGGCTGCTGCAGCGGGCCGGCTTCGCCCTGCCGGTGACCGACAGCGAGGTGCTGACCGTGCGCTATGCCGACGCCTTCGCGCTGATGGCGGACCTGAGGGCGATGGGCGCCACCAACATCCTCGCCCAGCGTCGGCGGGCACCGATGCGCCGCGCCACGCTGCTGCGCATGGCGGAGGTCTACAAGGAGCGCTTCTCGGACGCGGACGGGCGCATCCGCGCCACGTTCGAAATCGTCTGGCTGTCGGGGTGGGCGCCGCACGCGAGCCAACAGGCGCCGCTGAAGCCGGGCTCGGCAAGGATGCGGCTCGCCGATGCGCTGGGCACCAGCGAGATCCGGCTCGGCGACAAGGCCGGCCGGTGAACGGCGTCTCAGCTGCCGGGCGAGTTGGCCACGGCGTTGGAGACCTTGTTCCAGAAATTGTCCATCAGGTTCTGCGAGAGCAGGTGCACCGCCGCGACGATGGCGAGGAAGATCAGGCCGGCGACCAGCCCGTATTCGATCGCCACGCCGCCGCTTCGGTCGCGCGCGAAGGCGGCGAGCATGCGCCCGGCTGCTTTCGTCCTGCCTGTCCTCACGGCGCCGTCTCCCGCTTGCATCCCTTCAGATAAGGTCGATGAGCGCGGGAATGAGCGGTTCATCGGCTGCCGGCATGGGAAAATCCCTCAGGCGCTTCGGCGACACCCATTTGAGAGCCTGCCCCTCCCGCCCCACCGGCGTGCCCGACCAGCGGCGGCACACCCACAGGGGCATCAGGAGCACGAAGTCGTCATAGGCGTGGCTCGCGAAGGTCAGCGGCGCGAGACAGGCTTCCTCGACCTCGATTCCCAGCTCTTCCTTCAGTTCACGGATCAACGTCTCCTCGGGGCGCTCGCCGGGCTCGATCTTGCCGCCGGGGAATTCCCAGAGGCCCGCCAGCGCCTTGCCCTCGGGACGCTGCGAGATCAGCACACGGCCGTCCGCATCGAGGAGGGCGCAGGCGACGACGAGAACGAGCCGATGACTCACGCGACCATCTCCAGAGGTAAGGGGTAAATGTTTACATCTCTCCCCAGCTTTGTCTCGATTTTGAGGGAACAGCGTGTCGCCGGCCGCGCTGCCATCCCGCCGGGACGGGGAGATGGGCTCAGGAGCGATAGTCGCCGTTGATGGCGACGTATTCCTTGGTGAGGTCGCAGGTGAAGACGCGGTCCCTGGCCCGGCCGAGCCCGAGGTCGACGCGCAGCAAGATCTCCTGGCCCTTCATGTAGGCCGAGGTCGCCGCCTCGTCATAGGCGGGGTCGCGGGCCCCCTCGACCGCCACGCGGATGTCGCCGAAGAAGATCGACAGACGGTCGCGCTCGGCCCGTTCGCCGGCCTTGCCGACCGCCATGACGACACGGCCCCAATTGGCGTCCTCGCCGGCGATGGCGGTCTTGACCAGCGGCGAATTGGCGATCGACATGGCGACGCGGCGGGCGGCGCGCTTGCTGGTGGCTCCCGTCACCGCGACGGTGACGAACTTGCGCGCGCCCTCGCCATCCCGCGCCACCTGCTGGGCGAGGTCGAGCAGGACGGCGTCGAGCGCCCTGGCGAAGGGCTTCAGCCGGGGATCGCCGAGCTCGGTGATCGGCGCTGCCGCAGCCTTGCCGGTGGCGAACAGCAGCAGCGTGTCGGAGGTGGAGGTGTCGCTGTCGACCGTCACCGCGTTGAAGCTGTCGACGACACCCTTCGACAGGAGCGCCTGCAGCACCGGCGCGGCGATGGGGGCGTCGGTGAAGACGAAGGAGAGCATGGTCGCCATGTCGGGCATGATCATGCCGGCACCCTTGGCGATGCCCGCGATGGTGACCGGCACGCCGCCGAGGTCGACCGAGGCCGTGGCGCCTTTCGGGAAGGTGTCGGTGGTCATGATGGCCTGGGCGGCGGCCTCGAAGGCGCCCGGCGCCGCGCGTCCGGCCGTCTCGTCGAGGACCCCGGCGAACTTGCTGGCGTCCAGCGGCTCGCCGATCACGCCGGTCGAGGCGAGATAGACCTCCTCGGGGCGGCAGCCGGCCGCCTTGGCCGCGATCTCCGCGGTCAGCTCCACGGCCTGGCGGCCCTTGAGGCCGGTGAAGGCGTTGGCGTTGCCGGAATTGACCACCAGCGTGCGCGCCGTGCCGTGCTTCAGGGCCGCGCGGCACCAGTCGACCGGGGCGGAGGGGCACTTGGAGCGGGTGAACACGCCCGCCACCGTGGTGCCCGGATCGAACAGGGCCATGAGCACGTCCGTGCGCCCCTTGTAGCGGATGCCGGCCTCGGCCGTGGCCAGCCGCACGCCGGCGATCGGCGGCAGATCGGGAAAGCGGGCGGGCGCGAGAGGGGAGAGGGGCGCGGGTTTCGCCATGGGTCGGTCCACTCGTTCGGGAGGCGCGCAGGCAAAAGCGCGCGACGGGCCGCCGGACCCGCCGCGCGTCGATAGCATCCCGGCAGGGCGCCGTGGATGGGAAAGATGAGGCCGTCCGGCAAAATCCGGCCGGCCGCCGGCCTCAGGGCTTGGGCGCGTCCGACGGGGCCGGGGCGGCCGGGGCCGGCGGAGCAGCGGGCTCGCTCGGCTTCGGCGGCTCGGGCTTGTCGATTTTGGCGGTGCCGCGCAGCTTCAAGATCAGGTCCTGCTGCGCCTTGCGCTGCAGATAGGTCTCGATCTGGGGCTTGACCTGCTCGAAGCTCGGCACCGGCTTCTGGCGCAGCTCCTCCAGCTTGATGACGTGCCAGCCGAACTGCGACTTCACCGGCTGGGAGATCTCGCCGGGCTTCAGCGCGAAGGCCGCATCGGCGAATTCCTTGACCATGCGGTCCTTGGTGAACCAGCCGAGGTCGCCGCCGTCGGAGGAGCCGGGGTCCTTGGAGAGCTCCTTGGCGACCTTGGAGAAGTCCTCGCCGCCCTTGACGCGGTCATAGGCCTTCTTGGCCTCGTCCTCCGTCTCCAGCAGGATATGGCGGGCATGCGCCTCCTGCTCCGGCGGAATCGTCTTGACGGTGTCGTCGTAGAGCTTGCGCATGGCCTCGTCGGTGACGGCGTCCTTGCCGACCTTGGTGAGCAGCTGCTCCATCAGGATCTTCTTGCGGAAATAGGCGAGGCGCTGGTCGAGATCGGCCTGGTCGACGACCTTCTCCTTCTCCGCCTCGGCGGCGACCAGCGCCATGTCGACGGAGTAGGAGGTGAGGTAGTCGCGCTTCTGCTCCGGCGTCATCTGCTGCGGCAGGCCGCTGGCCAGATCCTCGGACGCGATGGCGATGTCCTTCTCGGTGATCGGCTGGCCGTTGACGACCGCCGGCGGCTTGGCCGCATCCTCGGCGAGGACCGGCAGGGTGGCCAGAGCCAGCAGCGCGGCGCCGCCCAGCATCGAGGCGGCAAGGCGCGCGCGTCGCGAAGAAGTCATGGGATCGTTTCCTTTGGAACGGTGGAGTGAGGGGACGTGTGCCGCATCGCACGGCCCGACCCGGCGGCACGCCCGGGGCCGCGTGCGGCGGAAAGGCCCGGAAATTCCGCGAAGTTCAGGCTCTTGGCGGGAACGCCCGGGCCGGAGCCCTCTTCCGGCCCGGGCGTTCCCGCCGGCGGGGACATTGGCAACATCCCCGCTCGATTGACAAGCCCCGACCCCGATACTTATGTGACTGTCGAGCGCGCCGCCCATCGGATGCGCCCGCCAGTACGCTTATCACGGGCCGGCCCGCCCCTCATCCACTCGGAATGCGCCCGCATCATGGTGATGCCGCGTCATTCTGGCGCCACATCGTGTTGCGATGGGGAAGGGCCGCCCTCAAACCTCGCGCCGCTCCGGTGCGTAGACCCGAAGGTCCCCGATGTTCGGCACGCTCGCCAAGAAGCTTTTCGGTTCCTCCAACGACCGCCGCGTCAAGGGGTACCAGCCGCGGGTGGCGGCGATCAACGCCCTGGAGCCGGAGGTCGCGGCCCTCACCGACGAGGCGCTGCGGGCCCGCACGCAGGCATTCCGCCAGGAGCTGGCGGGCGGCAAGACGCTCGACGACATCCTGGTTCCCGCCTTCGCCACGGTGCGCGAGGCGGCCAAGCGGGTGCTCGGCCAGCGGCACTTCGACGTGCAGCTGATCGGCGGCATGGTGCTGCACGAGGGCGGCATCGCCGAGATGAAGACCGGTGAAGGCAAGACGCTGGTGGCCACTCTCGCGGTCTACCTCAACGCCCTGGCCGGCAAGGGCGTGCACGTCGTCACCGTCAACGACTACCTCGCCAGCCGCGACGCGGAATGGATGGGCCGGATCTACGGCTTCCTCGGCCTCACCACCGGCACCATCGTGCACGGGCTCGACGACGAGCAGCGCCACGACGCCTATGCCTGCGACATCACCTACGGCACCAACAACGAGTACGGCTTCGACTATCTGCGCGACAACATGAAGTACGACATGCGCGCCATGGTGCAGCGCGGTCATGCCTTCGCCATCGTCGACGAGGTCGACTCCATCCTGATCGACGAGGCGCGCACGCCGCTGATCATCTCCGGCCCGCTCGACGACCGCTCGGACCTCTACGTCACGATCGACGCGATCATGCCGCAGATCGAGAAGGACGATTTCGAGCTCGACGAGAAGCAGCGCACCGTCAACCTGACGGAGAAGGGCAACGAGCGCGTCGAGCAGATGCTGGCTGGCTCCGGCCTGATCAAGGAGGGCGGGCTCTACGACGCCGGCAACGTCACCGTCGTCCACCACGTCAACCAGGCGCTGCGCGCCCACAAGCTGTTCACCCGCGACAAGGACTACATCGTCCGCAACAACGAGGTGGTGATCATCGACGAGTTCACCGGCCGCATGATGCCCGGCCGGCGCTACTCGGAAGGCCTGCACCAGGCGCTGGAGGCCAAGGAGCGGGTCCAGATCCAGCCCGAGAACCAGACGCTGGCCTCGATCACCTTCCAGAACTATTTCCGCCTCTACAAGAAGCTGGCGGGCATGACCGGCACGGCCGCCACCGAGGCCAACGAGTTCATGGACATCTACAATCTCGATGTCGTGGAGATCCCGACCAACCGCAACATCCAGCGCATCGACGACGACGACGAGGTCTACCGGACGGTGGCGGAGAAGAACACGGCGATCATCACCCTGATCGACGAATGCCGCCAGCGCGGCCAGCCGCTGCTGGTCGGCACCACCTCGATCGAGAAGTCCGAGCATCTGGCCGAGCTCCTGAAGAAGCACGGCTACAAGCAACGCGACTTCTCCGACCCCAACGCGTTCGCCGGGCTCTATGATGGCAACACCACGGAGAAGGTGTTCGCGGTGCTGAACGCCCGCTACCACGAGCAGGAAGCCTTCATCGTCAGCCAGGCCGGCGTGCCCGGCGCCATCACCATCGCCACCAACATGGCCGGCCGCGGCACCGACATCCAGCTCGGCGGCAACGCCGACATGCGCGCCAAGGTCGAGGTGGCGCAGACGGAGGAAGGGCCGGAGCGCGAGGCGCACGAGGCCCGCATCCGCGCCCAGGTCGCGGCCCTCAAGGAGAAGGCGCTGGCCGCGGGCGGGCTCTACATCATCGGCACCGAGCGCCACGAGAGCCGCCGCATCGACAACCAGCTGCGCGGCCGCTCCGGCCGCCAGGGCGATCCGGGCCATTCCAAGTTCTTCCTGTCGCTGCAGGACGACCTGATGCGGATCTTCGGCTCCGACCGCATGGACGGCATGCTGCAGAAGCTCGGCCTCAAGGAGGGCGAGGCGATCGTCCATTCCTGGATCAACCGGGCGCTGGAGAAGGCGCAGCAGAAGGTCGAGGCGCGCAACTTCGACATCCGCAAGAACATCCTGAAATACGACAACGTGCTCAACGATCAGCGCAAGGTGATCTTCGAGCAGCGCCGCGAGTTCATGGCGCAGGATTCGGTCGCCGACACCATCACCGATTTCCGCCACCAGGTGATCGACGACATGGTCGCGGCGCATGTGCCGGAGAACGCCTATCCCGAGCAGTGGGACACGCCCGGCCTCGACAAAGCGGTCACTTCGGTGCTCAACCTCGACCTGCCCGTGGTCGACTGGGCCAAGGAGGAGGGCATCGCCGACGAGGAGCTGAAGGCGCGCATCCTCAAGGCCGCGGACGAATCCGCCGCGGTCCGCGTCGCCCGCTACACGCCGGAGATCATGCGCCAGGTGGAGAAGGCGGTGCTGCTGCAGTCGCTGGACCATCTGTGGCGCGAGCATATCGTCACGCTGGAGCACCTGCGCCAGGTGATCGGCCTGCGCGGCTACGGCCAGCGCGATCCGCTGGTCGAGTACAAGGCGGAAGGCTTCAATCTGTTCCAGGAGATGACCGGCCGCCTGCGCGAGGCCGTCACCGGCCAGATGATGCGGGTGGAGATCATGCAGGAGCCGCCGGAGCCGACGCTTCCGGCCATGTTCGCCCATCATGTCGACGCCAGCACCGGCGAGGACGAGCTGGCGGGCGCTTCGGCCTCATTCGCCGATTCGAGCGTCGCCGTCGGCCAGGCCTATGGCGTGGCCGCCACGCCGGTGGCGCAGCGCAATCCGAACGACCCCTCGACCTGGGGCCGGGTCGGCCGCAACGAGGCCTGCCCTTGCGGCTCGGGCAAGAAATACAAGCACTGCCACGGGCAGATCGTCTGAGGGCCTGCCCGGCTCGCTTCAGACGAAGGCGAACGGCGACAGGCGCCGCTCCGGCATGACCGCCGAGGGTGCCTCGCCGGTTCAGCGCGCGCATGCGGGCGTGGAAGCCGGCGGCGCAGGGGGCGGCGCCGGTCCGCGAGCAGCACCCAGACCGGCCCGCAGAGACATCCGTGGCGCAGGACCGCGGCATCGTAGCCCGAATGCGCCTTGGCGCGCCGTCAGCGCAGGCGCGCCTCGTCCGGACGGCGCGGCCGGATCGGCACGGCCGCCGGCCGGGATCAGACCCCCGGCGGCTCGCTCAGCGTCTCCGGCCGCAGCGCCTCGCGCTTCTGCTCGCGGAACAGGCGGCGCATGACGGCGCGGATGACGACGTAGAACACCGGCGTCAGGAACAGGCCGAGGACGGTGACGCCGGTCATGCCGAAGGCGACCGCCGTGCCGATGGCCTGCCGCAGCTCCGAGCCCGGGCCGGTGGCGATGGCCAGCGGCACCACGCCGAGGATGAAGGCGAAGGAGGTCATCAGGATCGGGCGCAGGCGCAGCCGGCAGGCCTCGACCACGGCCTGCACCGGCGTGTCGCCATGGTCCTCGCGCTGGCGCGCGAACTCGACGATCAGGATGGCGTTCTTGGCCGCGAGGCCGATCAGCACGACGAAGGAGATCTGCGTCAGGATGTTGTTGTCCATACCGCGGAACATCACGCCGCCGAGCGCCGCCAGGATCGCCAGCGGCACGATCAGGATGATGGCGAGCGGCAGGCTCCAGCTCTCGTATTGCGCCGCCAGGAACAGGAAGACGAACAGCACGGCGATGGCGAAGACGTACTGGGCCGTGTTGCCGACATGGCGCTCCTGGTAGGACAGGTCCGTCCATTCGAAGCCGGCGCCCTGGCCCAGCGTCTCGGCCGCGATCTTCTCCATCAGGTCGAGAGCGATGGTCGAGGACACGCCCGGCAGGGTCGACCCCTGTACCGTGATGGCGGGATAGATGTTGTAGCGCGTCACCGCCGTCGGGCCGGTGGTGTTGCGGAAGGACACCACGGTGCCGAGCGGCACCAGGGCGCCGGCGCTGGAGCGGACCTTGATCTTGCTGAGGTCGTCCGTGTCGACGCGGAAGAGGCCGTCCGCCTGGGCGTTTACCTGGTACGAGCGGCCGAGATAGGAGAAGTCGTTGACATAGGCCGAGCCGACATAGACCTGCAGCGCCTGGAAGATGTTGCCGACGGGCACGCCGAGCATGCGCGCCTTGGTGCGGTCGATATCGACATAGAGCTGCGGCGAGCGGGTGGAGAAGGTGGTGAACACGCCGATCAGCCCCGGCGTCTGGTTCGCCTTGGCGATCAGCGCCTGGGTCCGCTTCTCCAGCTCGCGCAGGCCGATATTGCCCCGGTCCTGCACCATCATCTTGAAGCCGCCGCCCTGGCCGAGGCCCTGGATCGAGGGCGGCTTGATGACGATGATGAAGCCGTCCTGGATGGCGAACAGGCGCTTCTGGATCTCGGCGACGATCGAATCCGCCGTTTCTCCCTTGGCGATGCGCTCGTCGAAGGGGCGCAGCGGCACGAAGATGGCGGCGGCGTTGGAGGCGGCGGTGAAGGTGGCGCCGGAGAAGCCGGCGACGCCGATGGTGTGGCCGACGCCCGGCACGTCCTTGATGATGTCGAGCGCCTTCTTCACCGTGGCGTCGGTGCGCTCCAGCGAGGCGCCGTCCGGCAGCTGCGCCGCGACGATGGCATAGCCCTGGTCGGTCGGCGGGATGAAGCCGGTCGGCACCCGGTTGAAGACCGCGTAGGTGGCATAGCCGAGGCCGCAATAGATCAGCAGGAACAGGATGCGGTGGCCGGTGACGAAGCCGACCGTGCCGGCATAGCCGTTCGACATGCGGTCGAAGCCGCGGTTGAACAGGTCGGCCAGCCGCTCGCCGATGCCCTTGCGGTGGCGGCCGGTGTTGTGGGGCTTGAGCAGCAGCGCCGCCAGCGCCGGGGAGAGCGTCAGCGAGTTGAAGGCCGAGATCACCGTCGCCGCGGCGATGGTGACGGCGAACTGCTGGTAGAACTGGCCGGAAATGCCGGGGATGAAGGCGGTCGGCACGAACACGGCGCAGAGCACCAGGGCGATGGCGATGAGGGCGGTGCCGACCTCGTCCATGGTGCGGTGCGCCGCCTCGCGCGGGGTCATGCCCTCGCGCATGTTGCGCTCGACGTTCTCGACCACGATGATGGCGTCGTCGACCACGATGCCGATCGCCAGGATCAGGCCGAACAGCGTCAGCATGTTCACGGAATAGCCGAAGGCACCCATGATGAAGAAGGTGCCGACGAGCGAGACCGGGATGGCGAGCACCGGGATGATCGCCGCCCGGATCGACTGCAGGAAGACGATGATCACCAGGACGACGAGGACGATGGCCTCGATGAAGGTTTCCTGCACCGAGGTGATCGAGGCCTGCACGAACTCGGTCGGGTTGTAGACGATGGAATAGTCGAGGCCCTTGGGGAAGGTCGTCTTGATCTGCTCCATCGTCGCCTTCACCGCCTCGGCCGCGGTCAGGGCGTTGGAGCCCGGGCGCTGCTGCACGGCGATGCCGACGCTGGGAGCGCCGTCGAGATAGAGGTTGGAGCCGTAGGCGCGGGCGCCGATCTCCACCCGCGCGATGTCGCGCAGGTGCAGCACGCGCCCGTCCGCCGTCGACTTGACGATGACGTCCCTGAACTGCTCGGCGTCCTGGAAGCGGCCCTGGGTGGTGATCGTCACTTCGAAGGACTGGCCGCTCGGGGTCGGCGCCGCGCCGAGCGTGCCGCCGGAGACCTGCACGTTCTGCTCCTGCAGAGCGGCGACGATGTCGCCCGCCGTCAGCCCGAAGGCCGCCAGCCGGTCCGGATCGAGCCAGACGCGCAGGGAGGGCTCGCGCACGCCGAACATGAAGGTGTCGCCGACGCCGTAGACACGGCTGATCACGTCCTTGATGTTGACCAGCGCGAAGTTGGACATGTCGTAGTCGCTCTGCGACCCGTCGGGCGAGAACAGGCTGACGATCAGCAGGAAGTCGGAGGCCGCCTTGTTGACGGTGACGCCGAGCGCCCGCACGTCGGCGGGCAGGCGCGGCTCGGCCGCGGCGACGCGGTTCTGCACCTGCACCTGGGCGATGTCGAGGTTGGTGCCGGTCTCGAAGGTGACGGTGATGGTCAGCGAGCCGTCATTGGTGGCCTGCGAGGTCTGGTAGATCATGCCCTCGACGCCGTTGATCTGCTGCTCGAGCGGCGTCGCCACGGTCTCGGCGATGGTCTCGGCGTTGGCGCCGGGATAGTAGGCCTGGACGCGCACCGTCGGCGGGGCGATCGAGGGATATTGCGCCACCGGCAGCTGCACCAGGGTGACGAGGCCGACCACGACGACGAAGATCGAGACGACGGCCGCAAAGATCGGCCGGTCGACGAAGAAATGCGAGAACTTCACGGACGGCGCTCCCTCACTGGACCACGGCGGGGGCCGGGGCCATGGCCGCGGCCAGGTCCTCCGGCACCTTCAGCTCGGTGCGCTCCGGAACGGCCTTGCCGCCGGGCGCGGCCCGCATCAGGCCGTTGATGACGACGTCGTCGCTGGCGGCGAGGCCCCGCTTGATCACGCGGAACGTGCCGAATTTCGGGCCGGTCACCACGGGCTTGACGGCGATCGTGCCGTCCGCGCCGGCGGTGAGGACATAGTTGCCCTGGTCCGAGCTGCCGACCGCGACGTCCGGCACCACCAGCGCCTCGTAGCTCGGCGTGATGTTGATGCGCACCCGGCCGAACAGGCCGGGGGTCAGGAAGCCGTCCGTGTTGGGAACCTCGGCGCGGGCGGTCACCGTGCCGGTGGCGTTGTCGACCTGCGGATCGATATAGTCGAGCTTGCCGGTATGCGAGAAGGTCTTCTCGTCGGGCAGGGCGAGGCGGGCGAAGGAGGCCTCCTCGCCGTTCGCCCGGTTCTGGTTGGCGCGCATATAGGCGAGGTAGCTCGCCTCGTCGATGTCGAAATAGAACCGGATCGGATCGACCGCGACGATGGTGGTGAGCGGGCTGGTGCTGTTGGCGATGACCAGGTTGCCCGGCGAGACCAGCTTGCGGCCGATCTTGCCGGTGATCGGCGCCCTGATCTGCGAGAATTCGAGGTCGAGCCTGGCGCTCGCCAGGGCGGCGTTGGCTGCCTCGATCGAGGCCTGGCCCTCGAGGAAGGCCTGCTGGTTGGACTGCAGCGTCGCGTCGGTGACGTTGCCGGTGCGCTTGAGCTCCTCCGAGCGCGCCAGGTTGGTGCGGGCGAGGTCGAGCCTGGTCTGCGCCACCTTGACCTGCGCCGTCGCCTGGTCGACCGCCGCCTGGAACGGACGCGGATCGATGGTGAAGAGGACATCGCCCTCCTTGACCAGGGCGCCTTCGACGAAAGTCGCCTTGTCGAGGTAGCCGGTGACGCGCGAGGTGATCTGCACCGAGGGCCAGGCCTGGAAGCGGCCGGTGAAGTCGGCCGTCTCGGTCACCTTGCGGCTGACCGGCTTGGCGACGGTGACCGGCAGCGGGCCCATCTGGGCGCCGGCGCCCACGGTCGTGGCGAGGAGGGCGGCGAGCGCAGCGGCATGAAGGCGGGCGGAGGCGCGGCTGATGCGGACAGTCATTGCAATACTCCTTCACGACGCGTCACGGCACGCCCGCGCGCCGGGCGCACGGGCGGAGGTCGCCGGGGATATCGGGATCGGCTACCGCAATGCAATATCCGACAAGTTCCGGATGACCGCGCAGACTATGTTGCCGGCCGGGATGATGCAAATCGGCAACGCCGGTGGACGATCCGCAGCTATGCTTTTGCCGTGGGCAAGATACGGAACGGTGATCCTCGAAATTGCCACGACCCTCCAGACCCCTGCAGGGGTTTGTGTTCCGACCCTGGACAGACATCGACGGCAGGGCGGGGGCCGGGCCGCACTATACGTCTTTTCCCTGCGTGCACCCGGCAGACGGCTCTCCCCGGCCACTCACGTCGCGTTTCAAGGTGTTCAGTTTTGAGAATGTTGAATATAGGCACTGGTTGCAAAATTATATTTAAATATCATAAGTTAATAGTTTGCGTGCAAGCAATAACAATTCCAATCTTCATGTATATTTTGAAAAATACTTGCGGATTGCCGTTGGAGAGGCCATGTCCATGCCGCTTTCGACCAGCGGATCGGATCCGACGTGCAGACAGACAAACTGCGGACAGACAAGCTCTTGGCGGCGGCGCAGGCGATGCGGCCTGCCCTGGTGGCCTTGGCCCGGCGGCAGGTCGGGTGCGGCGCCCTGGCCGAGGACGTGGTGCAGGACGCCATGCTCCGCCTCCTCGACGGCAGGGCGCCGGCCGAGATCAACTCCGCCGAGGGCTATGTCGTGCGCACCGTGCGCAACATCGCGGTCGACCGCGCCCGCCGGATCGCCTTCGAGGCCCGGCTCTTCGCCGCGGATGCGGACACGCCTTGTCGGGAAGCTGCCGGTGCCTGTCCGGCGGCCCGGCTGGAGGGATGCCAGGCGCTCTGCCTGGTCGAACGGGCGCTGCGGGACCTGCCGGACCGGGTCCGCGACGCCTTCCGGCTGCACCGGCTCGACGGCGTCGCCCAGAAGGACATTGCCCGGGCCATGGGCGTTTCGCGGGCGCTGGTCTGCGATTTCATCCGCCGCGGCCACGACCAGTGCCGCCGGGCCCTGGAGCCGTCGGTGCGTCCGGCCTCAGGCGTCGCGACGGCGGCCGGCGGCGAGCAGCAGGAGAGCGAGGAGGCAGGCCGCCGCGTCCGCCAGGGCGCGGCTGGCGACGACACCTTCGAAGCCCCAGGCCGGCACCAGCGCCAGGAGCAGCGCCGGCAGCGCGCAGCCCTGCGGCGCGAAGGACAGGGCAGCCGCGCGGTGTGCGGCGCCGGTGGCCTGGAACCGCGTCAGCACCACCGCGGCGACTGCCCAGAGCGGGAAGGCGGTCTCGATGGCGTTCGAGGCGCGGACGGCGAGGGCGAGCGTCGCCGCGTCGGGCGCGAGCGGAGCGAGCAACTGGCGGGCGCACAGGATCGCCACCGTCGACCAGGCCAGGGCATAGGCGGCCGCCATGGCGAGGACCAGGCGCAGGGCCCGGTCGAGGCGGGCGCGGTCGCCCGCGCCGTGGGCGAAGCCGAGGACGGCTTCCGCGCCGCTGCATAGGCCGAGCACCGGCAGCATGCCGAAATCGAGGATGCGCAGGGCCAGGCCCAGGGCGGCCACGGCCGCTTCGCCCTCGGCCGCCGCCGCCCGGATCAGCAGCACGAGGGAGAGTGCGGCGAGCAGGGCGGCCGCGCTGGCCGAGGCGCCCACGGCCAGGATCTCCCGGACGATGCCGGCGGCCCGCCGCAGGCAGAGCCGCAGGCGCAGGCCGGATCCCGTCCGGAAATACAGCGCATAGGCTGCCGCCGCGGCCGCCTGGCTCACCAGCGTGGCCCAGCCGGCGCCCTCGATGCCCCAGCCCCAGCCGAGGATGAAGAGCGCGTCGAGCAGGATGTTGAGGCCGAAGGCGCCGACCATCACCGTCATGGAGAAGCGGGCGCTCGCCTCGGCGCGGGCGATGAAGCCGCCGACGATATGGACCAGCATGACGGCGGTGGCGATCACGGCGAGCGGCGCATAGGCGCGGGCGGTTGCGACCACGGAAGCCGGGGCGCCGAACAGGCGCAACGCCGCCTCGACGTCCGGCAGGAGCAGCGCCAGCGCCAGCGCGCCGGCCGGCAGGGTCAGGGCGAGGCCGAGCGCCGCCGCCTCGCCGGCCGCCCGGCCGTCGCCGCGCCCGAGCGCGCGCGAGACGACCGAAGCGGTGCCGATGCCGATGCCGTAGCCCAGCGCCGCGACGGCGAGAGTCATCGACTGCACCAGCGCCACCGAGGCCACGGCCGCCGGGCCGAGCCCGGCGACGAACAGCGCATTCGCCACCATCTGCAGCGAATGGGCCGAGATGCCGACGACCGCCGGGCCGGCCAGACGCAGCACGAGGCGCGGCAGGCGCGGATCTCCAAGCTCCGCCGCCGCGGACTCGGCGAGCGCGCTCATGCGCCGACGGCTCGGGCCGGCGGTCGCTCGGCCGCGGCCTCGAAGGCCGCGATGGCGGCGGCGATCTCGCCCGCCCGCACCGCGACCAGCGAGAGCAGCGTGTCGGCGAGACCGTGGGTCGCCTCCGACCAGCCCTGGACATGGACGGTGGCGTCGGCGGCGCGCAGCCGCAGGCGGTAGCTGCGGTCGAGCTCCCCGGTGAGGAGATGCGGCCGCAGCGGCTCGAGAAGATCGGGCAGGCCGCTGCGGTCATAGCCGGTGGCCAGCACCACGGCGTCGTAGCGCGCTTCCTCGACGGTGCCGCCGAGGCGGTCGCGCAGGCGCAGGACGATGGCGTCGCCGAGGGCGGCGGCCGCCATCGTCTCGGTGTCCCGCACCAGGCGATGGCGCCTGACGCTCCGCACCCGCTCGTCGTAGAGGATGGCGTGGAAGCGGGCGATCAGGTCGGCGTCGACCACGGCATAGTTGGTGTTGCGGAACTGGCCGAGCAGATCGGCACGGCGCTGGCGGTCGAGGCCGTGGACGAGGTCGACGGTTTCGGGATCGAAGATCTCGTTGGCGAAGGCGCTGTCGTCGGAGGGGCGCAGGGCATGGCCGCGGATGACGAGGTCGACCCGCGCCTGCGGGAAGCGTTCGCCGGCATCCACCGCGATCTCCGCCGCGCTCTGGCCGCCGCCGATCACGGCGATGCGCGGCGCCGTGACGCCGCCGAGGGCGGCGTCGATGCCGCCGAGATAGCGCGAGGCGTGCAGGAGGCGCCGGTCGCCGATGAAGGCGAAGGGCGCCGGGACATGCGGCCGGCCGCCGGTGGCGACCACGAGGTGGCGGGCGCTGCGCACGCGCCGGCCGGCATCGCCGAGGCGCGACACCACCTGGAAGGCGCTGATCCGGCCGTCCCGGACCATCGGCTCCACCGCCTCGACGGTCTCGCCGTAGCTGACGCGGTCGGCGAGACGCTCCGCCGCCCAGGCGAGGTAGTCGTTGAACTCGACGCGGCTCGGATTGAAGGTCCGCAAGTTGAGGAAGGCGGTCAGCCGGCCCTTCGCGTGCAGGTAGTTCAGGAAGCTGAACCGGCTGGTCGGATCGCGCAGCGTCGCCAGGTCCTTGACGAAGGCGATCTGCATGTCGGTGCCCGGCAGCAGCATGTCGCCATGCCAGGCGAAGCGCTCCTGGCGCTCGAGGAAGAGCGCGCGCAGGGGGCGGCCGGCCTCCTCCAGGGCGATCGCCAGCGCCAGGTTGGAGGGGCCGAAGCCGATGCCGAGAATGTCGTGACGGGAGGGGCCGATCATCGGGGCTGTCCTTGCTGAGGTCAGCGGGCGCGGGGCGTGCCGGCCAGGGAGGCCTCCGCCGCGCCCGGCGCCCAGAGGTGGTCACGGAAGAAGCGCTCGCGCGTCAGCATCACCAGCGCCGCCCGCTTGTGGGGGAAGTCGACGGTGCCGACGGCGGCGAAGCCCGAGCGCTCGAGATTGCGCAGCTGCTGGCGATGGTCGGCCCGGGGCTCGCCGACGATGCGCCGGGTGTGCGGCTCGTCGAGGAACAGGAAGTGCATCAGCGAGGGCAGCCAGGCCGAGACATGGGCGGCGCCGCGGCAGTCCTCGTCGCCGATGGCGACGTGCCAGCCGCGATCCCAGTCCGCCGCCGCATAGAGCGCGCCGAGGCGGTTCTCCACGGCGTAGTAGACCTCGAACCAGCCGAACGGCCGGCCGTCGAGGAGCCCGATCAGCGGCAGGATGTGCGGATCGGCGATGAGGCCGTCGAGATAGGCGCGGTGGTGCTCGACCGGCCCGGCCTCGTCCCAGATCGCGGCGACGCGCGGCTGGTTCATCCAGGCGTTGAGCAGGGCGGCATCGCCGGCCTCGCCGGCGGCGCGGAACGTCAGCTCGGCGCCGAGCCAGGGGATGGCGCGGCGATAGACGGTGCCGCGGGGCTTGGGCGGACGCAGCGGATGGCCGCGGCCGGCGGTGACGGTGCGCAGCTCGGGATAGGGGCGGCCCTCGCCGGCGAGCCAGCGGCCGGGGAGCTGCCAGACGAGGTCCGGCAGGAGGTCGACCGCATCCGGCCGGCCGGCGATCGACCGGCCCGCGACCCGCTCGACCAGGACGTCGAGGGCCGCCTCCGGCTCGGCGCGGACGCGGACCGCCTCGATCGCCGCGTCCTGCGCGGTCAGGCCCTCGACGAAGGCGATGGCGGCCTCGCCCAGGACCGGCGGATCGAGGTCCGCGGCCCTGAGCCTCGCCTCGACGATGCCGTCGGCGATGGTGACGACCTCGAACCGGGCCTCGGTGGCGGAGAGGCCGGCGAAGCCCGGGGAGCCGGCCGGCCGGCCCGGCGGAAGCAGCGTGGAGACGGTCATGGCGGTTCGTCCTCGATTGGGGGGATATCGGGCGGGGGGATATCGGCTCTCCTGGGATTGACGATCGGACCGGCCGGCGGTTCAGGCGCCGGTGCCGCCGCGTCGGCGAGAGCCGCCGGGCCTGAACCGGCACTGCGTCCATTCGTCATCCCTGCGGATGCAGAGGAGAGCCGGTCGATGCGGATGGGAGCGGATGCCGACATGGTCGCGGTCGTGGTCGACGGCCTGGGACGACATGCGCTCTGGCCGGCCGGCAGGCCGGTGCCCGGCGGCTGGCGCCAGGCGCGTCCGGCCGGCGACCGCGCCGAGGCGATCGCCTTCGTGGAGGAGGCCTGGACCGACATGCGCCCGGCGGGCCTGCTGGCGACGCAGCTGCCGACCGTGCCGGAGCGCCTCGCCGCCCTGGCCGCCAGGGATCCCGGCCACCCGGCGATCCTGTTCGGCGAGCAGGTGGTCAGCCGCGGCGCGCTCGACGCCATGGCGGGCGCCGTCGCGGCGGCGGCGCGGCGGGCCGGCGCCGGGCCGGAGGCGGTCGTCGCCGTGGCGCTCGGCCGCAGTCCGCACGCGGTCGCGGCCTATCTCGGCGTGATGCGTGCCGGGGCGGCCTTCCTGCCGCTCGACCCGTCGCATCCCAAGGAGCGCCTCGCCTATCAGCTCGCCGATTCCGGCGCCCGGGTGCTGCTGACCGATGCCGGCCATGCCGGCATGCTGCCCGACCCGGCGGGCCTCGCCGTCCTCGACGTCGGCGATCTCGGCGATCTCGGCGAGCCCGGCGAGCCCGGCGAGCTCGGCGAAGGCGGCGCGCAGCCGGCGCCGCCCCTCGACCCGGGGAGTCTCGCCTATGTCATCTACACCTCGGGCTCGACGGGGCGGCCCAAGGGCGTCGCCGTCGAGCATGGCCCGCTCGCCATGCACGTGGCGACGACGGCGGTCGCCTACGAGATGGACGCTGCCTCGCGCGAGCTGCATTTCCTGTCCTTCGCCTTCGACGGCGCGCACGAGCGCTGGATGGTGCCGCTCGCCGCCGGTGGTGCGATCGTGCTGCGCGGTGACGCGCTGTGGACGCCGGCGGAGACGTTGGCGGCGATCCGCCGGGCAGGCGTCACCCATGCCGGCTTTCCCACCAGCTACATGGCCGAGCTCGCCGCCTGGGGCGAGGCGATGGGCGAGGTGCCAGCGGTCCAGTGCTATTCCTTCGGCGGCGAGGCAATGGCCCGTGCGACCTTCGAGCGCATCGGCCGGGCGCTGCGCCCGCGCATCCTGATCAACGGCTACGGACCGACCGAGGCGGTGATCTCGCCGATGGTCTGGAAGGTGGCGCCGACGGCGCGCTTTCCCGAGCCCTACGCGCCGATCGGCAGCCCGGTGGGCGAGCGCGTCGCCCATGTCCTCGGCCCGGACCTGCAGCCCGTGGCGGATGGGGAGACCGGCGAGCTCTGGCTCGGCGGCTCCGGGCTCGCCCGCGGCTATCTCAACCGGCCGGGCCTCACCGCCGAGCGTTTCCTGCCCGATCCGTTCGCCGAGCGCGGCGAGCGCATGTACCGCACCGGCGACATGGTCCGGCGTCGGGCGGACGGGAGCCTCGCCTATGTCGGGCGCGAGGACGGGCAGGTGAAGATCCGCGGCTTCCGCATCGAGCTCGGCGAGATCGAGGCGCGGCTGCGCGAGCAGGCCACGGTGCGCGAGGCCGTGGTGGTGAAGCGCGAGGGCCCTGCCGGCCCGGGCCTTCTCGGCTATGTCACCCCGGCGCCCGGCCGCACGCCCGAGCCGGGCCGGCTGCGCGCCGGGCTGGCGGCGCTGCTGCCGGCGCCGCTGGTGCCCGCCCGCATCGTCGTGCTCGACCGCCTGCCGCTCGGGCCGACCGGCAAGGTCGACCGCGCCGCGCTGCCGGAGCCGGCCGCCGCACCGGGCCGCAAGCCCCGGACGGCGACGCAGCGCCGGATCGCGGCGCTCTGGGCCGAGATGCTGGGCCTGCCCGAGGTCGGCATCGACCGGCCCTTCCTCGAGCTCGGCGGCGATTCGCTCTCGGGCCTGCGCCTGCTGGCGCGGCTGCACCTCGCTTTCCCAGGCGGCGGGCTCGGCATCGCCGACCTGCTCGGCAATCCGACCGTCGCCGATCTCGCCGCCCGCATCGACCGCGGCCGCCGGCCCGAGGACGGGGACGGGCCGGCTCGGGTGATCCGCCTCGCCGAGGGGCGGGGCCGGCCGGCGCTGGTGCTGTTCCCCGGGCTGCTGGTCAGCCTGCGCGAATACGAGCCGCTGCTGCGCCGGCTCGGGCCGGACCAGCCGGCCTTCGGCTTCGCCTGCGCCTCGCTGGCGCACGGGGTCGAGCGGCTGCCCGACGTCGCCGACCTGGCGCGGGCCTATGCCGCGGCCGTGCGCCGCGAAGCCGGCCCGCAGGGCTGCGTGCTGCTCGGCTGGTCCTGGGGCGGCGTCCTCGCCTTCGAGACGGCCCGGCACCTCGCCGGCCACGTGCCGGTGCACGCGGTGGCGATGGCCGACGCCTGCGGCCTCGAGGCGCCGTTCGCGCCCGGCAGCGCGCCGCCGCCGACGGAGGCGCTGCGGCGGCAATGGCTGGCGCCGGTCGACGCCTGGCTCGCGGGCTCGCCGATGCGGCGGCACTGGCAGGACCTGCGCGCCGGCATGGACGGCGAGGCGGCGGACGGCTTCCTGCGCTTCATGGCAGCCGAGCCGCAGCCCCTGCCGGTCGACGGGCCCTCGGTCGGCAGCCGCGAGCGCATGCTGTTCACGCTGGTCGATCATGCCCTGCAGATGCGCCGCCTGGCCCTGGCGCCGCAGGCGGTGATGGTTCGCTCCTTCGAGGCGGAGCGCTCGCGGGCCGAGGGCCGGCCGATCCTCGACTGGCGTGGGCTCGCCGCGGGCGTCGCCGTCGAGGTCGTGCCGGCGACCGATCATCTCGACATCGTGCTCGCCCCGGCCTTCCACGACCGCATCGCCGCCCTGCTCGACGGCCTCGCGGCCCGTGCGGCCGCATGAGGCGGCCGCGCGCCCCGGCAGGGGTGGGCCGCAGCGCAGCATGGTCGGCCGGGGGTTTGTGGCCGCAAAGACACATCGGCCGGCTATGAGCCGGCTTTTTGCGAGATTCGGAGTCGATCCCTTGAAAAAACGAGCCGAAAGGCGCATTTGTGCGGTGCGAGGGGACGGCATTCGGCCTCCCCTGGCAGCCCTCCTTGGGCGTTTCCTCCCTAGACTTGGGCCGCCTCCGGGCGGCCTCTTTCTTCCCGCGCAGTCCTTCGGACTCGTGGCGGCGCCATGCCGTCGCGGCATCCGGCACAGCGCGCTTGCCGGATGCCGGCCGCGATCCCATAGTGTGGCGATGATGGATCTGAACTCGCCCTTCTTCGACCGTATCCGGGTGCGCCCCCGCGCGGAGCGCGTGGAGGTGAAGAGCGAGCCGGCTCATTCGCCCTGCGAGCGTGCCGGCTGCCGCGCGGCGGGCGAGTTCCGCGCTCCGAAGGGCCGGGGCCGGGAGGGCGAGTTCTGGCGGTTCTGCCTGGACCATGTCCGCGAGTACAACCAGACCTACAATTACTTCGCCGGCATGGCCGACGAGGCCGTCTATGCCTATCAGCGCGACGCCTCGACCGGGCATCGGCCGACCTGGACGATGGGCGTCAATCCGGCGGCGCAAAAGCGCGGGGCGGAATATCCGGCCTATGAGCAGGGCGCCGATGCCGAGGACCTGCTCGGCATGTTCGGGCCGGGCCGGGCCCGGCGGGCGCGGCCGGCGCCGCAGCCCGAGCGCCGGCGGCTCAGCCTGATGGAGCGCCGTGCCTACGAGACGCTCGACATGCCCGAGCATGCGCCGGCCGCCGAGGTCAAGGCGCGCTACAAGACATTGGTCAAGCGGCTCCATCCCGACGCCAATGGCGGCGACCGGTCGAGCGAAGATAAATTGCGCGGGATCATCCAGGCCTATAATACGCTTCGGAGCGCCGGACTCGGCTGAACCGCGACAAGTCGCCCTCTTCCCCAAGGGGGCATTCCGGCTATCCCTGGAGATGCAGGCTCCGCGCCCTCGCGGGGCGAGGTAGGAATGATGACAGACGCGACTGCGCCGGCGCCCGGTTTGCCGGATATCAAGGTTTCGGCCAAGAAGCTGTTCGGCTTCGAAACCGACATGATGGTTCCCGCCTATTCCAAAGCGGAAGACCACGTTCCCGATCTCGATCCCGACTATCTCTTCGACCGGGCGACGACCCTGGCGATCCTGGCGGGCTTTGCCTATAACCGCCGTGTCATCGTCTCGGGCTATCACGGCACCGGCAAGTCCACCCATATCGAGCAGGTGGCCGCCCGCCTCAACTGGCCCTGCATCCGCATCAACCTCGACAGCCACGTCTCGCGCATCGACCTGGTCGGCAAGGACGCCATCGTGCTGCAGGACGGCAAGCAGGTGACGGAGTTCCGGGACGGCATGCTGCCCTGGGCGCTGCAGAACAATATCGCCCTGGTGTTCGACGAATATGACGCCGGCCGCCCGGACGTGATGTTCGTCATCCAGCGCGTGCTGGAAGTGTCGGGCAAGCTGACGCTGCTCGACCAGAAGCGCGTCATCCGCCCGCATCCCGCCTTCCGGCTGTTCGCCACCGCCAACACGGTCGGCCTCGGCGACACCTCGGGCCTCTATCACGGCACGCAGCAGATCAACCAGGGCCAGATGGACCGCTGGTCGATCGTGACGACGCTGAACTACCTGCCGCACGACAAGGAAGTCGACATCGTGCTGGCCAAGTCCAAGCACTATCAGACGACCGCCGGCGGGCGCGACACCATCAACAAGATGGTCCGGGTCGCCGACCTCACCCGCAACGCCTTCATGAACGGCGACCTCTCCACCGTGATGAGCCCGCGCACGGTGATCACCTGGGCCGAGAACGCCGAGATCTTCCGGGATATCGGCTTCGCCTTCCGTCTCACCTTCCTCAACAAGTGCGACGAGCTGGAGCGGCCGCTGGTGGCGGAGTTCTATCAGCGCGCCTTCGGCGCCGAGCTGACGGAAAGCGCCGTCAACGTGGCGCTGACCTGATCGCGCCGCCCGGTCCGCCGGGCGCTCGGCAGGTTCTCCCGAACCTGCTTACACTTGGAAGCGAAGCAGCGTCTCGTGGCTGGAGCCAGGAGACGCTGCTGAGCCAAACCCAGCCGAGACACGGGACCGATGTCGTCCAACCGCAAGCCCGGCGAGAAGCCGAAGGACGGGCCCAACGAGACGTTCAAGCGCTCGGTGGCAGGCGCGCTGCGCGCCATTGCCCGCAAGCCCGACCTCGAGGTCGCCTATGCCTCGGAGCGGCCGGCGCTGATCGGCGACAAGGCGCGCCTGTCCGAGCCGCCGCGCAAGCTCGATCCGCAGACCGCGGCGATCGTGCGCGGCCAGGCCGATTCCATCGCCCTGCGCCTCGCCTGCCACGACGAGGGCGTGCATCGCCGCCTGGCGCCGAAGTCGGACCAGGCGCGCGGCGTCTACGATGCGGTGGAGCAGGCGCGCTGCGAGGCGATCGGCTCTCGCCGCATGGCCGGCGTCGCCAAGAACCTCTCGGCCATGCTCGAGGACCGCTATTTCCGCGGCGGCAAATACGAGGACATCCGCGCCCGCGAGGATGCGCCGGTCGAGGATGCCGTCGCCATGCTGGTGCGCGAGAAGCTGACCGGGCTGGAGCCGCCGCCCTCGGCCCGGAAGCTGGTCGACCTGTGGCGGCCCTGGATCGAGGAGAAGGCCGGGACCGAGCTGATGCGCCTCGACCGCGTGGTGGAGAACCAGCGCGCCTTCGCCAGGACCATCAACGACATGCTCGCCCATCTCGGCATGGCCGACCTGTCGGAGGCCGACCGCCAGGACGAGGACGAGAGCGATACGCAGAACGAGGAGCAGCAGGAGGAGGAGGGGCAGGAGGGCCAGAGCGAGAGCGAGGACCAGTCCCAGTCCGCCCGGCTGGAAGAGGCCGAGGAAGGCGAGGACGACGGCGAGGAGCGCGAGGCGCAGGAGGCGGAATCGCCGTCCTCCGACATGCCCGACGAGAGCGAGGCGGACGATGCCGAGGCGGCGTCCCAGCCCTGGCGGCCGCCGGAGGGCCGCGGCTCCGAACGCCATGGCCCGGACTACCGCGCCTTCACCACGCGGTTCGACGAGGTGGTGGATGCGCCGGACCTGTGCGATCCCGAGGAGCTCGACCGCCTGCGCGCCTATCTCGACAAGCAGCTCGCCAGCCTCTCCGGCGTGGTGGCGCGCCTGGCCAACCGGCTGCAGCGCCGGCTGATGGCCCAGCAGAGCCGCGCCTGGGACTTCGATCTGGAGGAGGGGATGCTCGACCCGGCGCGCCTGTCGCGCGTCATCGTCGACCCGACCTCGGCGCTGTCCTTCATGCGTGAGCGCGACACCGACTTCCGCGACACGGTGGTGACGCTGCTGATCGACAATTCCGGCTCGATGCGCGGCCGGCCGATCACGGTCGCGGCGACCTGCGCCGACATCCTGGCCCGCACGCTGGAGCGCTGCGGCGTGCGCGTCGAGATCCTCGGCTTCACCACGCGGGCCTGGAAGGGCGGCCAGGCGCGCGAGGCCTGGCTGCAGGCGGGCAAGCAGGCCAATCCCGGCCGGCTGAACGATCTCAGGCACATCATCTACAAGGCCGCGGACTCGCCCTGGCGCCGGGCCCGCAAGAATCTCGGCCTGATGATGCGCGAGGGCCTCCTGAAGGAGAACATCGACGGCGAGGCGCTGACCTGGGCGCACCAGCGCCTGCTCGGCCGCACCGAGAGCCGCCGCATCCTGATGGTGATCTCCGACGGCGCGCCGGTCGACGATTCGACCCTGTCGGTCAACGCCGGCAACTATCTGGAGCGCCACCTGCGCTGGGTGATCGAGGACATCGAGACCCGCTCGCCGGTGGAGCTGATCGCCATCGGCATCGGCCACGACGTGACGCGCTACTATCGCCGCGCCGTGACCATCGTCGACGCCGAGGAGCTCGGCGGCGTGATGACCGACAAGCTGGCGGAGCTGTTCGACGAGACCGCGGCGCCGAAGAAGAGCGCGGCCTGAGGGTAGAGGCTCGGTCTTCGTCGTGGCCTTTGTTTTCGACGGCGGGGGCCTCGTCTTTTCTTGCCTTCGCCGCGTTCGCGTGGATGGGCGGAACAAGTCCTCCCATGACGGTCGCGGGTGGTGCGACCATTGCCGTCCTTGTCGCAACCGTTCCGTCATGGCCGGGCTTGACCCGGCCATCCACGCGAACGCGACGACGGTCATGGATGCGGGACACCCGACGCCCTTCGGTATGGGCCGCCGTTGGTCGCGCGGCCGCCGCGACAGGTGCGCCATCGTCGCAGCCGACGCAGCACCCTTGCGCCGCCCCCGCTCGTGCCTATCTGCGCTAGGACCATCCGGATCCTGCATGCGCTCCTCGCCCCTGTTCCTGCCGCTGCGTTACGCCGTCCGTGAGCTGCGCGCCGGCGCGCGCGGCTTCTTCGTGTTCCTGGCCTGCCTCGCCCTCGGCGTCATGGCGATCGCCGGCGTCGGCTCGGTGTCGCGCTCGCTCTCCGACGGGCTGGTGCGGGAGGGGCGGATCATCAATGGCGGCGACGCCGCCTTCTCGCTGATCTCACGCGAGGCGACGCCGGACGAGCGGGCGGTGCTGGCGCGGGAAGGGCCGCTCTCGACCATCGCCACGCTGCGCGCCATGGCCCGGACCGCGGACGGGCGCACCGCCCTGGTCGAGATCAAGGCGGTGGACGGCGCCTATCCCCTCACCGGCGCGGCGACGTTGACCGGCGGGGCGGCGCTGCAGGACGCGCTCGCCGGCCACGGCGGCGAACTGCGGGCCGTCGGCGACCTCGCCCTCTTCGCCCGTCTCGACCTCAAGCCGGGCGACCGTCTCGCCGTCGGCGGCGCCAGCCTCGTCCTGGCCGACACCCTGGCGAGCGAGCCCGACAAGCTCGCCGGCGGCGTCGGCTTCGGGCCGCGGCTGATGATGTCGATCGACACGCTGCGCGCCACCGGCCTGATCCAGCCGGGCTCGCTGATCCGCTGGCACTATCGCCTCGACCTGCCGGCCGGCGTCGCGCCCAAGGCGGTCGCGGCGCGCGCCAATGCCGCCGCGCCCGGCGCGGGCTGGGAGGTGCGCACCCGCGACGACGCCACGCCGGCGCTGGAGCGCGGCATCCGGCGCTTCACGCTGTTCCTGACGCTGGTCGGCCTGACGGCGCTCCTGGTCGGCGGCGTCGGCGTCGCCAATGCGGTGCGCGCCTTCGTCGACGACAAGCGCGACACCGTCGCCACGCTGAAGACGCTCGGCGCCCCGGGCTCGACCGTGGTCGGCATCTATCTCGCCCAGACCATGATCCTGGCGCTTCTCGGCATCGCCGCCGGGCTGGTGCTCGGGGCGGCGCTGCCCTTCGCCGCCGCCTGGGCCCTCGGCGCGGTGCTGCCGCTGCCGCTGCACCCGGCGCTCTACCCCCGCGAGCTCCTGCTGGCGCTGGCCTATGGCCTCGCCACCGCCTTCGCCTTCTCGCTCTGGCCGCTCGGCCGCATGCACGACATGCCGGTCGCGGCCCTGTTCCGGGCCGAGGTCGATCCGGCGGAGCGCTGGCCGCGCCGGCGCTACCGCGTGCTGGTGGGGCTCGCGGCCCTCGGCCTCGCCGCGCTCGCCGTCGGCTTCGCCTCGGACCGGACGATCGCGCTCGTCTATGTCGGCGCGGCGCTGGCCGCCTTCCTGGCGCTGCGCCTGGTCGGCGCGGCGGTGATGGCGCTCGCCCGCCGCCTGCCGCGCCCGCGCTCGACGGCGCTGCGGCTGGCGCTGGTCAACATCCACCGGCCCGGCGCGCTGACGCCCTCGGTGGTGCTCTCCCTCGGCCTCGGCCTCTGCCTGCTGGTCGCCCTGGCGCTGATCGACGGCAATATCCGGCAGCAATTGTCGGCGGCGATCCCGGAACGGGCGCCGAGCTTCTTCTTCGTCGACATCCCCGACGCCGAGGCGCCACGCTTCGACGACTTCGTGCATGCGCATGCCCCGGGCGCCAGCCTCAACCGGGTGCCGATGCTGCGCGGGCGCATCGTCGCGGCGAAGGGCGTGCCGGCGGAGAAGCTCAAGCCACCCGCCGACATCGCCTGGATGCTGAACGGCGACCGTGGCATCACCTTCTCGGCCTCGGCCCCGTCCGGCTCGCAGGTGACCAAGGGGCAATGGTGGCCGGCGGACTATGCGGGCCCGCCGCTGGTCTCGGTCGAGGAGAGCATGGCCCGGGGGCTCGGCCTCGACATCGGCGACACGATCGCGGTCAACGTGCTCGGGCGCCGGATCGAGGCCCGCATCGCCACGGTCCGCAAGGTGGAATGGGAGAATCTCGGCATCAACTTCGTGCTGGTGTTCTCGCCGAACACCTTTGCCGGCGCGCCGGTGATGCATCTGGCGACCCTGAGCTACATCAACGACGTCGACGTCGCCACCGAGGTCGCGCTGCTGAAGCAGGTCGCCGCCGCCTTTCCCTCCGTGACCACGGTGCGCGTCAAGGAGGCGCTCACCGCCGTGGCCGACATGGCCGCGCAGCTCGCCATCGGCATCCGCGCCGCCGCCACGATCGCCCTGGTGGCCTCCGTGCTGGTGCTGGCCGGCGCGCTGGCGGCCGGCCATCGCGCCCGCCTCTACGACGCCGTGGTGCTGAAGGTGCTGGGCGCGACGAGGGGCCGGCTGCTGGCGGCCTTCCTCCTCGAATACGGCCTGCTGGGCCTGGCCACCGCCGTGTTCGGCGTGGCGGCCGGCACCGCCGCCGCCGCGCTGGTGATCACGCAGATGATGGATTTCTCCTTCGTCTTCCTGCCGGGCTCGGCCGTCGCCGCGGCCTTCGGGGCGATGGTCGTGACCATCCTCATCGGGCTCGCCGGCACCTGGCGCATCCTCGGGCAGAAGCCGGCGGGGCATCTGCGCGAGCTCTGAGCGTCGCGCTGCCGCATTGACGACATTACGCTGATGTCACTTACATCGGGGCGCGTTTCACACTACATTTCGGTCAGTTCGTCCTGGCGGCGAGACCGCCGCCTTCTGGAGAGACCCATGGCTTCCAATGATCCTCGTTTCTCGATCGGCTCCGTCGCTGACGTCCGCGCCGGGGCACCTGCGATCGACCAGGGCCTGCGCGCCTTCATGCTCGCGGTCTACAACCACATGGCGCTGGGCGTCGCCATCACCGGCGCCGTCGCGCTCGGCGCCTTCATGATGGCGGTGAACCAGGTCGACGGGCAGATCGTCGGCCTGACCGCCTTCGGCGAGCTGATCTTCCGCAGCCCGCTGAAATATGTGGTGATGCTCGCTCCGCTCGGCGTGGTGCTGTGGATGAGCTTCGGCGCCGGGCGCCTGTCGACCTCGGCCGCGCGGACGCTGTTCTACGTCTATGCCGCGCTGGTCGGCCTGTCGCTGTCGACCATCTTCCTGGTCTACACGGGCGGCTCGATCGCACGCGTGTTCTTCGTCTCGGCCGCGGCCTTCGGTGCGCTCAGCCTCTACGGCTACACCACCAAGCGCGACCTGTCGGCGATGGGCTCGTTCATGATGATGGGCCTGTTCGGCCTGATCATCGGCTCGCTGGTCAACCTGTTCCTGGCCTCGAGCGCCTTCCAGTTCGCGCTGACCATCGGCGGCGTGCTGATCTTCGCCGGCCTGACCGCCTGGGATACGCAGAAGCTGAAGTCGATGTACTCGAGCGCCTACAGCCCGCAGGAAGGCGAGAAGCTCGCCATCTACGGCGCGCTCGACCTCTATCTCGACTTCATCAACCTGTTCCTGATGATGCTGCGCCTGCTCGGCGACCGTCGCTGAGCGGGACGTCACCCGGCGAAGCGGTCTTCGCTTCGCCGGAGCGCATTGGGGATCGGACGTCGTGCATGAGGTCAGGCTGAGGCTGGTCGAGGGACGTGACATTCCCTCGATCGGCGACATCTACCGGGAGGCGGTGCGGTTCGGCAGCGCCTCCTTCGAGCTCGACCCGCCGAGCGATGAGGAGATGACGCGCCGGATGCGCGGCCTCGTCGAGGGCGGGTTTCCCTATTTCGTCGCCACCCGCGGCTACGAGATCCTGGGCTATGCCTATGCCGGCCCCTACCGGCCGCGGCCGGCCTATCGCTTCACCCTCGAAGATTCCGTCTACGTCGCCGCCCATGCCCAAGGCACGGGCCTCGGCCGCCGGCTGCTGGGCACCCTGGTGGCGGAGAGCGAGAAGCGCGGCTTCCGCCAGATGATCGCCGTGATCGGCGACAGCGCCAACCGCGCCTCCATCGCCTTGCACGAACGCGCGGGGTTCCGCCATGCCGGCACGCTCGAGGCCGTCGGCTGGAAGCACGGCCGCTGGCTCGACAGCGTGCTGATGCAGCGCACCCTCGGTCCGGGGAACGGCACGCTGCCGGCGGAGTGAGGCTTCAGCCCTGCTCGCGCAGGGCCCGGCGGATGATCTTGCCCGACGTCGTCAGCGGCAGCGCCGCGACATAGGCGACCTCGCGCGGATATTCGTGGGCGGAGAGGCGGGTGCGGACGAAGGCCTGGATCTCGGCGGTGAGGGCGTCCGACGGCGCGAAGCCGGATTTCAGCACCAGGAAGGCCTTGACGATCTCGGTGCGCAGCGCGTCGGGCCGGCCGATCGCCGCGGCATAGGCCACGGCGGGGTGGCGCATCAGGCAGTCCTCGATCTCGCCGGGGCCGATGCGATAGCCGGACGAGGTGATGATGTCGTCCTGGCGGCCGACGAAACGCACCATGCCGTCCGCCTCGCGCACCGCCTGGTCGCCTGTGGTCATCCAGTCGCCGACGAACTTGTCGGCGGTCGCCCGTGGATTGTTCCAGTAGGCGAGGAACATCACCGGATCCGGCCGGGCGACGGCGATCTCGCCGGGCTCGCCGGGCGCGCATTCCGTGCCGTCCGGGCGGATGACCGCGACGCGATGGCCGGGGACCGGGCGGCCGATGACGCCGGGCCGGGAGACGCCGAGGGTGGCCGAGGAGCCCAGCACCAGGTTGCACTCGGTCTGGCCGAACAACTCGTTGACGGGGAAGCCGAAGGCCTCCTGCGCCCAGGCATAGGTGTCGGGGCCGAGCGTCTCGCCGGCCGACATGATGCTGCGCAGCGGCAGGTCGTAGCGCGTGCCCGGCCGATGGGCCGCCTTGAGCATGCGCAGCGCCGTCGGCGGCAGGAAGGCGTTGCGCACCCCGAGCTCGCGCACCATCGCCAGCGCCTCCTCCGGCACGAAGCGGTCGTGCGGCCAGGCCACCACGGGCACGCCGAGCGACAGGCTCGGCAGCAGGGCGTTGAGCAGGCCGCCGGCCCAGGCCCAGTCGGCGGGCGTCCACATCAGGTCGTCGGGGCGCGGCAGGCCGTGATGGGCGAAGGTCACGCCCGGCAGGTGCCCGAGGACGACGCGGTGGCCGTGCACCGCGCCCTTGGGCTGGCCGGTGGTGCCGGAGGTGTAGATCATCATCGCCGGGTCGTCCGGCGCGGAGGCGACCGCCTCGAAATCCGGCGCCGCCCGGGAGAGCGCCTCGTGGTAGCCGAGCGCCTCGCCGTCCGGCCCGTCGACGCAGACGATGGCGGAGAGATGCGGCAGGCGGTCGCGCACGGTGCGCAGCTTGGCAAGGCCCGCGGCGTCCAGCACGATGGCCTTCGCCGCCGAGTCCGCCAGGCGGTAGTCGAGCGCGTCGGGGCCGAACAGCGCGGCGAGCGGCAGGGAGAGCGCGCCGAGCTTGGCGGCGGCGGCATGGGCGGCCACCACCTCCGGCGATTGCGGCAGCAGCACCGCCACCCGGTCGCCGGGGCCGACCCCCGCGGCGCGCAGCACGCCGGCCAGGCGGTTGGACGCGTCCCGCAGCATGCCATAGGAGACGCGCCGCAGCGTGCGGTCCGGCAGCCGATGCAGGATGGCGGGCCGTCCGGGATCGGCCGCTGCCCATTTGTCGCAGACGTCGACGCCGAAGTTGTAGCGGGCCGGAAGGTTCCAGCGGAACCCGTCATAGAGCTGGTCGTAGGTCGGGCGGGTTGCCATGGCGGGCGGGGTCAGCGGCCGAACAGCGCGTTGAACGGGGCGGCCAGCGCCCCGCCGACGCTGGCGCCGAGATCGGTCTGAACGACGCGCCGGCGCACCAGCGGGCCGGTCGGCAAGGTCGGCGTCGGGGGCGGCGGGTCGGAGGCGACGACCATGGCCCAATAAGTCTTGTAGCGGGTGTCCGGCGCCTTGGCCAAGGCGATGCCGAAGCGCGTCACCTTCGGCAGCAGCAGGTTTCGGTCGTGCGGCGGCGAGGTCTGCCAGCTTTCGAAGGCGGAGCCGAGGCTGAAATAGCCGGCGGCGATGTTCTCGGCCGCGGACACGGTGTCGACATGGGCGCCGTCGAGCCGGCTGGCGAAGCTGCCGGCGACGTCGTGCGACAAGACGCCCCTGGCCGCCATGGCGTCGGCCTGCTTCTGGGCGAGGGCGCCGAGGGTGGGGTCGAGGCGCACGGCGGCGAGGCCGCGGCTGGCGCGATAGCGCGTGAGCATGTCGCGCGCCGCCGCCGGGTCGAGGCGCACGGCGGCGACGTCGCCGCGGATCACCGGCTGGGGCCTCTGCGCCACCGGCGTCGAGCAGGCGGCGAGCGCGAGCAGCGCCGCCGTGAGGGCCAGGCGGGTGATCCGTGCCGGGGCGGCGGCGATGGACTGTCGAATGTCGGAACGTGCCAAGTGACCAGCTTCTCCGAAAGCGTCCGGCGCGGCCTGCCGCGAGCCCGGCGACGATGCGAGCGCAGCGCCTGATAGCACCATCCATTCCCGACGGGAATGCGGCTGACGCCCGGCTGCCCTGCGCTCACGGGCCCGGCGAAGCCGGCAGCGCCCTGGCGGGCTCAGCCCGGCTTCTCCGCCGCCTCGGCGCGCAGCCTGGCGGCGCCGACCGCCCCGAGCGCCTCATCCAGGCTGACCACCACCGGCGCCGGTGCGGCCGGGAGCTGCGCCGCGACGCGGATGCCCTTCGCGCGGAAGTTCTTGAGGATACGCAGATGCAGGTCGCTCTTGACGGCGGGCAGGGTCTCGACGCTCGTCACCACGGCGAAGAGCTCGAACTCCAGCGCGGCGCTGCCCAGCTTCGACAGGAACACCCGCGGCGGCGGCGTCGGCAGGATGCGCGGATCGTCCTCCGCCGCGGACAGCATGGCGGCCCGCACCGCGTCGACATCGGCATCGTAGCCGACGTCGATCGACACCCGCACCCGGCTCCAGGTGTTGCCGTAGACCCAGTTCTTCACCGAGCCGGTGATGAGCTGGGAATTGGGGATGATCAGCGTCGCCCGGTCATAGGTCTCGATCTCGGTGGCGCGCACGCTGATGCGGCGCACGAAGCCCTCTTCCCCGGCCACCGCGATGATGTCGCCGACCCGGATCGGGCGCTCGGCCAGCAGGATCAGGCCGGAGACGAAGTTGGAGACGATCGACTGCAGGCCGAAGCCGATGCCGACCGAGAGGGCACCGGCGACGATGGCGAAGTTCTGCAGGTTGAGCCCGATCTGGAACAGGCCGACGGCGCTCGCCAGGATCACGCCGGTATAGCCGATCATGGTGGCGATCGAGTTCTGCAGGCTGGCATCGAGCGTGGTGCGGGGCAGCAGCGTGTTGCGGATCCAGCCGCGCACCAGGGTCGTGGCGATCATCACCACGCTGAACAGGGTGATGGCGAGCAGGATCGACGAGATCGAGATGGTGATCTCGCCGACCTGGAAGCCGAAGAAGGCGTGCTCCATCACCGAGGCGAAATCGATGGAATAGGAGCCGAGCGGCACCACGAAGGTCGTCACCGCCGCGATCAGGATCAGCAGGCGCAGCACGCCCGAGAACAGCGTGGCGGCGAACGCGACGTTGCGGGGACTGACGCCGAGGGCGCTGGCGATGGCCCGGCCGAGCGATTCGTCGGTGGCGAGCCGGTCGGTGAGCACGGCGTCGACCAGCGTCATCAGGATATAGGCCAGCGCCGCCACGAACAGGGCGGCCAGCATCAGGATGACGATGAAGTTGGCGAGGGCGATATAGCCCGACAGGAGCCCGGCCACCGCGGCGGCGATCACCAGCCAGGTGAGGGGACGCAGGATATCGAGCTTGTTGCTCTCCTGGGCGCCCGGGATCGGCTCGCCGGATTCGGTCGTCGTCGGCGCGTCGCGCAGGCGCAGCAGCAGCTCGGCGCCGACGATGCAGAACAGCACGGAGAAGAGGCCGGTCGAGGCCACGGTCAGCGACACCGGCGCATAGGTGACCTTGCCCAGGCTCGGCAGCAGGATGTCGGCGCCGATGATGAAGGCGATCCAGCGCATGCGGCGGTGGATCTGGTCGACCGCCCAGTCGCTCAGCGGCAGCAGCCTGAGGTTCGGGCGCCCGACCGCCATCACGCCGACGGCGGTCGCGTCAAACACCGCCGGCACCAGCAGCGCCATGACGATCGGCACGCCGAAATCGACCAGGAGCTGCTCGGGAACCAGCTCTGCCACCTTGAGGGCGACCAGCGGGACCAGCGCCGCCATCGGCCAGCCCAGGACGGCGTGGACGATGTCGAGCAGGGCGTCGAGCGTGGCGGTGAAGCGGCGCGAGGCGCTCTGGCGTGCGGCGAGCCGGTTGCGCAGCCGCACGGCGCGGCCGCGCAGGAAGCGGCAGGCGAGGGCGCCGGCCAGGACGATCAGCACGGCGATGCCGATCGGTCCCGGCCCGGCATTGGCGCGGAAGGAGACCCAGATCTGCGACAGCGCCTGCGTCAGGTTGGCGACGGCCTGCGGCAGGTCCGAGGCGACCGTCGCCCAGAAGAACGGATCGAGGATGCTGGCGCTGCGCTGAAAGATCTGGCGGGCGAAATCGGTGCGCAACCGCTCGACGATGGTGTTGTTGAGCTGGTCGATGCGCACGATCTGCAGCTGGGCTTCCTTGGCCACGCCGTCGAGATCGCCGAAGAGCGTGTTCTCGCGGTCGCGCGCCGCGGTCACCTCGGCGCTTTCCGGCGGCTCGCCGGGCTTGGGCGGCGGTCCGAGCTTCTCCAGGCGCTGCTTGGACGCATCGCGCGGACCGATGACGCTGGCGAGGAGCGCGACCAGGGCGCTACGGGCCGGCTCCAGATTGCTGCGCTGCTGCTGCAGGGCGTCCTGGGAGAGGCTGGGCTGGGCGAGCGCTGCCTCGACCCGGTCGATCGCCGCCTTGGCGCCGGTCAGCTGCTCGCGCGGGGTGGAGTCGGGCTGCTGGGCCGCTGCCGGCCCGGCGGCGAGCAGCAGGGCGGCTAAGCAGAGCTTCGCGGATCGGAACACGCTTCCGATCCGCGAAGCTCTGCTTAGCCTCTGGGATTCTGCAGAATTTTCGAGACCGCCCCGCGGGCGGAGCTCGGAAATTCTGCTTAGGCCGGCCAGCACGAGGGCCGAGAGGGCGCAGGAGCGCCGTCCGGAGGTCCTGCGAAGCGTGCCGAGGCGGGAGAGCATGCGGAGAAGGGCCATGGCGTCGAAGCTATCCGAAAACCCGCGGCAGACCTATCACCTGGCGGCTCCGAGGAACACCAGCCAGGCCGAGACGGTGACGACGGCGAGGCCGGTGGAGAGGGATACCGCCGCCGAGGCGACCGCTTCGCCGGTGCGCATGCGCGTGGCGAAGAGGTAGACGTTGATGCCCGACGGACAGGCGGCGAAGAGCAGGCCGACCGCGGCCCAGACCGGCGGCAGCGCGAACACGTAGCGAGCGAGGACATAGACCAGGAGCGGGTGCAGCACCAGCTTGAGGACGGAGATGGCCAGCGCCGCCCGCCATTCGCCGCGGATGCCGTAACGGTCGAGGGCGATGCCCATGGCGATCAGCGAGCAGGGCGCGGCGGAGGCGGCCATCAGGTCGACCACGGTTTTCGCCGCCCCGACGGGCTGCAGGCCGGTCTGGCGGACGAGAAGACCGAGCCCGATGCCGATCAGGATCGGATGGGTGGCGATCGAACGGACGACGCGCAGGAGCGCCCGCCGTCCCGATCGCTCCTGCGGCCGGAGCGCCGAGCCTTCGAACAGCAGCGTCGCCACCGTCATCGTCACCGGCAGGTGGATGGCGAGCAGCAGCACCAGCGGCGCCGCGGCCGCCTCGCCCACGGCCTTGAGGATCAGCGGCACGCCGACCATCACCGTGTTGGCCTGGCCCGCGGCGAAGCCGAAGATGACGCCCTCCGCCTCGGAACGGCCCAAAAGCCGCCGCGCCAGCACGGTAGCGCTGGTCCATGCGGCGAAGACGCCGATGAAGTAGGCGGCCCAGTAGGCCCAGGGCAGGGCATCGGGCAGGTCCGCCTCGACGATGGTGCGGAACAGGAGGAAGGGAATGGCCAGGGCGAAGACATATTCGGCCAGCCCGTCGCCGCTGCGCTCGGTGACGAGCCGCGTCCGCGCCGCCAGGAATCCCATGCCGATCAGCCCGAAAACGGGAGCGACAACGGTCATGATTTCAAACATGATGGCTCGTCAAGGCGCGGGAGAGGCACATGCCGGCGCGGCCGGGAGGGTTGACGTGTCGTAACCAAATTTCGAGACTGACCGCAACGTGTTGTCCGCACTCAGGCCATAGCTTCGCGAGGCTGCCATCGCCGCGGAAGATCCCGAAATGCTCGCCAGGACCGCCATCGCCGCCTCGACCGGCGCGCTCGAGCAGGTGCAGGCCGAAGCCGCAGCCATGCGGCGGCGCCTGCGCGCGGCGGCGCACGAGATCCGCACGCCGCTGACCGGCGCCGCCACGATCGTCGACATCCTGGCGGTGAGCGAGCTCGCCTCCGGGCCGACGCGCGACTATGTGCTGCTGCTCAAGGACGCCGTCGCCCAGATCATCGCGGTGACCAACGACATCCTCGACCTCGGCCGGCTCGAGGCGGATCTCGGCCTCGGGACGCGCGAGGCCTTCTCGCCGGCGGACCTGGTCGCGGCGACGGCGGGCCTCGCCGAACCGCGCGCCCGCGCCAAGGGGCTGACGCTCGCCGTGGTGGCGGGCGGCCTGCCGGAGCGGGTGATCGGCCATCCCGTGATGGTCCGCCGCGCCTTGGAGAACCTGATCGACAATGCGGTGAAGCACACCGTCCAGGGCGGCATCACCGTCACCGCTGCTCTGGACGGGGGGCGCATGCTCGTCTCCGTCGCCGATACCGGCGCCGGCATCGAGCCGGAGGACCTGCCGCTGCTGTTCGAGCCCTATGCGCAGCTCGCCGGCGGGGTGCGCGCCGGCGGCACCGGCCTCGGGCTCGCCCTGGTCAGGAGCGCGATCGAACGGGTTGGCGGCACCGTCGAGGTCGAGAGCGCCGTCGGCCGGGGCACGGTGTTCCGCTTTGCGGTGCCGGTCGATCCCGCGCACGGCGTGCTGCCGGCGGTGAAGGCGACGGGCAGCGCCCGGCGCCCGCTCAGCATCCTGGTCGCCGAGGACAACCCGGTGAACCGCATCGTCACCGGCGCGATCCTGGGCGAGTTCGGCCACCGCGTCAGCTTTTCCGCCGACGGCCGCTCTGCCGTCGACGCGCTGCAGCGGCACGACTACGACCTGGTGCTGATGGATATCGAGATGCCGCATCTCGACGGCCCCTCGGCCCTGGCGGCGATCCGCGCCTTGCCGGGCGCGCGGGCAGGAACGCCTGTCGTGGCGCTCAGCGCCCGCGGCGCCGAGGCGCGGGACGAGGCGCTGGGCCAGGGCTTCGACGCCTATGTCGCCAAGCCGATCGATCCGGCGGCGCTGTTCGCCGCGATCGAGGAGAGCAGCCGCAAGGACTGAAGCGGGCGCTGCGGGGGGCGGAGAGCCTCAGGCCGGGGCGATGCCCCTGGCGGCAAAGCGCCGGGCCTCGGCGACCAGCGCCGCCACCAGCGGGGTCTGCGGCTCGCGGCGCGGCACCACCAGGCCGACGAGGTGGTGCACCTCGGGCTCGGCGATCGGAATCGAGCGCACCCGTTCGCCGACGCCGAGCGTCTCGACCAGGATCGAGGGCATGACGCTCGACCAGCGGCCGGTCCGGACATGGCTGAGCAGGACCTGCAGCGAGTTGGAGACCAGGGTCGGCGCCACCTCGGCCCCGGCGCCGCGCAGGAGCTGGTCGATGATGCGCCGGTTCTGCATGTCGGGCGTCAGCAGGCAGAGCGGCACCCGCCCGGCCTCGGCCCAGGTGATGCGCTCGCGCTTGCCGAACTCGCCGTCCGCGGCCGTGAGCAGGCGATAGCTCTCGCGGTAGAGCTCGACCGTGGCGACGCGGCCGAGCGGCTCGTTGTCGAGATAGCTGATGCCGGCGTCGATGGCGAGGTCCTCCAGCTCCTGCAGCACCTCGGCGGAGGTGCGCGACAGGATGGTGAAGGTGACGTTGGGATGGCGGGCGCGGTAGGGCGTGGTCAAGGCCGCGACCATGGAGAGGGCGGTGGGGATCGCCGAGATGGTGAGGTGGCCGTTGAGGCCTCGCTTCAGGGCGTCGACCTCCTGGCGCATGGCGCGGGCGTCGCCGACGATGCGGCGGGCCCAGTCCAGCACCCGCTCGCCCTCGGCCGTGAAGCCCTGGAAGCGCGAGCCGCGCGCCACCAGGAGGACGCCGAGCTCGCCCTCGAGCTGCTTCAGGCCGGCGGACAGGGTCGGCTGGGTGACGCCGCAGACCTCGGCCGCCCGGCCGAAATGGCGCTCGCGCGACAGGGCGATCAGGAATTCCAGCTTGTCGATCATCGGCTCCTCGCGGGTCGCCGGGACGGTCGGGGTGCCCTGTGCCAAGGCGCACGGCGGGGCGGCGGGCGCTGAGTAGAGTCGTCCCATCGATCGAGCGCAGCCGCGCCGGGATCAGACCAGAGGACGACCACGATGTTCAGGAAGCTCATCTCCGCCAGCCTCGTCGCAGCGACGCTCGCCGGCGCCACCCTCGCCACCACCGGCACGGCCGAAGCGGGCTGGGGCCGGGGCGGTGCCTTCGCCGCCGGCGCCATCGGCGGCCTGCTGCTCGGCGGCATCGCCGCCAACTCCTACTACAACAGCTACCGCCCGGCCTACTACTACGCGCCGGCCTGCTTCTGGCGCAGCCAGCGCGTCTATGACGCCTACTACGGCTACCATTGGGTTCGCGTGCGCATCTGCCGCTGAGCCCTCACCGGACGAGCCTCGGGACCCGTCGCGCCCGGACAAAGGTCCCGATGCCCGAGGAAGCCCCGCCCCCACGGCGGGGCTTCTGCGTTCGGGCTCAGTCGCGGGACGGGCCCGAGGCAGCCGCTTCATCCCGGTCGGCCCGGCCGCCGAACAGCCGCTCGACGCGCTCGCCGACCGCCAGCAGCACCACCGCGAGGACGACGCCGGTGCCGACCAGCAGCCAGGCGCCGGCGCCGGCGGCCGCGCCGAGCATCGCCGTCACCCAGGTCGCCGCCGCCGTGGTGAGGCCGCGCGGCACGTCCTCGTTGGTGCGGTGCAGGATCACGCCGGCGCCGAGGAAGCCGACGCCGGTCAGGATGCCCTGCACGGCCCGGCTCGCCGCATTGGCATCGGCCGCGCCCTGGAAGATCGCCACCGCGACCGCCGAGCCGAGGCCGACCAGGCCGAGGGTGCGCATGCCCACGCCCCGGCGGTGGCGGACGCGGTTGAGGCCGATCAGCATGCCCGCCAGCATGCCCACCACCAGGCGGGCGACGAGATCCAGAGGGGCGTCGGTCATGCTTCCTCCTTGGGGCGCGGCGGCATCTCGTCACGTATCGGGCCGGGACGCAATCGTCCACCATCGTCGGGAGGGCTCGCCGCTCCGGCGCGGCGGTTGCGCCCGTCGCGGCATTGCAACATAAGTCGGTCTGCGTCTCCCACAGTCCCGAGCACCCATGCGCCCACCCTTCCGCCGCCTGCTCGTCGCCAACCGCTCCGAAATCGCCATCCGCGTCTTCCGTGCTGCAACAGAGCTCGGCATCTCGACCATCGCGGTCTATGCGGAGGAGGACAAGCTGTCGCTCCACCGCTTCAAGGCGGACGAGGCCTATCAGATCGGCAAGGGCAAGGGGCCGGTGGAGGCCTATCTCTCGATCGACGAGGTGATCCGGGTCGCCAAGGACGCCAGGGCCGACGCCATCCATCCCGGCTACGGCCTGCTTTCGGAGAGCCCGGAATTCGCCGAGGCCTGCGCCGCGGCCGGCGTCGTCTTCATCGGGCCCTCGCCCAAGACGCTGCGCACGCTCGGCAACAAGGTCGATGCGCGCAACCTCGCCGTTTCCGTCGGCGTGCCCGTCATGCCGGCGACCGAGCCGCTGCCCGACGATCCGGAGGCGATCAAGCGGGCGGCGCTGGCGGTCGGCTATCCCGTGATGCTGAAGGCGTCCTGGGGCGGCGGCGGGCGCGGCATGCGGCCGATCGAGAGCGAGGACAAGCTGCTCGATTCGGTGATGACCGCCAGGCGCGAAGCCAAGGCGGCCTTCGGCAAGGACGAGGTCTATCTGGAAAAGCTGGTGCGCCGCGCCCGGCATGTCGAGGTGCAGATCCTCGGCGACAAGCACGGCACGCTGGTGCATCTCTTCGAGCGCGACTGTTCGATCCAGCGCCGCAACCAGAAGGTGATCGAGCGGGCGCCCGCCCCCTATCTCGACCCGGACACCCGCCGGCAGCTCTGCGAGGCGGCGCTGAAGATCGGGCGCGGCACCGACTATGCCGGCGCCGGCACGGTCGAGTTCCTGATGGATGCCGATACCGGCAAGTTCTACTTCATCGAGGTCAACCCGCGCGTCCAGGTCGAGCACACGGTGACGGAGGTCGTCACCGACCTCGACATCGTCAAGGCGCAGATCCGCATCGCCGAGGGCGGGCGCATCGGCAAGCAGCTCGCCGATGGCGCCTACGAGACCGGCATCCCGCCGCAGGCGGAGATCTTCACCCGCGGCCATGCGCTGCAATGCCGCCTGACCACCGAGAATCCGGAGAACAACTTCATCCCGGACTATGGCCGCATCACCGCCTATCGCGGCGCCATGGGCTTCGGCATCCGCATCGACGGCGGCACGGCCTATTCCGGCGCGGTGGTGACGCGCTGGTACGACCCGCTCCTGGAGAAGGTGACGGCCTGGGCCAACACGCCGGCCGAGGCGATCGCCCGCATGGACCGGGCGCTGCGCGAATATCGCATCCGGGGCGTGGCCACCAACCTGCCCTTCCTGGAGGCGGTGCTGAAGCATCCGAAGTTCCGGGCCAACGAGTACACCACCCGCTTCATCGACGAGACGCCGGAGCTGTTCCAGTTCGCCAAGCGGCGCGACCGGGCGACCAAGCTCCTGACCTATATCGCCGACGTCACCGTCAACGGCCATCCCGAGGCGCGCGGCCGCACCCGCCCGCCGGCCGAGGCGCGCACGCCGGTCGCCCCGGTGTTCGCCGGCGAGCTGCAGCCGGGCACCAAGCAGCGGCTCGACGCGCTTGGGCCGGAGAAGTTCGCGGCCTGGCTGCGCGACGAGGCGCGGGTGCTGATCACCGACACCACCATGCGCGACGCTCACCAGTCGCTGCTGGCGACGCGCATGCGCACCCATGACATTGCCGGCGTCGCCGGCGCCTATGCCAGGGGCGTGCCGCAGCTCCTGTCGTTGGAGTGCTGGGGCGGCGCGACGTTCGACGTCGCCATGCGCTTCCTCAACGAGGACCCGTGGGAGCGCCTGGCGCTCATTCGCGAGCGGGCGCCGAACCTCTTGACACAGATGCTGCTGCGCGGGGCGAACGGCGTCGGCTACACCAACTATCCCGACAATGTGGTGAAGCACTTCGTCGCCCGCGCCGCCGCCGCGGGCATGGACCTCTTCCGCGTCTTCGACTGCCTCAACTGGGTGGAGAACATGCGCGTCGCCATCGACGCGGTGCTCGAGGCCGGCAAGCTGGCGGAAGGGGCGATCTGCTACACCGGCGACATCTTCGATCCCGCCCGGGCCAAGTACGACCTCGCCTATTACGTCGAGACGGCCAGGGCGCTGGAGAAGGCGGGCTGCCACATCCTGTGCATCAAGGACATGGCCGGGCTGCTCAAGCCGGCGCAGGCGCGCGCCCTCGTCGGCGCCCTGAAGCGCGAGGTCGGCCTTCCCATCCACCTGCACACCCACGACACCTCGGGCATATCGGGGGCCACGGTGCTGGCGGCGATCGAGGCGGGGGTCGACGCGGTCGACGCGGCGATGGATGCGATGTCCGGCACCACGTCGCAGCCCTGCCTCGGCTCGATCGTCGAGGCGCTGCGCCATACCGGGCGCGACACCGGCCTCGATCCCGAGGCGATCCGGCGCATCTCGTTCTACTGGGAAGCGGTGCGCACCCAATATGCCGCCTTCGAGAGCGACCTCAAGGCCGGCGCCTCCGAGGTCTATCTGCACGAGATGCCGGGCGGGCAGTTCACCAACCTGAAGGAGCAGGCGCGCTCGCTCGGGCTCGACAGCCGCTGGCACGAGGTGGCCAAGGCCTATCGCGCCGCCAACGACATGTTCGGCGACATCGTCAAGGTGACGCCCTCCTCCAAGGTGGTGGGCGACATGGCGCTGATGATGGTGGCGCAGGGCCTGACGCCGGAGGACGTGGTCGACCCCAGGCGCGACGTCGCCTTTCCCGGCTCGGTGGTGGAGATGCTGCACGGCGACCTCGGCCAGCCGACGGGCGGCTGGCCCAAGGGGCTGCAGGCCAAGGTGCTGAAGGGCGAGGCGCCGATCACCGTGCGTCCGGGCTCGCTGCTGGCCGCGGCCGACCTCGGCAAGGCCAGGGCCGAGGCCGAGGGCAAGATCGGGCGGGCGATCGACGAGAACGAGCTCGCCTCCTACCTGATGTATCCCAAGGTCTTCATCGAATATGCCGGGGCCATGCGCAAATACGGGCCGGTCTCGGCCCTGACGACGCCGGTGTTCTTCTATGGCATGACGCCCGGGGACGAGCTCACCATCGAGATCGAGCGCGGCAAGGCGCTGCTCATCCGCCTCCTGACCCTGGGCGAGACCGACGACGAGGGCCAGGTCCGTGTCTTCTTCGAGCTCAACGGCCAGCAGCGCATCATCCGCGTGCCCAACCGCTCGGTCGTCGCCAAGGTCCAGGCCCGCCGCAAGGCGGACGAGGGCAACGAGGCCCATGTCGCCGCGCCGATGCCCGGCGCCGTCTCGACGGTGGCGGTCAAGGCCGGCCAGCCGGTGAAGACCGGCGACGTGCTGCTCACCATCGAGGCGATGAAGATGGAAACGGCCCTGCACGCCGCCCGGGACGGCACGGTGTCGGAGGTGCTGGTGACGCCGGGCGCCCAGATCGACGCCAAGGACCTCCTGGTGGTGCTGGGGTAGGGCGCGGGAGCGCTCTTCGCGCCCGATCCCCAGCGCGCCCGCGCGCCGAGCGGGCGACGTCGGCCGTCGTTCAAGCGAGCGGGCACGCCCCGGCACGAATATTGCTGCCGGAAAGCCTCAGCGTCCTTCAGGCTGGGAGGGGCCCATGGCTTCGAGCGAGCTTCGGAAAAGGCAATTCATCGAGACGACATTCCAATTGCTGAACGGCGCCCTGGAGGCGAGCCGCCTCGTCTTCTATTCCGTCGATCGCGAGCACAACCTGCACAATTTCGTCTGCTCGCGCGTTCCCGCGGACTTCATCCGCATCTATGTCCGGGAAATGCATGCCGTGGATCCGCTGCATGTCCGCCGTCTGCGCTCGCCGGACGAGCGCGTGGTGCGGATGGACCGGGCCTCCAGGGACATGCCGCTGCAGGAGGTGCGGGAATACGAGACCTTTCTGCGGCGCTTCGACGTCGTCGACAATATCGACTTCATCTTCCACCATGACGACGAGATCAAAGCCGGCCTCAGCGTGATGTGGACGTCCAGGGATCCGCGCCCGACGCCGGTGCTGTTCCGGCTGGCCGACGAGCTGCAGCGCTATATCGAGTTCAACATGTCGGACCACATGGCGCCGAGCCGGGATGATCGCGCCGCGAGGGCGGCCCGCATGTTCCATCTCACCCGGCGGGAGGCCGAGGTCGCGGGGCTGCTGTGCTGCGGGCGGACCAATGCCGACATCGCCGCCTGCCTCGGCATCGGCCTTGCCACCGTCAAGACGCATCTGATCCACATCTTCGAGAAGACCGGCGTGGAGAACCGCTCCGGCCTGGTGGCCCGCCTGGCGGCGCCGCACTGAAAGGCTGGCGGCCGGTCCACCGGATGGTGGATTGCCGGGCCGGCGCCGGAAGCCGAACGTCGCGGGCATGACCTTGCCCGATGCTCCATCCGCGGAAATGCCTTCGCAGGCAGCGGCGATGCCCAAGTTTCGAGCGGCGGAGCCGTCATGCCTGCGCCGTGCTCCGCCGTTCCGGGGCGGGGTTTCGCCGGATCTGCCGGCGGCGGCGCGACGCGGCCTCTCCCTGGCCGTGCCTGCCGCCGTGACCATCGCGGGATGGCTGGCGGTCACGGTCATGCTGCACGAGGCATGGACGGGTGGGGCCTGGGCGAGCCTCGGGCCCGTGTCCCGCCTGATCGAGCCCGACGAGCGGCTGCGCGCTCTCGTCCTGTCCCTGTGCCGGTCGCCCGGGGATGCCTCGCCCTGGCACGCCTGGGGAGCCGGCCTCGCCATGTGGGCGGCCATGGTCGCGGCCGTCATGCTGCCCTGCGCGACGCCGGGCTGGCGCGCCCTGCTTCGTCGGGAGAGGGCGACCGACGGCCTGACATTTTTAGCCGGCTACTGTCTGCTCTGGATCGCCCTCGGCGCCGTCGTCGTCACCGTCGAGGCGGGCCTGCGTGCCCTCATGCCGGAGGCCGTCACCGGCATTGGGGCGGCGCTGGCGCCGGCCGCACTGGCGATCGCCGGCCTCTACCAGTTCACCGCGGCCAAGGCGGCGGCCCTGGCGGCGACCGGGTTCGCCCGTCCCTGCACCATCGGGACCGGAGACGGGCGCGGCGCTTGCCTGGGCGATGGGCTCGCCTATGGCCGGCGCTGCCTCGCTTCGAACGGCGTCCTGATGGCGCTGATGCCGGTGCTCGGCATGACCGCCGCCGCGGCGATGCCGGCGCTCGCCGTGGCCATGGCGATCGAGAAGGCCGTGCCGGGGAAGACGACGGCCCGCATCGTCGGTCTCGCCCTGCTCGTCCTGGCCTGCGGGTCCTGGCTGGCCGGCCCGCCGCGCTGACGCCCCGCATCAACCGAACGGTGGATTGCTGGCCCTCGATGTTTCCCGATGATGGGCCCGATGGTGCCCGGTCGCGGTGCGCGGGCAACCGGGATTGCCTCTTGCCTGCCTGGCATGGGCCCTGAAGGAGCGGATCAACGCCATGCTACGCCTCGAGGAGCAGCCGACCGCCGGTCCCGTCGTCGGAGACGAGCATCCCCTCGATCCCCTGAATGCCGCCGAGATCACCAGGACCGCGGCGGTGCTGCGCGAGCATTTCAAGCTCGGGGACGAGCTGCGTTTCGAGACGATCGAACTTGCCGAGCCGGCGAAGGAGGTGGTGCGCCGGCACGTGCGGGGCGCGCCGATCGAGCGCGTCGCCCGTTTCACCGTCTACAGGCGGGGCCACCGGGGCGTATGGACCGGGCGCGTCGACCTCCGCCTCGGCAGGGTGGCCGGCGTCGAGGCCCTGCCCGAGGCGCGCCCGATGATCTCGCCGGAGGAGTTCCTGCTGATCGAAACGGCGGCGAAGGCCGATCCGCGCTTCCAGGCCGCCCTGGCGCGGCGCGGCATCGACCGGCTCGACCTCGTCTGCGTCGATCCGTGGTCGGCCGGCAATTTCGGGGTCCCGGGCGAGGAGAACCGCCGCCTCGCCCACACCTTCGTCTGGATGCGCCTGTTCGAGCTGGACAATTACTATGCCCATCCCGTGGAGGGCATCAATGTCGTCGTCGACGTCGACACGCTGGAGGTGCTGCGGGTCGACGATCATGCCGGCGCCGATCCCGTGCCGGTGCCCCCGACGCCGGTCAACTATGATTGCGCCCTGCTGACCGACTATCGCAAGCCGTCGGCGCCGCTCGACGTCGTCCAGCCGGCGGGGCCGGGCTTCACCGTCGAAGGCAACAAGGTCACCTGGGAGAACTGGGATTTCCGGGTCGGCTTCAACGGCCGCGAGGGACTGGTGCTGCAGTCGCTGGGCTATACCCTCGGCGCCAGGCGCCGGCCGATCCTCTACCGCGCCTCCCTTGCCGAGATGGTCGTGCCCTATGGCACGCCGGACGAGCCGCACTATCGCAAGAACGTCTTCGACAGCGGCGAATATGGTTTCGGCAAGCTCGCCAACTCGCTGTCGCTCGGCTGCGATTGCCTCGGACACATCCATTATTTCGACGTCTGCCTGCCGGACCTCCTCGGCAATCCGCGCCGCATCGAGAACGCCATCTGCCTGCACGAGGAGGATGCGGGCCTCGCCTGGAAGCATTTCGACTTCCGCAGCGAACGCACCGAGGTGCGCCGCCTGCGCCGGCTCGTGCTGTCCTCGATCACCACGGTCGGGAACTACGAATATGCCTCCTACTGGTACCTCTACCAGGACGGGCGCATCGAGTTCGAGATGAAGGCGACCGGCATCATCAACACCGCCGCCTGCATGCCCGGCACGCCCCAGACCTACGGCACCGAGGTCGCGCCCGGCCTGGTCGGCCACAACCACCAGCACGTGTTCTGCGCCAGGCTCGACATGGAGGTCGACGGCCCCGGCAACACGGTGGTCGAGTGCGACACCGTCGCCCCGCCCCTTGGTCCCGGCAACCCGATGGGCAATGCCTTCCACGTCGTGGAGACGCCGCTCGCCACCGAGCTGGCGGCGCGGCGCTGCGTCGATTTCTCCAGGATGCGCTACTGGAAGGTGATCAACCCCACCGTCACGAACCGGGTCGGCAAGCCGACCGCCTACAAGCTCGAGACGCAGTCGGCGGTGCAGGCCTTCACCCATCCGGACGGGCCTTCGGGCCGGCGGGCCGGCTTCATCCACAACCATCTGTGGGTGACGCCGTTCTCTGCGGAGGAGCGGTTCCCGGCCGGCGAGTTCATGAACCATTCCACCGGCGAGGACGGCCTGCCGGCCTGGACGGCGCAGGACCGGCCGGTGGCCAACGCCGACATCGTGCTGTGGCACAGCTTCGGCCTGCACCATATGCCGCGGCCCGAGGACCATCCGGTGCAGCCCTGCGTCTTCTGCGGCTTCAAGCTGATGCCGCTCGGCTTCTTCGACCAGAATCCGGTGATCGACCTGCCGCCCGACGTCAACCGGGCGAGCCGATCCACCGCCGGCGCCTGCTGCCATCACGCCTGACGTGAGGACCATGCGTCCATGACAGCCTCCAGAGGATCCCGCCGATGAAACGCAAGACCCTGCTGCAGTCCTTCAGCCAGTCCCGCCGCGACTTCCTCGGGCAGGCCGCCGCGCTCTCCGCCGGCATCGCCGCCGCCGGCCTGATGCCGGGCGCCGCCCGGGCGGCACGCGATGCGGAGATGAACATCTTCTGCTGGGAGGGCTACAATTCCGACAAGGTGCTGGATCCGTTCCGCCGCGAGTTCAACTGCACCGTCAAGGCGCAGGGCCTGATCTCCGATCCCGACGCCGTCAACAAGCTGCGCGCCGGCGAGACCAAGACCTGGGACATCATCAACCTCAACAATGCCTGGGGGCGCCGGCAGCTCTTCCCGGAAAAGCTGATCAAGCCGCTCGACGAGGCCCGTTTCCGGCCGCTCTGGGAGATGATGCTGCCGGAGTTCAAATGGCCCTATCACTGGGCCATGTCCGACGACGGCCAGCACCTGCTCGGCATGATCCAGCGTTACGGCCCCTCCGGCGTCCTGGTCAACACCGACAAGGTCTCGAAGAAGACCATGGCGGACGAGGGCTACGACCTGATGCTGTCGGACGCGTTCAAGGGCAAATATGCGGTGCTGATGTATGACGACTGGGTGATCATGCACACGGCGATGGCCGCCGGCTTCAGCCCGTTCAAGCCGCTTTCGGACGCCGAGATCGGCACGTTCGAGGCGCTGATGCGCCGGGTGATCAACAACGCCGCCTTCCTCAGCGACGACATGAACGCCATCGCGCTCGGCATGATCAACGGCTCGATCATCGGCAGCTTCCCCGGCAGCGTCTACACGGTGTCGGCGGCCCGCTTCGACGGCAACAAGAACCTGAGCTGCGTCATCCCGAACAAGGGGCCGGCCGATACCGGCGGCAAGGCGGGCGTGTGCTGGATGGAGCTGACCTCCACCGTGAACAATCCGGAGCTGTCGCCCCGGGCCGCCGATTTCCTCGAATATTGCTACCGGCCCGAGACCTGCAAGCGGGTGTCCTTCGCCGAGGGCACCTACAATCCGGTGGCCCAGATGGGCGACAAGCGGGTCATGGCGCTCTACACCGCCGAGGAGCTCGACGCCATCCAGTACGACACGCTGGCCGAGGACATGGCCCATTGCGCCGACTTCGACGTCATCCCGAGCTACCCGAAGCTGCACGACATCTTCTCGGCCGCGGTGCGCGAGCGCAAGGCCTGACGCCTTGCCCGGCCGTGCGAGCCTCGGCCCGCGCGGTTGCCATGGCCACCAGGTCCGGCGGGGCGGACACGGCGTGCCGGACCCATCTGCAACCCCACAGGGCCGACGACGAATGGCAGCCACGAGCACGTGTGAACCCGCCCAGCCGATCCTCCAGCTTCGCGGCGTCGACAAGCTCTTCAACGACTTCCCGGCCGTCGACCGCATCAATCTCGACATCTACGAAGGCGAGTTCTTCACCATCGTCGGGCCGTCGGGCAGCGGCAAGACCACGATGGTGCGCATGCTGGTCGGCATGGACAAGCCGACGAACGGCGACATCCTGCTGCGCGGGACCCGCATCAACGACGTCCCCGCCAACAAGCGGCCGACCTGCATGGTGTTCCAGTCGCTGGCGCTGTTTCCCCACCGCACCGTCGGGCAGAACATCGAGTTTCCGCTGAAGATCAAGGGCGTGGCGCCCGACCGGCGCAAGGCGCGGGCGCTGGAGCTGATGGCCCAGCTCCGCCTGCCGGAGAGCTATTACGGCAAGGGCGTGCTGCAATGCTCGGGCGGCGAGCGCCAGCGCGTGGCGCTGGCCCGGGCGCTCGCCTTCGATCCCGACATCCTGTTCTTCGACGAGCCCTTGTCGGCGCTCGATTACCGCCTGCGCAAGCTCCTGGAGAAGGAGCTCAAGGACATCCATCGCGAGACCGGCAAGACCTTCGTCTACATCACCCATTCGCTCGAGGAGGCGATGGTGATGTCGGACCGCATCGGCGTCATGAACAAGGGCCGCTTCGTGCAGATCGGCACGCCGCACGACATTTACGGCAGCCCGCACAACCGGTTCGTCTCCGAGTTCATGGGCGAGGTGAACGTCGTCGAGGTGCGGCGCAGGGAGGACGGCGCGCTGGTCGACGAAGCGTCGGGCCAGGCGTACCGCACGCCGGGCGTCGCCGGCGAGTTCGAGGCCGGCACGCTGGTCGTGCGCCCGGAGGATGTCCGCTTCGTGCAGGCGGGCGCGCCGGCCGACAATCAGATGTCCGGCACCCTCTACAACGAATATCTCCTGGGCTCGCGCGTCCAGTACCAGGTCAGGGTCGGGGAGGCCCAGGTCTTCCTGGTCGAGAAGCTGCGCGAGCAGCGCTTCGAGGGAAGGCTGGGAGATCCGGTCGTCATCGGCTGGGACGCCAAGGACTCGATGATCTTCCCGACCAACCGGCTGCAGCAATAGCCGCCCCCGACGGAGACAATGATGGTCGATGCCAGCCAGGTGATGGTCGGGACCGAGGCCGGCGCGGCGCCGGCGAGCCGCGAGCGGCGGCGCCTGCCGGCCTGGCGCGAGCGCCTGAGGGAGCCCGGCTTCCTTGCGGCCGTGCCGATCGGCCTGCTCCTGGTGGCCGGCTTCCTCGGGCCGCTGGTGCTGGTGATCGTCTTCGCCTTCATGCCGGCTGGTTCCTTCTCGATCCTCCAGGTCCCGACGCTCGCCAACTTCGCCGACATCCTCGCCTCGTCCTATTATCTCTCCTTTTTGTCCTCGCTGTTCCTCGCCGCCGTCACCGTCGCGATCCTGCTGGTCGTCTGCTATCCCCTCGCCGTCGCCATGGTCCGGGTCTTCGGCAAGCAGGGCAGCCTCCTCACCCTCCTGATCACGGCGCCGCTCTTCGTCGCGGACAACCTGCGCCTGACCGGCTGGATGCTGTTCCTGGTCAAGGGCGGGGTGGTGTCGGGCTCGCTGCAGAGCGCCTTCGGCGTGGAGCTCGATTCCATGCTCTACACCACCGGCGCGACGCTGTTCGGCCTGGTCTACATCTACCTGCCCTTCATGCTGTTCCCGATGGTCCTCGGCGTCGCCATGGTGCCGCCGCAGACGCGCGAGGCGGCCTTCGACCTCGGCGCCAACCGCTTCCAGATCATGCGCGAGGTCGACATCCCGCTCGCCATGCCCGGCATCCTGATCGGCGGCCTGATGTGCTTCATCCTGACCGCCGGCGCCCTCACCGAGGCGAAGGTGCTGGGCGGCACCGCCGTGGTCACCATCGCGCAGGACATCCAGAAGGAGTTCACCTTCGCGCAGAACTGGCCGCGGGGCTCGGCCCTGTCGGTCCTGATGATCCTTCTGGCCGGAGGGCTCTCGGTGGCGCTGTTGAAGCGGATCGACCTCGACGGCATCTTCGGGCGGAGATAGGCGATGAACGAGTATGGCCGCGCGGCGCGCTGGGTCTATGGCAGCCTGATCGGGCTCCTCCTGCTGTTCATGTATCTGCCGATGCTGACGATCGCGCTCGCCTCCTTCTCGCGGTCGAAATATTTCCGCTTTCCGATCCCGGCCTGGTCCGCGAACTGGTACGGCGAAGTGTTCTCGTCGCTGTCGATCCGCGGCTTCTTCTGGACCTCGGTCGCCATCGCCCTGCTGGTCGGCCTGCTCTCCACCCTCTTCGCCTTCTTCGGGGCGCTCGCCTTCGCGCGCTATCGCTGGACGGGCCGCAAGCTGTTCCAGAAGATCCTGCTGCTGCCGATCCTGTTCCCGCAGGCGGTGCTCGGCCTGGCGCTGCTCCTGTGGTTCACCGCGATCGGCATCACCCCGACATGGCAATCCGCCGTGTTCGCCCATCTCGTCTGGATCGCGCCGATCACCACCCTGATCATCGCCATCCAGGTCTATGCCTTCGATCCCGCGGTCGAGGAGGCGGCGTTCGATCTCGGCGCAAGCCGCTGGCAGGTGATGCGCGAGGTGACGCTGCCGCTGCTCGCCCCCGGCATCGTCTCGGGCTTCGTCTCGGCCTTCCTCCTGTCCTGGGCGAATTTCCCGCTGTCGATGTTCACTACGGGGGCGGACCAGACCATCCCGCAATGGATCAGCGCCAAGGTGCAGGCCGGCTACACGCCGCAGGTGCCGGCGGTCGGCACGCTGATGATGGCCGGCGCCGGGCTCGTCCTCGTGCTCGCCTATGCCGCGATGGCGTGGCAGGGACGCCGGCGCGCCCGCGCCGCCGGGGCGTGATGCCGCGACGGCCGCCTCCGCTCCACCGAACGGTGGATTGTCGCGACGGCCCGCGATGATAGGGTGATCATCGGACCCCCCATCGTCGACGGAGCGTCCGCCGCAAGACAAAGCCTTCGGCACCACAGGACGACCCGGGCTCGCAGGGCCGGCATCACGGGTCTGCGTCGTTCGTATCCAGAGACATGCCATGAACATCTCAGCGCACCATCCGTCCTCCCCGACCGGCGTTGCCGGCCCGACCCATCCGCTCGACCCGCTGACGCACGAGGAGCTGATCCTGGCGGCGGGCCTCGTGCGCGAGCATTTCGGCTGGGGCGAGGACCTGCGGGTCGAGACGATCGACATCGACGAGCCGGCCAAGGCGGTCGTGCGCGGCTTCGTCGCGGGCGATCCGATCCAGCGGGTGGCGCGCTTCAACATCTATCGGCGCGGCGCAACCGGCGTCTGGCAGGGCAAGGTCGACCTCGGCAGCGGCAAGGTCGTCGCGCAGACCTTCCGGCCGGACGCGCGGCCGATGGTGGCGATGGAGGAAGTGTTCCTGATCGAGAAGACGGTCCGGGCCGATCCGCGCTTCCAGGAGGCGCTGCGGCGGCGCGGCCTGCTGGACGAATTGGAGCAGATGTGCGTCGACCCCTGGACGGTCGGCAATTTCGGCCACGAGATCGAAAAAGGTCGCCGTGTGCTGAACTGCTTCATCTGGATGCGGACCTTCCCGCTCGACAATTACTATGCCCATCCGGTCGAGGGGCTGCATGCGCTGGTCGACCTGGCGACGCTGGAGATCCTGCGGGTCGAAGACCATTTCGAGGCGAGCGGCGACTATATCCCGGTGCCGCGCACGCCGCTGAACTACGACGCCGACGTGCTGACGCAGTTCCGCAAGCCGTCGGCGCCGCTCGACGTCGTGCAGCGGTCCGGGCCCGGATTCACGGTCGAGGGCAACAAGGTCACCTGGGAGAACTGGGACTTCCGCGTCGGCTTCGGCGGCCGGGAAGGCCTGATCCTCCACACCATCGGCTATAGCCATGGCGGGCGGCGCCGGCCGATCCTCTATCGCGCCTCGATCGCCGAACTGGTCGTGCCCTATGGCACGACGGAACGGAGCCACTACCACAAGAACGTCTTCGACCATGGCGAGCTCGGTTTCGGCCGGATGGCCAATTCCCTGTCGCTGGGCTGCGACTGCCTGGGCGCCATCCATTATTTCGACGGGGTGGTCCCGGACCTGTTCGGCGGCGCCCGCACGATCAGGAACGCCATCTGCCTGCACGAGGAGGATGCCGGTCTCTCCTGGAAGCATTTCGACGTGCGCACCGAGCGCACCGAGGTCCGCCGCGCCCGCCGCCTGGTGATCTCGTCGATCTCGACCATCGGCAATTACGAATATGCCTCCTACTGGTACCTGCACCAGGACGGGCGGGTCGAGTTCGAGATGAAGGCGACCGGCATCATCAACACCGCCGCCTGCCATCCCGGCCAGCCCGGCCGGTTCGGCGCCGAGGTCGCGTCGGGGCTGGTCGGGCACATCCATCAGCACGTGTTCTGCGCCCGGCTCGACATGGAGGTCGACGGGCCGGACAACACGGTGCTCGAATGCGACACCAGTGCCCTCCCCATGGGCCCGGACAACCCCTACGGCAACGCCTTCGCCGTGGAGGAAAGGGTCCTGCGCAGCGAGCTCGAGGCCCAGCGCAATGTCGACTTCGACAAGATGCGTTACTGGAAGATCGTCAATCCCGGACAGAGGAACTGGGTCGGCAGGCCGACGGGCTTCAAGCTGGAGGCCATGTCTCCGGTCCGCCCGTTCACCCATCCCGACAGCCCGTCCGGACGGCGCGGGCGCTTCATCCAGCACCAGCTCTGGGTGACGCCCTTCGACCCCGACCAGCGCTATCCCGCCGGCGAGTTCGTCAACCAGTCGACCGGCGACGACGGCCTGGAGGCCTGGAGCGCCGGGGATCGCCCGGTCGAGAACACCGATATCGTGCTGTGGCATAGTTTCGGGCTGCACCATCTGCCGCGGCCGGAGGACCACCCGGTCCAGCCCTGCATCTCCTGCGGCTTCAAGCTGATGCCGTCGGGCTTCTTCGACCAGAACCCGGTCATCGACCTGCCGCGGGTGACGAACGAGGCAAGCTGCTGCGCCTCGCACAAGCACGGCTGAACGCCGTCGCGCCGCATCGATCCCGGTCCGCCCGCGGCGGGCCGGGTGCGGCCCAATCGCCGCTCGCGCATCCCGGCCGCGCCCGTTATGGTGGGCGGCCCGCGATGTGAAGCCCATGCCCGAAACCGGATTCTCCCTGCACCCGCAGCTCGCCAAGGACACGGTGTCGCTCGGCGACCTGCCGCTGTCGCGGGTGCTGCTGATCGACGATTCCACCTATCCCTGGCTGCTGCTGGTGCCGCGCCGGCGCGAGGTCTCTGAGATCACCGATCTCGGGGCGATCGAGCGGGCTCATCTGATGACCGAGATCACGCAGGTCGCGGATGCGCTCAAGGCGGAGACCGACTGCCACAAGCTCAACATCGCGGCGCTGGGCAACGTGGTGCCGCAGCTCCACGTCCACGTCATCGCCCGCTTCCGCTCCGACGCGGCCTGGCCGCGGCCGGTCTGGGGCCAGGTCGCGCCGACACCCTACGCGCCGGCGCAGCGCGCAGAGGTGATCGCACGGCTGCGCCATCGCATCTGGCTCGGCTCCTGACGCACGACGTCCGGCCCTGCCGCCCGCATCCTCCAACCCGGTTCAACGCCGCATGCACGCAACGCCTCCCTTCGATCGGTCCGCCGCCGTCGGCTTCTCGCTCAATCCGCTCGACCGCATGTCCGAAAAGCGCGACGACGAGGCCTTCGTCGCCGCCCGGCGCGCCGACCCGGCGACGCGGTTCTTCGTGCTGGCCGGCGACCAGCCGGTGCTGAAGGTCAACGGCGAGGCCCGCGACCCGCTGTTCTCGCAGGTCGAGGCGGCCGGGCTCGGCGAGACGGTGCGCGAGGTCTTCCTCGGCGTCGATCCCGCCGGCGCGGCGCTGTTCGCGGTCACCATCGATCGGGCGCTGGCCGAGCCGCTCGGTGCCCGCACCGAGCTCGAGGTTGTCGACGTGCGCTCCATCGCCATGCGCGGCCTGCTCAGCGCCGCGACGCTCGGCGAGCTCGGCGGCGCCAAGGCCATGCTCGACTGGCATGCGCGCCATCGCTTCTGCGCCAATTGCGGGCAGCCGAGCCGGGTGGCCGCGGCCGGCTGGCGGCGCGAATGCGATTCCTGCCATGCCCAGCATTTCCCGCGGGTCGACCCCGTGGTGATCATGCTGGCGATCGACGGCGAGCGCTGCCTGCTGGGCCGCCAGGCGCGGTTCGCGCCGGGCATGTATTCGGCGCTGGCCGGGTTCCTGGAGCCCGGCGAGACGGTGGAGGACGCGGTGCGCCGCGAGATCCGCGAGGAGGCGGGCGTGCCCTGCTCGCGCGTCGCCTATTTCGCCTCCCAGCCCTGGCCGTTCCCGTCCTCGCTGATGATCGGCTGCTTCGCCGAGGCCGAGAGCGCCGAGCTCGTGGTCGACCATAACGAGCTGGAGGATGCGCGCTGGTTCTCGCGCGACGAGCTCGCCGCCATGTTCGCGCGCACCCATCCCAACAGCCTCGGCGTGCCGCAGCCTTTCGCCATCGCCCACCACCTGCTCAAGGCCTTCGTCGAGGAAGGCGGGGCGGTGCTCGAACGGGGCTGAGTTCAGGCGTTCGGTGACGCAACCCGTCGGCCGGCGCGGATGACCAGGCGCTCGGCCGGCGCGCTCGCGACCGCCTCGGGCACGTCGGCGGCGGCGAGCGCCACCAGGTCGGCCGGCGCGCCGGGCTCGACCGCGACCGGCGGCAGGCCCATGACCTCACGGGATTCCGAGGTCACCAGCGCGAAGGCGAGCCGCAGGTCCTCGTCGCTGCGGAAATCGGCGCGGTAGCCGATCAGGCCCGCGCGCTGCAGCAGGTCGCCGCTGCCGAAGGGCGACCAGGCGTCGCGGATATTGTCGCTGCCGCCGAACACGGTGACGCCGGCCTCGACGAGACGGCGCACCGGCGGGATGGCGTCGGCGCCGGGCCCGTTGGTCATGATGGCGACGCCGCCGCGCGCCAGCGCTTGCGCCGTCGCCGCCAGCTCGCGCTCGTCGACCATGCCGAGGGCGAAGGCATGGCTGACGGCGACCCGGCCCTGCAGCCCCGAGGCGGCGCTGCGCTCGGCGATGCGGCGCAGTTCGAAGGCGCCGAGCGGGCCGGGATCGTGCAGATGGATGTCGATGCGCCGGCCGTGCTTCTCGGCGAGGCCGAAGACGGTGCCGAGATGGCCCTCGACGTCGCCGTCGATGCCGGCGGGATCGAGGCCGCCGATCACCTCGGTTCCCAGGCGCAGCGCCTCGTCGAGCAGCTCGGCGACGCGAGGGCCGATGCCGCTCTGGGGAAAGGCGACGAATTGGATATCGATCCGCTCCGCGAGGGATTCGCGCAGCGCCAGCAGCGTCTCCAGGTGAGTGAGGCCGATCTCCTCGTCGATGTCGACATGGGAGCGCAGGGCCAGCGTGCCGAAGCCGATCACCCGCTCGACCAGCAGGCGGGCGCGCTCCGCCAGCGGCTGCTCCAGCGTGCGGCGCTCGGCCCGCTCGGCGGCGATGCGGGCGGCGATGGTGTCGCCGGGCCGGTGCGGCCGCCACGCCTCGCCCAGGAAGGTCTTGTCGAGATGGACATGGCCGTCGGCCAGGGCCGGCAGCAGCAGGCGCCCGCCGAGATCGAGCACCTCGCCCGCCGACGGTGGGCCGCCCGCCGACGGTGGGCCGCCCGCCGACGGTGGGCCGCCCGCCGACGGTGGGCCGCCGGAGGGCGTGACGGCACCGATGCGTCCATCCCGAAGGGCGACGTCGAAGAGCCCCTGGCGCGCCGGCAGGCGGCAGGCGCGCAGCGTCAGTCCAGCCTGTGCGGTCAAGGCAGCAGCCCCACGCGCCTGGCCGCCAGCACGCGATAGAGCGGATCGCCGGTCCGCGCGTATTCCTGCAGGGCGGAGAAGACCAGGCTGTGATCGTGCTCGTCGTCCGATGCCACGGCTGCCCCGGCGATCTCGGCGTCGGGCGGCGGAGGCACGGCCCGCAGCGCCGCCATCGCCTCGGCGCTCGCCGGCGCCGGCATGCCGATCTTCGGATAGACGGCGAGGATGACCTGCCAGAAGTGGCGCGTCAGCTGCCGGGGATCGTCGAGATGCGGGGCGACGAGGCGCACCCAATGGCTGCCGGTCACCGCATGCAGCGCCTCGAAGCTCATCGTGCCGGCATAGAGCGCCAGCGAGGCGGCGGCGACGCGGTCGAGCCCGTCCGGCCCGAGCCTGAGGCGCCCGATCAGCGGCGCGAACTCCGGCTTGTTGCCGATCGCCTCGATCCAGCCCCAAAGCAGGTGGGAGTCGACATGGGCGCCGATGAAGGCCGGCATGTCCTGCATGGCGGCAGCCAGCGCCAACGGCTCGTCCGTGACCGGCGGGCCCTCCGGCCGGTCGGGCAGCGGCAGGAAGGTCGCGGCCCAGTAGCCGAGGCCGGCGCCGATCTCGGCGTCGTCGGCGCGCAGCACGCCATAGGCGAGCCGCATCAGGCCGTGCAGCGCGCTGGCGCCGACGCCGTGGCTGAGCCGGGGCACATAGATGCGGATGGCGCCGGGGCCGCCGAGCCGCCGCGTCTCCTGCAGGAAGAAGGCGCGGTAATCGGCCTCGCGGCTGCGGTCGCCGAGCGCCGCGGTCCAGCTCCCGGCGGTGATCGGCGCGACCGGTGCGGGCAGCGGCGGCACGGCGTGCAGGCTGTCATAGTGCTCGGCATAGGCGGCGAGCCGCTCGGGCGAGGCGCCGAGCCGGCACAGCGCCTCCAGCACCATCGGCAGGTGGTTGGCGAGCAGGACAGGGAACTCGGCGCTGCGGCCGCGCGTCTTGGCGATCAGCCGGTCCGCCTCGGCCCGCGCCGCCCCGTTGCGGCGGCCGACCGGCGTGAGGCCGGCGCGCAGCGCCGCCAGGCGCTCGGGCGATCCGTCGAACATGCTGTCGTCGTAGGACATCAGGCGATCATAGTGCATGGCGCGGTCCTCCGTGAACAGGTCGCGCGCGATCGCGTCGGCGATGCGCGGCGCCCCATATTTGAGCCCGGTCACGCCGTTGCAGACCGGGCCGAGGCTCGGCACCGCGCCGGTGTTGAAGAGGTGGACGCGCCCGAGCGTCGCCGCATGGGCGGGCGAGACGCTCTGCAGCTCGAAGGCGCGGCCGAGATAGGGATAGGCGGCGAGCTCGTCGTCCTCCTCGCCCGCCGCCGGGCGGAAGCGGTCGCGCCACAGCGCCATGTGCGGATGCAGGGCGGCGAGCTCCGGCCGCTGGGAAAGATCGGTGGCAAAGCCGGTCGCGGCGATGAGATGGTCGAACGGCGCGCCGTCTCCATCCGAGGCGACCGCGACGCCGCCGGCCTCGGCCGCGACCGTGACCGTGCCGCCGAGGCGCAGGGAGAAGCGCGGATCGGCCGCCGCCTCGTCGAACATCTCCTGGGTCGGCGGCGCCACCAGGCCGCGCATGCGCCGCATGAAGCGCCAGCGCTCCTCGTCGGGCAGATCGGCGAAGCTCATCAGGAAGCCCGGGAAGTTCGACCAGGCCAGCACCTCGACATTGGGCAGCACCGCGCGCCTGGCATGCAGCACGACCGCCGCGGCGCCGCCCCGCAGGGCGTGGACCGCCGCATCGAAGCCCGAGGCCCCGGCGCCGATGACCGCGATGCGCCGGCCGGCGAAGGGCAGGTCGTCGGGCACGGCGGCGCTATGGTGCCAGAGCGCGGCGGGCAGGGCCGCGACCATCGGCGGCACCACCGGGCGGCCCGAGCCGTCGATGCCGGTCGCCAGCACCAGCTTGCGGGCGTAGAGGCGCTCCGGCCTATCCTGCCGCAGGACATCGAGGACGAGATGGCCGCTGCCCTCGCCGATGCCGACGAGGGCCGTCTCGTTGGCCACGGGCAGGTCCAGCACCGCGCGATACCAGGCGAGATAGGCCATCCAGTCCCGGCGATCGATCTTGTCGAGCGCTCGCCATGACGCGGCGCCATAGGCGGCCAGGTGCCAGGCGCGGTAGGTCAGGCTGGGCACGCCGTAGTCGAGGCCCGACAGGGTCTTCGGCGAGCGCAGCGTGTCCATGCGGGCATAGGTGGCCCAGGGCCCTTCGCGGCCCTGCGGCGCCCGGTCGATCACCAGGATGTTGGAGACGCGGCGGCGCAGCAGCCCGAAGGCGATCGACAGGCCGCTGAGCCCGGCGCCGACGACCACCGCATCGAGGACCAGCCGGCCGTCCGGACCGAGGCGGGGCGGCACCCAGGCCCGCGGCGGATATTCCACCGCCTCGAGATCGGCCAGCACGGCCTGCCGCAGCCGGGCGAGCCCTTCGGCACCGGTCTGGGCATCGCGGTCCGAGCCGGCCTCGAGACGATGCATGGAAACCGAGCCTCCTGCTGAAATTTTCGGCGATGGCGGCCGGCGCCGGCCCCGCCACCCCGCGACATGGCCGCAACCGCGGCATCCGACGCAGGGGACGTGCCAGACCGAGGCTGCTGTCGGGATCTTAGATGTGTTTTTTCGTTTGACAATGTTCGAATTGGTTCATTCTTGTTGGGTGTGGCATAGTGCGTGCATAACCAGCGCCGGTTCCCCCGCGCCGCGATGCCCGGGGGGCCGCAGAACGCCAGAAGGGGATTCCATGACCAGGGTTGCAAAGGGCCAGAATCGGACGGCGCGGCGGGGCGGGGGCCTCGCAGGAGCCTGGCGGGCGGCCGCCTCCGGCGCGGCGCTCGCGCTCGCGGCAGCGCTGTCGCCGGCCGCCGCCGCCGATGTGACGCTGAACGTCGCCTCGATGAACGATCCGTTCGGAGCGGCCATGGCCAAGCTCGCGCCGACCGTCGAAGAGAAGACCGGCGTGGCGATCAAGGTCGACATCATGAGCTACGGCGAGCTGATGACCAAGACCACGGCCGACTTCGTCGGCAACACCAAGGGCTATGACGTGGTCACCATGGACATCGTCCTGGCCGGCCAGTACGCCACCTCCGACCAGGTGCTCGACCTCACGCAGCTGGTCAAGCGCGACGCGGCCGAGCTCGATCTCGACGACATCTATCCCGCCATCATGGCCTCGATCGGCCAGTATGGCGGCAAGCAGGTGGCATTCCCCTTTGCCGGCTATGCCAACGTCCTGGTCTATCGCACCGACCTGTTCGAGGCGGCGAAGCTCAAGGCTCCGACGACGATGGAGGAGCTGGTTGCCGACGCGGAGACGCTGACCGACCGCGCCAAGGGGCAATATGGCTGGGTCGCCAACGGCCAGAAGGGACCGGCGGTGGCGCAGGACTGGATGCAGTACAATGCCGAGTTCGGCGGCTCGATCCTCGACAAGGATGGCAAGCCGGCACTCAATTCCGAGGCCAACATCAAGAGCCTCGCCGCCTACAAGCAGCTCTTCGACAAGGCCGCGCCCCCCGGCGCCGTCGACTACGACTGGGGCGGGCGCGAGGAATCCTTCCGCCAGGGCGTGTCGGCGACGATGCAGACCTGGTCGGTCGGCGCCGCCGCCTACGGCAACCCCGACCAGTCCAAGGTGGTCGGCAAGTTCGCGGTGGTGAAGGCGCCCTCCGGCGCGGGCCTGCCGGAGCGCTACGGCATCGGCGGCTGGGGCCTGTCGATCAACAAGGACATCGACGCCGGCCGCCAGGAGGCAGCCTGGAAGGTGATCAAATATCTCGCCGGCAAGGAGGGCCAGAAGGAGCTCAACCTGCTCGGCGCTGGCGGCTATATCCGCAAGAGCACGCTCGCCGACCCCGACCTCCTGAAGAAGTTCCCGTTCCAGCCTGTCATCGCCGAATCCTTCGCCAAGGGCGACGGCGACTTCCGGCCGCGCATCCCCGAATATCCGGAGATCCAGGACATCCTCGGCACCGCCGTCAACGCCGTGCTGGCCGGCAATGCCGATCCCAAGGCCGCGCTGGACGAGGCGCAGGCCAAGGCCAAGGAGCTGTTCTGAACGTGGCGGACCTGGCCGATAGGGGCGCGAGGGCCGCCTCCGGCGACGGGCGCTCCGCCCTCGCCGGGCTCGTCGCCCGCGTCCTGCCGCCGGGCGAGCCACTGGAGGCGCGCCGGCGGCTCTTCCTCATCTGCCTGACCCTGCCGGCGGTGCTCTACGTGCTGGTCTGCGCGGTCTACCCGGCGGCCGTCGGCCTCGGCTACAGCCTGTTCAAGTACAACCTGCTGCGCCCGAACCGCACCGCCTTCGTCGGGCTCGACAATTATCTCGGGCTCTGGGCCGATCCGGCGACCCATGCGGCGATCCTCAACACGCTGGTGTTCATGGCCGCCGCGGTCGGCGCCGAGTTCGTGCTCGGCTTCGCGCTGGCCCTGCTGCTGTGGCGCGACGGCCTGTTCAACCGCATCTGCCTCGCCCTGCTCCTGATCCCGGTGACGGTGACACCGCTCGCCACCGGCCTGATCTTCCGCGGCCTGCTGACGCCGGACTACGGGCCGGTCGGCTACTGGGCCCGCGTGCTCGGCATCTCCGGCGAGCGCGGCTTCCTCGGCACGCCGGAGACGGCGCTCGCCACCATCGTCGCCATGGACGTCTGGCAATGGACGCCGCTGATGGCGCTGATCCTGCTGGCCGGCCTCAAGGCGATCCCGGCCAGCTTCCTGGAGGCGGCGAAGGTCGACGGCGCCACCGCCGTCCAGCGCTTCACCACGGTGATCGTCCCGGTGATGGTGCCCTCGATCCTGCTCGCCCTGCTCCTGCGCCTGATCGACGCCTCGATGGTGTTCGACACCATCTACGTCACCACCAATGGCGGGCCGAACAACGCCACCAACGTTCTGATGATCGCGGCGGTGAAGGAGGGCCTGGAATTCTTCAACATCGGCCGGGCCGGTGCGATCTCGGCGGTGATGCTGGTCCTGGTCGGCGTGCTCGCCAGCGTCTTCTTCGTGCTGATCGGCCGCTACGACCGTAAGGTGGCGCCATGACCGCGACCCCTGCCCATGTCGCCGCCCGCCGGCTCGGCGCCTGTGCCCGGGCCGGCGTCCTCGTCCTCGCCGTCGTCCTGTTCCTGGCGCCGGTGATCTGGATCGCCACGACGGCCTACAAGCCGGGCCGGGACATCTTCAGCATCCCGCCGGTGCTCGGCTTCACGCCGACGCTCGCCAATTTCCGGGTGCTGTTCGGCCTGTTCGACGTGCCGGGCCTGGTGATGAACAGCCTGGCGATCAGCCTGGGGGCGACGGCGATCGCCCTCCTCGTCGGCGTGCCCTGCGGCTATGCCCTGGCGCGCAGCCGCTGGAAGCATGCGGTGACCATCGCCTATGCGCTGCTCGCCATCCGCATGATGCCGCGCGTGGTGACGCTGATGCCGTTCTACCTCCTGATGCGCGACGTCGGCCTGCTCGGCACCACCTGGGCCGTGGCGCTGACCAACGGCACGCTCAGCGCCGGCTTCGTCGTCTGGATGATGTTCTCCTATTTCCGTGCCCTGCCGCCGGAGGCCGAATATGCCGCCGAGCTCGACGGGCGCACCGCGTTCGGCGCCTTCCTGTTCGTCGCCGTGCCGCTGGTCATGCCGGGGATCGTCGCCAGCGCTCTGTTCAGCATCATGCTGGCCTGGAACGACTTCCTCACCCCGGCCTATCTCACGACCGCGGATTCGAAGCCGCTGTCGGTGGCGCTGCTCTCGGCCTACGGCACCAAGGACGTGTCCTGGGGCACGATGGGCGCGCTCGCCCATTTCTCGACGCTGCCGATCGTGCTGATCGCCCTGATCCTCAACCGCTATTTCGTCCAGGGCCTCACCAAGGGCATGCACTGATCCGCTTCAGGCGGCGGCGAGGCTTTCGGGCTGGGCCTCGATGCGCCGCCCGGTCTCGGCGTCGAAGAGGTGCAGCGCCTCTCCCGCCACGGCGAGCGGCACCGCTCCGGCGGCAGGCACCACGCCGGACGGTCCTTGCACCAGGATGTCGACGCCGGCGACCGAGACATGGTGGATGGCGAGCGCCCCGAGCTCCTCGGTGAAGCCGTAGGTGCCGGTGAGCGCAGCCGTTCCGGAGCCGGCGATCGAGACCGCCTCGGCCCTGAGGCCCAGCGTGATCGGCCGGCCGCGACAGGCTTCCGGCAGGGGCCGGGGGAAAGCGAGGCTGCCGGTCTCGCCGACGGTGACGGAGCGGCCGTTCGGCGAGACCTGGCCGTCGAGGAAGCTCATCGGCTGGGCGCCGACGAAGGAGGCGACATAGCGGCTGGCGGGCCGGCGATAGACCTCGGTCGGCCGTCCGACCTGCTCGACCACGCCGGTGTTCATCACCACGATGCGGTCGGCCAGGGTCATGGCCTCGACCTGGTCGTGGGTGACGAACACCGAGGTGACGCCGAGCCGCTGGTGCAGCTGCTTGATCTCGGCCCGCATCTGCACGCGCAGCTTGGCGTCGAGGTTGGAGAGCGGCTCGTCGAACAGGAACAGGCGCGGCTGGCGGATGATGGCGCGCGCCATGGCGACGCGCTGGCGCTGGCCGCCGGAGAGCTGCGAGGGCTTGCGGTCGAGATAGGCTTCGAGGCTGACGATGCGCGCGGCCTCCGCCACCCGCGCCGCGATCTCGGCCTTCGGCGCCCGGGCGATGCGCAGGGGATAGCCGATATTGCCGGCGACGGTGAGGTGGGGATAGAGCGCATAGTTCTGGAACACCATGGCGACCTCGCGCCGGCGCGGCGGCAGGTGCCCGACCGCGCGGCCGCCGATCAGGATCTCGCCGGCGGAGGCATCCTCAAGCCCGGCGACGATGCGCAGCAGCGTCGACTTCCCGCAGCCCGACGGGCCGAGCACGACGATGAACTCGCCCGCCGCGACCTCGAGATCGACGCCTTTCACCACCTCGGTGCGTCCATAGGACTTGCGCACCCCGCGAAGGCTCAATCCGTGCTGTTCCGCCTGCATCCGAACCCTTCCTTCCAGCCGGCCGGCACGCCCATCTTCGGGCAGGCGCGCCACCCGCGCCACCCCGATCTGCCGGACGTGCGCATCGAGTCGACGCACAATATTTATCACGACTGAACAATATACAACCTTTCCGAACAATGATGCCGCATGATATCCGGAGGCCGGTCCAACGGGAGCACGGTCTTGGCGATAATCCCTCGCATGGCGGCCCGGCGCCGCGCCGGCGCATGAGAGCCGCGGGACGCCGCCGGGCGGATGCCGTCTGGCCGGTCGGCGCGCCGGCGCGGCCGGGTGCCGTCGCCTTCCTGGTCATCGACATGCAGGTCGATTTCTGCGCGCGCGGCGGCTGGGTCGACCAGCTCGGCGAGGACGTCTCCAACACGGCAGCGGTGATCCCGCCGCTCGCCCGCGCCCTCGACGCGGCGCGGCAGGCCGGCCTCACCATCGTCCACACCCGCGAGGGCCATGCGCCGGACCTCTCCGACCTTCCCGCCAACAAGCAGTGGCGCACCCGCGTCCATGGGCTCGGCATCGGCGATCGCGGCCGCAGCGGGCGCATCCTGGTGCGGGGCGAGCCGGGCTGGCAGATCGTGCCGGAGCTCGCGCCCCGGCCCGGCGAGATGGTGATCGACAAGCCCGGCAAGTCCTCCTTCCACGCCACCAACCTCGAGGCGCGGCTGCGCGGCCTCGGTGTGACGCATCTGGCCGTCGCCGGCGTCACCTCCGACTGCTGCGTGCAGTCGACCTTCCGCGACGGGTTCGAGCTCGGCTTCGAGGCCGTGGTGCTGGAGGATTGCACCGCCGCGGTCGAGACGCGCAACCACGAGGCGACGATGGCGATCCTCAAGGCCTATGGCGGGCGCTGGGGCCGCGTCGTCCGCGCGGCCCGATTCTTCCAGGCGCTGGAGGCCGGGCATGGCTGAGGCCTACCTGCCGCCTGTTCCGGCCGATCCCTACGTCTGGCCGTTCGACGGCCGCTGGTCGGCCGCCGACACCGCCGTGCTGCTGCTCGGCTTCCAGGCGGGACCGGTGGAACGGCTGCGGGCCGCGGCGCAGGCGGCGCGGGCCGCCCGGCTCGCCGCCGCAGCGCGGCGGGCGGGCCTCGCCGTCTTCGCCGCGCGCCGCGGCGTCAGGCCTGGTGCCGCGCCGGTGCTGGCGCGGCGGGCGCCGCTCGGCGATGCCGTGCCCGAGGCCGGCAGCCCCGGCTGGGCGCTGGTGCCGGCGGCCGAGCCGGGGCCCGATGGGCAGATCTTCGACCATGGCGGCGACAATGCCTTCCATGGCACCGGTCTCGAGGCGGCGCTGCGCCGGGCCGGCATCCGCAACCTCCTGATCGCCGGCCTGCCCACCGACGGGCTGATGCATGCCTCGATGCGGGCCGCCAACGACATGGGCTTCGAGTGTCTCGCCGTCGCCGATGCCTGCAAGGGCACCAGCCTGTCCCGTCACAAGGCGCAGCTGCGCATCACCACCTTCGGCAACGGCCTGTTCGGCGCGGTGGCGCCGCTCGCGGCCGTGCTCACGGCCCTGCCGCATCGGGACGCGGCTTCGCCGCATCGGGACGCGGCTTCGCCGCATCGGGACGCGGCTTCGCCGCATCGGGAAAGCGAGACATGACGGACACCGCCCCCTGGACGCCGCGGAGCGGCAGCCTCGACCTCTCCACCCTGGCGCGGGCCTATGCCGCCGGCTCGCTCAGGCCGAGCGACGTGGTGGAGGCCATCTACGACCGCATCGCGGCGCGCGGCGAGGACCATGTCTGGATCCATCTCGTGCCGCGGGCCGAGGCGCTCGCCGCGGCGCGGGCGCTGGAGGCCGAAGGCCCGCGCGGCCGCCCGCTCTGGGGCATCCCGTTCTCGATCAAGGACTGCAACGACGTCGTCGGCCTGCCCACCACCAATGCGCTGAAAGAGGGCGCCTATGTCGCGCAGAGCACGGGGCAGGCGGTGACGCGCCTGTTCGAGGCCGGCGCCATCCTGATCGGCAAGACCAACATGGACCAGTTCGGCATCGGCCTGGTCGGCATGCGCACGCCCTACGGCGCCTGCTCCTCGGTGTTCGGCGAGGATTATATCTCCGGCGGCTCCAGTTCCGGCTCGGCGGTGTCGGTCGCGGCGGGTCTCGCCAGCTTCTCCATCGCCAACGACGCGGCGGGCTCGGGCCGGGTGCCGGCCGCCTTCAACAACATCGTCGGCGTCAAGCCGACCCCTGGCCTGGTCAGCAATGCCTGCGTGTCCGGAGGCGGCTGCGTCAAGACCATCGAGACGCTTTCCGTCTTCGCCCTGACGGTCGAGGACGGCATGCGGGTGCTCGATCTCATTGCCGGCTACGATCCGTCCTATCCCTTCTCCAGGCCGGAAGCGGACGGCGTGCCGCTGCATCTCGAACCGCCGCCGCCGCGCTTGCGCTTCGGCGTGCCCAAGGGCGAGGCGCTGCGCTTCTTCGGCGACGACGAGGCGGCGCGGCTCTACGGCGAGGCCGTGGCGCGGATGCAGGCCATGGGCGGCGAGGCCGTCGAGGTCGACTTCGCGCCCTTCGAGGCGGTGCAGCGCATCCTCTACGAGGGGCCGTGGATCTCCGAGCGCGCGCTCAGCCTCGATCCGGTGCTGGCGCGTCACCGCGATGCCATCCACCCCGTGACGCGCCAGATCCTTGAGACGAGCGCCGGCTACACGGCGCTCGACACGTTCCGGGCGATCCATCGCATCGCCGAGCTCAAATGCAGCCTGCGCCCGGTATGGGACGACATCGCCGTCCTGATGGTGCCGACCACGCCGACCATCTATCGCAAGAGCGAGATCGCCGCCGATCCCATCGCGCTCAATGCCCGGCTCGGCATCTACACCAACTTCGTCAACCTGATGGGCCTCACCGGCATCGCCGTGCCCAACGGCTTTCGCGCCGACGGGCTGCCGCAGGGCGTCACCTTCCTGGCGCCGGGCTTCGCCGAAGCGCGGGTCGCCGGCATCGCCGCCGCCTTCCATCGCAGCACCGGCCTTTCGCTCGGCGCGTCCGGCAACGCCTATCCCGCCTACGAGGACGCCGCGCCGCCGGAGGACCGGCGGGAGATCGCGGTGGTCGGCGCCCATCTCTCCGGCATGCCGCTCAACCACGAGCTGACCGGCCGCGGCGGGCGCTTCGTGCGCCGGGCCCGCACCTCAGAGGGCTATCGTCTCTACGCCCTGCCGGGCACGGTGCCGCCCAAGCCCGGTCTCGTGCGCGAGCCGGCCACGGCGGCCGGCGGCATCGAGCTGGAGGTCTGGTCCCTGCCGGTGGCGGGCTTCGGCGACTTCGTCGCGCGCATTCCGGCGCCGCTGTGCATCGGCAAGGTCGCGCTGGCCGACGGCGCCGAGGTCTCCGGCTTCCTGTGCGAGGCGGCGGCCGTCGCCGGCGCCGAGGACGTCACCCGCTTCGGCGGCTGGCGCGCCTATCTCGGCGCCGCCGCGGGATGAACCGGCCTCACTCGGCCGCCGGCAGGCGCTCCCAGCGGGCGGGATGCGGCGGGTAGACGCCGAGGATACGCATGTTGGTGGAGAAGAACGACAATTCGTCCAGCGCCCGGCGCAGGCCGGCATCCTCCGGATGGCCTTCGACGTCGGCGTAGAACTGCGTGGCGGCGAAATGGCCGCCGATCATGTAGCTCTCCAGCTTGGTCATGTTGACGCCGTTGGTGGCAAAGCCGCCCATCGCCTTGTAGAGGGCGGCGGGAAGGTTGCGCACGTTGAAGATCAGCGTCGTCACCGCCTTGCCGTCGGCGTCGCGGGCCCAGTCCGGCTCGCGCGCGAGCATGAGGAAGCGGGTGGTGTTGTGGGTCTCGTCCTCGATGTCCTGGGCCAGGATGTCGAGGCCGTAGATCTCGGCCGCCAGGCGCGAGGCGATGGCCGCCCTGGTCGGATCCTGCCAGTCGCGCATCAGCCGGGCGGACCCGGCGGTGTCGGCCTCGGTCACCGCCTTGAGGCCGAGCTTGCGCAGGGTGTTGCGGCACTGGCCGAGCGCCTGCACGTGGCTGTGCGCTGCCTTGACGGTGGCAAGGCTCGCCCCGCGCACCGCCATGAGCTGGTGGCGGATCGGCAGGAAATATTCGCCGACGATATGGAGGCCCGAGGTCGGCATCAGGTGATGGATGTCGGCGACGCGACCGGCGACCGAATTGTCGATCGGGATCATGCCGAGCTCGGCCTCGCCGCTGGTGACGGCCGAGAGCGCATCCTCGAAGGTGGCGCACGGCAGCGGCTTGGCGTCCGGGAACACGTCGAGGCAGGCGATGTGGGAATTGGCGCCCGGCTCGCCCTGGAAGGCGATGGTCTTCGGCTGGATCATGGGGTCAACGGCTTTCCAAGATGGACCGCGCACGCTCGAGGTCGTGCGGGGTGTCGACGCCGAGCGGCACGGCCGGCACGACGGCGATGTCGATGCGCATGCCGGCCTCGATGGCACGCAATTGCTCCAGGCGCTCGCGCTTCTCCAGCGGGGAGGGCGGCAGGCGGACGAAGCGCGCCAAGGCCTCGCGGCGATAGGCATAGAGGCCGATATGGTGCAGGAGGTCGCCCTCGCCGGAAGGCGCGGTGGCGCGGGTGAAGTAGAGCGCCCTGAGGCGCCCGGGCTCGATCTGGCTGCCGATGGCCTTGACCACGTTGGGGTCGACCTTCTCCTCCGCCCGGGTGATGACGGCGGCGAGGGTGGCGATGTCGACGGCGGGATCGAGCAGGAGCGAATAGGCGGCGCGGATGCTCTCGGGCTCGATCGTCGGCAGGTCGCCCTGCACGTTGACGATCAGGTCGTGCCGGCCCTCGGGGTCGACGGCGCCGAGCGCCTCGAAGATGCGGTCGGAGCCGGAGGGATGGTCGGGCCGGGTGAGCACGGCTTCCCCGCCGGCAGCCAGCATCGCCTCGACGATCGGCGGGTGATCCGTGGCGACGACGACCCGGCCGAGTCGGGCCTCGCAGGCCCGGCGCCAGACATGGACGATCATCGGTTCGCCGGCTATCGGCGCGAGCGGTTTTCCCGGCAGGCGGCTGGAGGCCATCCGGGCCGGAATCAGGACGAGGGGAGAGGGCACGAGGTTCCCTGACGAGCGGCGAAAAGTAGCAAGCGCGCGCGGTTTATACGAGTTGCAAACATCGGGTCAAACCGGATAGACGAACCGGAGGGCTTCGCCGCCGAATCCAGGCGGCGGAACGACGCGACCGCCGGGGCGAGTCGCGTCGATGCAATGCTTGGAGTCTGGGATGGACACGACCGAACCGAGTATGACCACGACCGACTCCAACAAGATCCTGATGGTGATCGGGTTCACCCTCATCCTGACCCTGGGCCTCGGCATCGTCTCCGGCATCATCTTCGAGCAGCCCAAGCTCGCCAAGCCGGGCTACGAGCTGCCCGACGCCGCGCCGGCTGGCGAGGCGGCCGCTCCGGCGGCGCAGGACCCGCCGCTGGCCGACCTTCTGAAGACCGCTTCCGCCGAGAAGGGCGCGGCGATCTTCAAGAAGTGCACGAGCTGCCACACCATCGACAAGGGCGGCAAGGCCGGCAACGGTCCGAACCTCTATGGCGTGCTCGGCGGCCCGCATGCCCATATGGAAGGCTTCGCCTATTCCGACGCGATGAAGTCCCTGCACGACAAGACCTGGACGGCCGACGACTTCTATCACTTCATCAAGTCGCCGCAGGCCTATATCAAGGGCACCAAGATGTCGTTCCCGGGTCTCGGCAAGCCGCAGGACCGTGCCGACGTGCTGCTCTACCTCAACAGCCAGTCCGACCACCCGGTGGACCTGCCGAAGAGCTGAGGGGCACGCACGAGCGCGATGAGAAGCCGGGCCCTGCCCGGCTTTTTCACGCCGGGCCGGTCGCGCTATGATGGCGGCTCGACCGGGGAGGCGGCCTTGAGCCGAATGGCGGATATCTTCCAGCAGATCGCCCGGTGCGGCTCGCTGCACGCCGATCTCTCGACCGAGTATGATCGCTGCATCGGCACGCGGGCGGTCTCGGCCCAGCTCGCCATCCTGACGCATGAGCTCAACGAGAAGATCGCCAACATCCTCGACCAGACGTTCCACCTCGCCTGGGAGGTCCGGCTCAAGCCGCGCCTGCCGCCCGAGCAGCATCAGCCGCGCGGCTACTTCGTCTGCGGCAGCCACGCCGGCGCCGTCGTCACCGGCCTGAAGAAATGGTATGCGGCAGACCTCGCCACCACCGACCCGGTGTTCTACCGGCTGATCGAAAGCTGCCAGCCCTATCTGGCGCCCGACAAGGATTGGATCCTCGAGGTCCGCGAGATCGCGCGGCACAAGCATATCCGCCTCCTGCCGCAGGAGGTGCGGGACGAGAGCGTCAAGGTCTTCGAGACGCCGCTCGGCCGGATCACGTGGCGTTCCATCGACCCGGCCCGATCTCCCATGGTTGTCTTCGGCGCCCCGGTCCATCGCACGGTCCGCTCCGAGCGGAAGGGCCGGGTCGTCTCCACCGCCGAGGAGACCTGGACGTCGATCGCCATCGCGGGGATGGGCCTGGACCCGAAGATCTTTGGGGCGCTCTGCGTGCATCAGCTGGCGGCGCTGGTGCAGCAGTTCGAGCGCGAGCTCGGCCTGGCCTGACCAGGCCGGCTCAGCCCTTGCGCAGCCCCATCGGCACCCCGACCGTCCCGGGCACCGGCAGGTGGCGATGCGCCTGCGCAATCGCCGCGATGCGTCCGGCGAGCTCCGGCGGGAAGGGGCTGGAGCGCCCGGCCTGCATGTCGACATGCACCAGGATCTGCTCGGCCGTGGCCAGCACCTCGCCGGTGGCCTCGTTGGTCATGGCGTGCAGGATGTGCAGGCGCTTGGCGTCGTGGTCGAAGATCTGCAGGGTGAGCAGCAAGGGATCGCCGACGCGGGCTTCCCGGCGGTTGTGGATACGCGTCTCCACCGTGTAGATCGACGCGCCGGCGGCCCGGTAGGCCTCGTCGATGCCGATATAGCGGAAGAAGGCGTCGCTGGAATCGCCGAACACCAGCAGGAACGCGCTCTCCGTCATATGGTCGTTGTAGTCGGTCCAGGCCTGGAGGACCGGCGTGCGGTGGAAGTCGAGCGGCGCCGGGATCGGCTGGGACGCATCCCAGCCGGCGAAAGGCACGCCCTCGCGCGGCGTGGTGACCCGGTCGGTCATGCCTGCTGCCGCAGCCCCAGCTTCTCGCGCGCCTGCGCCGGGGTCAGGGCCCGCCCGCCCAGGCGCTCGACGATCTCGCGGGCGCGGGTGGTGAGCGAGCCGTTGGAGGCGGGCACGCCGCGGTCGAGCCAGATATTGTCCTCCAGGCCGACGCGGACATTGCCGCCGAGCAGCATGGCCTGCGCGACGAAGGGCATCTGCATGCGGCCGATGGCGAAGCCGGCCCAGTTGGCGCCGTCGGGCAGGTGGTTGCGCATGGCCAGCATGGTCTCGGTGGTGGCCTCCGCGCCCCAGGGGATGCCGAGGCAGAGCTGGAACAGCGGCGGCGCGTCGATCAGGCCGCGCTTGATCAGGTCCTTGGCCAGCCAGATATGGCCGAGCTCGAAACACTCGATCTCCGGCTTGACGCCGGCGGCCTGGATGCGGGCGGCCATGTCGCGCAGGAGGTCGGCGGTGGCCATGAACAGGCCGTCGCCGAAATTGAGCGAGCCGCAGTCGAGGGTGCAGATCTCCGGCCTGAGCTCCTCGACATGGGCGACGCGCTCGGCGGCATCGGCGATGTCGGTGCCGGCCCGCCCCGTGGCCGGGTTCTGCGGGTCGAAGACGAAGTCGCCGCCCATGCCGGCGGTGAGGTTGATCACCACGTCGACGCCGCTGTCGCGAATGCGCGCCACGGCTTCGCGGTAGTGCTCGAGCTTGCGGGCGGCCTTGCCGGTCTCGGGATCGCGCACGTGCAGATGGGCGATGGCCGCGCCGGCCTTGGCCGCCTCGATGGCGGCCTCGGCGATCTCTCTGGGCGTCACCGGAATGGCCGGGTGCTTGCCGACGGTGTCGCCGGCGCCGGTGACGGCGCAGCTGATGATGACGTCCTGGTTCATGGCCGGGCTCCCGAGAAGGATGCCGTGATCCTCGGGCGAGCCGCGTTCGCTCTCATGACGGCCGGCGACGGCGACTTGACCGATCGCGACACCGATGTTGCGCAGGGCAATCGCACCTGACGTTAAGGCAGGCATGCTTTCCTGCCCGGATGGAGAAGATGGATCTCATCCGGTTCGTCACCGACGCCCGCCATGCGCCCTATGGCCATCGCAGCGGAATCTTGCAGGCCGCCTATGGCCTGCTTGCCGACGGCGGCCCGGCGGATCCGCAGCAAGCCGAGCTCCGCTCGCTGGTCGACTGGTTCGAGCGACACCTCGCCAAGCCGAGCCGATTCACGGTGTCCCGCTATCCCAGGGCGCAGGAGACGGCGATCTCCTGGATCCGGGGCTCGGCCCGCGAGCATGTCGTGCGTCTCCGGCGCCTCGTTGCTCTCGTCGAGGTGGCCGGGATCGCGGTGACGGAGCTTCGGACCCGCCGCCCCGGCTATGTCGTCTACGAGGACGACCACCAGGTCGTCGCCCTGCCGTTCGCGGACACCGCGCGCTGAGCGGGAAACGCCCGGGCCGTCAGGCCGTGCGCAACCGGTCGGCCAGGCCCCGCGAGGCGGCGATCGCCTCCCGCTGGTCGCGCCAGAAGCGCGGATTGAGCTCGTGAATGGCGACCACCCCGGCCGGGAAGCGGCAGCGCTCGGCGATGGCGTCCCAGGGCAGGGCGCCCCAGCCGAGCGGCAGGTGCAGGTCGCCGGTGCCGAAGGCGACCGCCTCGGCGCCGGCATAGGTCCAGGGCAGGTCGGGCTGGCCGAAGGAGTCGTGCAGGTGCAGATGGCGGGCATAGGGCGCGAGCGCCTCGGCCTCGGCCAGGAAGTCATGGCCGTGCTGGGCGGCGTGGATGAAGCCGTGGCTGAGGTCGAAGGTGGCGCGCACGGCGGGATGGCCGATGGCGGCGATCTCGCGGGCGAGCCGCGCCGGGCTCGGCGTCGCCACGAAGGGCGGCCAGTCGAAGAGGTTCTCCACGCACAGGATCACGCCGTGCGGCGCGGCGAACTCGCCGGCCTTGGCAAGCCATTCGCGCTGGCGGGCATAGGCGTCCTCGGCTCCGGCCAGCTCGCCCTCCTGCAGCATGCCGGCATGGACGACGAGGTGGCGCGCGCCGATGCGGGCGGCGATCTCGACGAAGGCCTTGGTCACCTCCAGGAAGCGCGGCAGCCGCGGCGCCGGCGCCATGAAGTTGGTGGCGAGCGGCCCGTGCACGGTGAAGCCGTGGCTGCGGTCGCGGCAGGCGAGCTCGAGCTCGCGGATGCGGCCCTGCAGCGGCCGGCCGCCGACCAGCAGGTCGAAGGCGTAGGCCGGCAGCTCGACCATGTCGAGGCCGAGATCGGCGAGCTCGTCCAGGCCCTGCGCCAGGGTGGACAGATCGGGCTGGCCTTCGCGGGCGGCGAGGCCGATGGGAATGCGGGCGGGCATGCCGGACATGGGCAGGGATCCTCAACGGGGCGACCGAACCGATAGGCGGTGATGCCGACGGGCTTGCGACAGCCGGCGCCCGCGACGCTTTTCCGTTTCCGACGCGATCGAAAGCGCTTTAGCGTGACGGCCCCGTCCACGGACCACCCGACGCGTTGCCCGACGATCGCTCCTCCCGCCCTTCCGCCATGCCGGCGCCCGCGGCCATCGCCGGCGAGGCGCTGCGCAAGGTCTATGGCGCCACGGTCGCGGTCGACGCGGTGAGCTTCGCCATCGCGCCGGGGTCGATCACCGCGCTGCTCGGCGGCAACGGCGCCGGCAAGTCGACGACCATCGGCATGCTGATGGGCCTGATCACGCCGACGGCCGGGCGGGCCCATGTCCTCGGCGCCGACATGGCGCGCGAACGCTACCGGGTGCTGCATCGGATGAACTTCGAGAGCCCCTATGTCGACATGCCGCACCGTCTCACCGTCCGGCAGAATCTCAAGGTGTTCGGCATGCTCTACGGCGTCGGCGACATTGCCGGCCGCATCGCCGCGCTGGCCGAGGGGCTGGCGCTCGGCGAGTTCCTCGACCGTCCGGCCGGCAAGCTCTCGGCCGGCCAGAAGACGCGCGTCGCCCTGGCCAAGGCGCTGATCAACGAGCCGGACGTGCTGCTGCTCGACGAGCCGACCGCTTCGCTCGATCCCGACACGGCCGACTGGGTGCGCAGCCATATCGAGCGCTATCGCGACCGGCGCGCCGCCACCATCCTGCTCGCCTCCCACAACATGGGCGAGGTGGAGCGCCTGTGCGACCGGGTGATCATGCTGAAGGCCGGGCGCATCGTCGACGACGACACGCCCGCCGGCCTGCTCAGGCGCTACGGGCGCGACGACCTGGAGGAGGTGTTCCTGGACGTCGCCCGCGGGCACGGGGAGCGCGCCCGGCCATGACGCGGACCTCGCCCGCCTTCTCGCCCGCCCGCGTCGCCGCCCTGGTGCTGCGCTATCTCTACCTCCTGCGCTCGTCCTGGCCGCGGCTGCTCGAGCTGATCTACTGGCCCGCGATGCAGCTCCTGGTCTGGGGCTTCCTGCAGAGCTACATCGCCCGCAACGCCTCGACGCCGGCGCTGGTGGCCGGCACCTTCGTCGGCTCGGTGCTGCTGTGGGACATCCTGTTCCGCGGCCAGATGGGCTTCTCCATCACCTTCCTGGAGGAGATGTGGTCGCGCAACATGGGCAACCTGATGATGAGCCCGCTGCGCCCGACCGAATTCGTGCTGGCGCTGATGGCGATGAGCCTGGTGCGCCTCGCCATCGGCATGCTGCCGGTGACGGCGATGGCGCTCTTCTTCTTCGGCTTCAACCTCTACGGCTTCGGCCTGGCGCTGGTGTTCTTCTTCGTCAACCTGATCCTGACGAGCTGGGCGGTCGGCATCGTCGTGTCCGGGCTGATCCTGCGCAACGGCATGGGCGCGGAGGGCCTGGCGTGGTCGCTGATGTTCCTGATGATGCCGCTCGCCTGCGTCTACTACCCCGTCGCCACGCTGCCGGCCGTCCTCCGGCCGGTCGCCTGGGCCCTGCCGCCGACCTATGTGTTCGAGGGCATGCGGGCGCTGGTGATCGACCATGTGCTGCGCGCCGACCTGATGCTGACCGCCTTCGCGATCAACGCCGCGCTCTTCGCCGTGGCCGTGCTCGTCTTCGTGCGCCTGCTCGACGGCGCCCGGCGGCAGGGCATGCTGATGCAGATGGGCGAGTGAACAAAAGGCGTGGGAAACCTGTTTCCCTTTTGTCACGCCGATGGAAACAGCATTCTTCAGACTAGTTATTTTGGGCGAAGATGTTAACGTTTTCGTGACAGGGTTCTGGCCATGAGCACGGCGTTTCGCATGCCATGGCAAAGGCGTCGGTGCTGAGATGTTCGACGGTTCGATGGACGGTTCTGGTTACAGCGGCGGCGCCTTCGGCGCCTTCTCCATGCCGGTCTACAGCCTCTATGAGGCGACGCACGCGGCGCTCGGGCCGGCCCGGGCGCTGTCCGATGCGACCAAGGCCTATTTCCTCAATCCCGGCAATCCCTTCTCCCATACGCCCTGGGGCAAGTCGGTCGCCGCGGCCTGCGAGGTGTTCGAGCGCGTCACCCGGCGCTACGGCAAGCCGGCCTTCGGCCTCGATACCACGCTGGTCGGCGGCGAGCGGGTGTCGGTGCGCGAGGAGATCGTCTGGCAGCGCCCGTTCTGCAAGCTGATCCACTTCGCCCGCGCCATCAAGGCGCAGCGCCGTCCCGACCCGAAGATCCTCTTGGTGGCGCCGATGTCGGGCCACTATGCCACGCTGCTGCGCGGCACGGTCGCGGCCTTCCTGCCCAACCACGAGGTCTACATCACCGACTGGGAAGACGCGCGCATGGTGCCGCTGTCGGCGGGCAGCTTCGACCTCGACGACTATATCGACTATGTCGTCTCCATGCTGCACGCGCTGGGGCCGGACACGCACGTCGTCGGCGTGTGCCAGCCTTCGGTGCCGGTCATGGCCGCCGTCTCCCGCATGGAGGCGGAGAAGGATCCCTACATCCCCCTCACCATGACGCTGATGGGCGGGCCGATCGACACGCGGCTGTCGCCGACCAAGGTCAACGAGGTGGCGGTGGAGAAGGGGCTCGGCTGGTTCCGCCGCAACGTCATCGCCAAGGTGCCGTTCCCGCATCCCGGCTTCATGCGCGAGGTCTATCCCGGCTTCCTGCAGCTCACCGGCTTCATGACCATGAACCTCGACCGGCATGTCGACGCGCACAAGGAGCTCTATTTCAACCTGGTGCGGGGTGACGGCGACAACGCCCAGAAGCATCGCGAGTTCTACGACGAATACCTCTCGGTGATGGACCTGACCGCCGAATTCTACATCCAGACGGTCGACACGGTGTTCATCAAATATGCCCTGGCCAAGGGCGAGATGACCCATCGCGGCAAGCCGGTCGACCCCGGCGCGATCCGCAACGTGGCGCTCCTGACCATCGAGGGCGAGAACGACGACATCACCGGCCATGGCCAGACCCATGCGGCGCACGCGCTCTGCCCGAACATCCCGGCGGAGAAGAAGGCGCAGTACACGCAGATGAGCGTCGGGCATTACGGCGTGTTCAACGGCTCGCGCTTCCGGGCCGAGATCGCCCCGCGCATCGCCGATTTCGTCCGCTCCAACCCGCGCAAGAGCGACGTGCCGAAGGGCGGCAACCTGGTGGCGCTCGACACCAAGCGCATGAAGAGCGCCAGGCCGCGCCTGGACCGCCCGGCGGCGGAGTAGCGCCGGCCAGCCACGGCGATTATTGCGCGTCGGTGGCGGGCGTTCTATTCAGCGGGATATGGCGGCCGCCCCGGCCGACGTCCCGGAGGCTCATGGTCGCCCTCACGCCCGAAGAATGGACCGCCGTCGCGCTGAGCCTCAAGGTCTCCAGCGTGGCGACGCTGGCCTCGCTCCCCTTCGGCGTCGCGGCAGCCTGGCTGCTGGCGCGCACGCGCTTTCCCGGCAAGGCGCTGTTCGACGGGCTGGTGCACCTGCCGCTGGTGCTGCCGCCGGTCGTCACCGGCTATGTCCTGCTCCTGCTGTTCGGCCGCAGGGGTCCGATCGGCGGCTTCCTGGCCGAGCAGTTCGGGCTGGTCTTCGCCTTCCGCTGGACCGGTGCGGCGCTCGCCTGCGCCGTCATGGGCTTCCCGCTGCTGGTGCGAGCCATCCGCCTCTCCATCGAGGCGATCGACCCGAAGCTGGAGAGCGCCGCCGGCACGCTCGGCGCCCGCCCTTCGCTGGTCTTCCTCACCGTGACGCTGCCGCTGGCGCTGCCCGGCATCATCGCCGGGCTGGTGCTGGCCTTCGCCAAGTCCCTCGGCGAGTTCGGCGCCACCATCACCTTCGTCTCCAACATCCCCGGCGAGACGCAGACCATCCCCGCGGCGATCTACACCTATACCCAGACGCCGGACGGCGATGCCGGCGCCCTGCGCCTGACGCTGGTGGCGGCGGCGGTGGCGCTGGCGGCGCTGGTCGCCTCGGAGTGGCTGGCGCGGCGCGCCCGCGGCCGCGCGGCCGGCATGGAGTAGGACGTGAAGTCCTTTGGACAGGCCGTGCGATCGCGCTACATTGTGAACGGTGCTTCGCGGACGTGCCATGAACCAGATCGTCAAAGTCGACTATCCCGTTTCCAAGCTTCCGGCGGATATCCGCCGTGATCTCGATCCCGACCGTCCGGCGACGGTCGTCGTGACTCAGGCGTCCGACGGAAATGCGGGACCGATAAGTCGCTTCGTCGGACGGTTCGGCAGGCGTGACGTTTCCAGCCACGAAGCGGTTGCCCGGATCCGGTCGCTCCGCCATGAGTGGGACGAGTGAATGGCGCCACGGATCTATATCGATACGAACATCTTCATCACTCTCGTGGAAGGCTCACCAACACCCTCACTCACCGAGGTCATAGCGCTGGTCGAATCGGGCAAGGCTCTCGCCTTCACTAGCGACCTGACTATCGCGGAGGTGTTGGTTCACCCCTATGCAGACGGCGACGATGCACGGGCACAGGCCTATATAGACATGATCTCTCCGAACGAGGTGATGCGCATCGTTCCGGTCGAGCGCGAGGTTCTAATCAGAGCTGCACGCCTCCGATCCCTGCGTCGCTCGCTCAAGCTGCCGGATGCAATCCACGCCGCGAGTGCTGAATTGGCGGACTGCGGAATATTTCTGTCGAACGACGCCGATATCGAGGTGCGAGGCCCCATGCAGCGTGTGGGACTCGAGGAGGACGACCTGCAGGCTCTGATCGCGTTTCTCGCATGACCGCTCCCCTCCTCTCCGTGCGGGACCTCTCCGTCGCCTTCCATCAGGAGGGGCAGGCGTCGCTGGCCGTCGACCGGGTCTCTTTCGCCCTCGACAAGGGCGAGACTCTCGCCATCGTCGGGGAATCGGGGTCCGGCAAGTCGGTGACGGCGCTCTCCATCGTGCAGCTCCTCAACTACCCCGCCGCCTCCCATCCTTCCGGCGAGATCCTGTTCAAGGGCCGCAACCTCGTCGGCGCCGGCGAGGAGGCCATGCGCCGGGTGCGCGGCGCCGACATCACCATGGTGTTCCAGGAGCCGATGACGTCGCTCAACCCGCTGCACACCATCGAGCGGCAGGTGGGGGAGATCCTGAAAGTCCATCGCGGCCTCCGGGGCGCCGCCGCCCGCCGCCGCACGCTCGAGCTCCTCGACCAGGTCGGCATCCGCGATGCCGAGAGCCGGCTCGGCGCCTTTCCGCACCAGCTCTCCGGCGGCCAGCGCCAGCGCGTGATGATCGCCATGGCGCTCGCCAACGAGCCCGACCTCCTGATCGCCGACGAGCCGACCACGGCGCTCGACGTCACCGTGCAGGCGCAGATCCTGACCCTGCTCAAGGAGATCCAGGGCCGGCTCGGCATGGCGATGCTGTTCATCACCCACGACCTCGGCATCGTGCGCAAGATCGCCGACCGGGTCTGCGTCATGCTGAAGGGGCAGGTGGTCGAGGCCGGGCCGACGGCGGAGATCTTCGCCGCGCCGCAGCACGACTATACCCGCCGCCTGCTCGCCGCCGAGCCGAAGGGCGAGCCGCAGCCGGTCGCCGCCGAGGCGCCGGTGGTGGTGCGCACCGACGGCCTCAAGGTCTGGTTCCCGATCAAGACCGGGCTGCTGCGCCGTACTACCGGGCATGTGAAGGCGGTCGACGGGGTGGCGGTGACGGTGCGCACCGGCGAGACGCTCGGCGTGGTCGGCGAGAGCGGCTCGGGCAAGACCACGCTCGGCCTCGCCGTGCTGCGGCTGATCGCCAGCGAGGGGCCGATCCTCTATCTCGGGCGCGACATCCAGGGCTTCGACGCGGCAGCCATGCGGCCGCTGCGCCGGGAGATGCAGGTGGTGTTCCAGGACCCCTACGGCTCGCTGTCGCCGCGCATGTCGGTGGCCGAGATCGTCGGGGAGGGGCTCAAGGTCCAGAATCCGCGGCTGCGGGCGGCCGAGCGGCGCGCCAGGGTGGCACGGGCGCTCGCCGATGTCGGCCTCGACCCCGCGACCATGGACCGCTACCCCCACGAGTTCTCCGGCGGCCAGCGCCAGCGCATCGCCATTGCCCGGGCCATGGCGCTGGAGCCGAAATTCGTGGTGCTGGACGAGCCGACCTCGGCGCTCGACATGTCGGTGCAGGCGCAGATCGTCGACCTTCTGCGCACGCTGCAGGCGACGCGGAACCTCGCCTATCTCTTCATCAGCCACGACCTCAAGGTGGTGCGGGCGCTCGCCAACCAGGTGGTGGTGATGCGTCACGGCCAGGTGGTCGAGCAGGGCCCGGCCAGGCAGATCTTCGAGAGCCCGCAGACCGACTATACCAAGGCGCTGATCGCTGCGGCCTTCGCCATCGAGACCACCCGGGACGACGTGGTGGCGCAGTAGGGGCCCGGGCCGCGCTTGCGAGCGGCCGGCCCGGGCGCTAGCACAGGCCGCGCCCGTCAATGCGAGTCGCCATGGCCATCCTCCTGTGCATCACCCAATGGGACGTCGCGCCCTGGCTGGAGCGCCTCCGGCGCCTGGCGCCCGAGCGCGACATCCGCGCCTGGCCGGAGGTCGGCGACCCCGCCGACATCACCTATGCCGCGGTGTGGAAGCAGCCGGCGGGCATCCTGGCCGGGCTGCCGAACCTCAAGGGCATCGTCTCGCTGGGAGCCGGCGTCGACCATGTCTTCGCCGATCCCGATCTGCCCGACGTGCCGATCGCCCGCGTGGTCGACGCGGATCTCACCAGCCGGATGAGCGAATGGGTGGTGCTGCACGCCCTGATGCATCTGCGGCGCCAGCGGCTCTACGACACGCTGCAGCGCGAGCGCCGGTGGGAGGATGTCCGCCCGGCGCCCGGCGCGCGGGAGCTGCGGGTCGGCGTCATGGGGCTCGGCGTGCTCGGGCAGGATGCGGCCAGGAAGCTCGCCGTCATCGGCTTCGATGTCGCCGGCTGGAGCCGGACGCCGAGGACGGTCGAGGGCATCGCCACCTTTTCCGGCGACGGGCTCGACGCCTTCCTGGCGCGCACCGATCTCCTGGTGGCGCTGATGCCGCTGACGCCGGAGACGCACGGCATCCTCGATGCCGCCCTGCTCCGCAAGCTTGCCCGCGACGGGGTGTTCGGGGCGCCGGTCCTGATGAATGCCGGGCGCGGCGGCCTCCAGGTCGAGGCCGACATCCTCGCCGCCCTCGACGACGGCACCCTGGCGGCGGCGACGCTGGACGTGTTCGAGACCGAGCCGCTGCCGGCCGGCAGCCGGCTGTGGACGCATCCCGGCGTCACGGTGACGCCGCACGTCGCCGCCATCTCCGACGAGGATGCGGTCGGGCGCTTCGTCCTGCGGCAGATCGTCCGGCACGAGCAGGGCCTCGGCTTCGAAACGCCTGTGGATCGCGCCCGCCGCTACTGACGCGGCGAGCCGGCCAACGCGGCGCAAGCGGCGCTTCGGAGGCCCGGATCGGCAGCGGACGGAGCGATAAACCGCATTCGAAGGCGCCTCGAGCCTCAGATTGACGGCGGGTTCGGACGGGCCTACCTAATGGGGTGGCCCGGCCTGCATGCCGGGCGCTGAGCGGTCCCTGCGGACCCGGCCTGAAACGGAGCGAAGCATGACGCTACGTGTCTCCGGCAAGAATCTCGACATCGGCGAGGCTTTGCGAACCCACGTGCACGCGCGGGTCGGCGACGCCATGGCGCGGTTCTTCGAAGGTGGCTTTGCCGGCCATGTCACGGTGCAGAAGGAGGGCGGGGCCTTTCGCACCGATTGCCTCATCCACCTGCCGACCGGCCTGACGCTGCAGACGGAATCGATGGCGCACGATCCGCATGCCAGCGTCGACCTCGCGGCCGAGCGCCTGGCCAAGCGCCTCAAGCGTCACAAGCAGCGCATCCGCGACCATCACCAGGGCGCAGGCGACCTCGATGCCCCCGGCGGCCTCGATGCCGTCGAGCACGTCATCGAGATGCCTGGCGACGAAGCGGAGGCGGACGGGTTCGCCCCGGTCGTCATCGCCGAGAGCACCAAGCGCATGAAGAGCCTGTCGGTCAGCGAGGCGGTCGGCGACCTCGATCTCTCCGGGGCGGGGGTGCTGGTGTTCCGTCACGCTGGACATGGGCGCGTGAACGTGGTTTACCGCCGGCCCGACGGCCATATCGGCTGGATCGATCTGCCCACGGCTTCCGCCGATGTGGTGTGACGAGTTTATGCAGCGCCTGCCGGCACAACGGCAGGGCAGCTTCCATCCGACGAGGACGTTATGCCCTTGAGCGATCTTCTGGCGCCGGACGCCGTGCTTCCTGCGTTGCGAGTGAACTCGAAAAAACAGGCCCTGCAGGAGATTTCCGAGAGGGCGGCCGCCCTGACCGGGGTCGGTGAGCGCGAGATCTTCGACATCCTGCTGCAGCGCGAGCGCCTGGGCTCCACCGGCGTCGGCAACGGCATCGCCATACCGCACGGCAAGCTCGGCAAGATCAGCCGCTTGTTCGGCCTGTTCGCCCGGCTGGAGCGGCCGATCGACTACGAGGCGATCGACGGCCAGCCGGTGGATCTGATCTTCCTCCTGCTGGCGCCGGAACCGGCCGGCGCCGACCATTTGCGGGCCCTGTCGCGGGTGGCGCGCCTGCTGCGCGATCCGGCGATGGTGCAGTCGCTGCGCCATACCCGCGACGCGGCGACGCTGTACACGCTGCTCAGCACCGAGCCCACCTCCCACGCGGCTTGAGCGTCGCGCGGGGGCTCTCAGAGGTCGCTGAGGCCGAGCACGTCGGCCATGCCGTAGAGCCCCGGCTTGCGGCCGCGGCCCCACAGGGCGGCCCGTAGCGCGCCCTTGGCGAACAGGGCGCGGCTCTCCGCCCGATGGCTGATCTCGATCCTCTCCCCGTCGCCGGCGAAGATCACGGTGTGGTCGCCGACCACGGTGCCGCCCCGCAGCGTGGCGAAACCGATGTCGCCGCGGCCGCGCGCGCCGGTATGGCCGTCGCGGACCCGCTCGGAGCGGGCGTCGAGATCGATGCCGCGGCCGGCAGCCGCAGCCCGGCCGAGCAGCAGCGCCGTGCCGGAGGGCGCGTCGACCTTGCGGTTGTGGTGCATTTCCAGGATCTCGATGTCGAAGTCCTCGTCCAGCGTCCGGGCGATGCGCTTGACCACGGCCGCGAGCAGGTTGACGCCAAGGCTCATGTTGCCGGACTTGACGATCACGGCGTGGCGTGCCGCCGCCTTGACCCTGGCCTCGTCCTCCGCCGACATGCCCGTCGTGCCGATGACATGGACGATGCGCATCTGCGCGGCGAGGGCGGCGAACTCCACCGAGGCGGCGGGCGCGGTGAAGTCGACGATGCCGTCCGCCGTGGTCAGCAGCGCCAGCGGATCGTCCGTGACGACGACGCCGTTGGCATCGAGGCCGGCGAGGCGCCCCGCATCGGCGCCGACGGCCGCCGCGCCGGCGCGCTCCACGGCGCCGGCGAGCGTCATGCCCGGGGTCTCGGCAATCAGGCGGATCAGGGTCTGGCCCATGCGCCCGCCCGCTCCGGTGACGACCAGCCGCATGTCGGCCATGTGCTTCTCCCTGATGCCCGCGGGCGCCCTGCGGCCCTCCGGGGAGCGCTCTATAGCGCGCTGCCCGGAGGCGCTCAACCGAGCGGGCGACGCATGACGATGGCGGTGGCGGGCGTCCGGCCCGGACGCTTGTAATAGCCGGCGCGGCGGCCGATCTCGGCGAAGCCGAAGCGGTGGTAGAGCTTGAGCGCCGGGGCATTGTCCTCGGCCACCTCGAGGAACACGGTGCGGGCCCCGCGGCCGGCGAGCCGGCCGAAATGCAAGGTGAGGATCGCCCTGGCGAGGCCGGCGCCGCGGGCGCTCGGCAGCACCGCGACGGTGAGGAGCTCGGCCTCGTCCAGGACGATGCGCGACAGGGCGAAGCCGTTCGGCACGCCGCGCCCGCCGGGCCGGGCGAGGTGACCGAGCACGGCCCTGTCGGCGAGAAGGCGCTCGAACTCGGCCACGTCCCAGCCGCGCTCGAAGCCGGTGACGTGGATGGCGGCGAGAGCGTCGGCATCGGCCGAGCGTGCCGCGACGATCACCGGCGGCGGTCCGGGCCGTCGGAGCCGTCCGGGCCGTCGGAGCCAGGACAGGATCATGCCCTGGCGACCCGACCGCCCTGCTGCGGCGTCGCGTCGGCCGGCTTGAGGTAATAGGGGATCGGCCGCGCCGTCTGCGGATCGGCGGCGAGGCCGAGGCGCGCCACCCAGACGATGTCGGGCGCCGGCTGGCTGTCGACCACCACACCCCTGGCGCCGGCCGCCCTCGCCTCGTCGAGCAGGAGGGGCGCGGCCGGTCCGGCTAGCTTGACCACGCCGGTGCCGAGCAGGCGTGCCGCCTCGCGCACCGGCAGGCAGCGGGCCTCGACCAGGCTGCGCCCGCGGGCGGAGAAGAGCTGGAAATAGATCTGGCCGTGCCGGGCATCGATGGCGGCGGCCACGGCCTGGCCGCTCTCCTCGCGCAGATGCGGCCCGGCGATGGCGGCGAGGGTCGAGACGCCGATGCAGGGCGCGCCGAGCGCCAGGGCGAAGGCCCGCCCGGCGGCGATGGCCACGCGCAGGCCGGTGAACGAGCCCGGCCCGACCGTCACGGCGATGCGATCCAGCACTTCGAAGCCGCCGCCCTGCGCCACGACGCGGGCGACGAGCGGCGCCAGGGCCTCGGCATGGCCACGGGCCATGGTCAGGCTCTCCGCGGCGATCGCGCCGGCATCGTCGTCGAAGACGCAGGCGGCGCAGGCGTCGAGGGCGGTGTCGAGGGCGAGGATGCGCATCGGGCCTGTCCGGTCAAGCTGCCGGTATCGCAGGATTCCCGCATGGCGGGAAGGGCCTGAGCAGGTCCTCCCGAGGTCAGGGGGCCTCGTGCGTCCGATCCGGGATCTGGATGCGGAAGGTCGCGCCCAGCGTGCCGTCGACCAGGGCCACCGTGCCGCCATGGGCGCGGACGAGCTCGGCGGCGATGGCCAGGCCCAGGCCCGTGCCACCGGGCCGGGCCGAGCCGGAGAAGGCTTCGAACAGGCGCTGGCGCGCCTTGTCCGGCACGCCGGGGCCGGTGTCGGAGATCTCGATCAGCACGTCCGGGCCGGTGCGGCGCCCGGTGACGCGGATATGGTCGTGGGCCGGGTCGGTCTCGCCCTTGCCGCGCAGCGCCTCCAGCGCATTGCGCGACAGGTTGAGCAGCACGCGCGAGAGCTGGTCGGGATCGGCGTCGATGATGAGGTCCGGCTCGATCGATTCGATCCAGCCGACCTGGTCCTCTCCGCCGAGTCCGAGCAATTCGCGCACGTCGGTGACGAGCGGAGCGACCGGCACCGGCCGGCGCTGCGGCGGCTGCTCGACCGCCCGGCCGTAGGAGAGCGTCGACTGGCAGAAGGTGATCGCCCGGTCCAGCGTCTGCAGCAGCTTGGGCGCGAAGCGCTGCACCATCGGATCGTCGGAGTCGGTCAGGCGGTCGGAGAAGAGCTGGGCGGCCGCCAGCAGGTTGCGCAGGTCGTGGTTGATCTTGGCGACGGCCAGGCCGAGATTGGCCAGGCGGTTCTTCTGCTGCAGCGCGCCGGCGAGCTGGCGCTGCATGGCCGAGAGCTCGCGCTCGGCGACGCCGATCTCGTCGGTGCGGCTGGAGGCCTCGACGATGCGGCTCTGGTCCTCCGGGTTCTCGCCGAAGGCGACCATGGCATGGGTGAGGCGGCGCATCGGCCGGACGATCAGCCAGCTCAGGGCCAGATGGACCAGGCCCGCGGTGATGACGGCCACGGCCAGCGAGAACAAGAGGATGTTGCGGGCAAAGCGCAGCATCGCCTCGCGCAGCGGCGCCTCCGGCATGGTGAGCTCGATGAACTCGCCGTTCATCGGCGCATGCGCCATCACCCGCATGATGCGCCCGTCCGGCGCGGTCAGGGTGCCGAAGGCCTGGCGGATCATGTCCGGCCAGCCGAGATCGCGCAGGTCGACGGTGACGTCGATCTGCGGGGGCAGGTCGGAGGCGGCGAGGAGGCGGCGTGAATCCTTCATCTTGAGGACGACGGTCTTGGCGCCGATGCTGTCGAGGACCTGCATGGCCAGCTTCTCCGACACCATGCCGTTGGGCGCGGCCTCCAGCACCATGGCGGCGGTGACGGCTCCGGAGACGCGGTTGGTCAGCCAGTTCACCCGATAGTTCGCGACGGAGGGCACGGAGACGCAGACCACCGCCAGCATCACGAACAAAAGGGTGAGCATCAGGAGACGCGCGGACAGGCCGAAGCGGCCGATCACCCCGCTCTCTCCCGCCGGCTTGTTCACGAAACGCCGTCCCTAGACCGGTTCATTGCCTCGCTGACCATGCGGCGTGGCGCGCTGTTCGTCAAATCTGCCGTCGGGCGACAGTGTCGCATCTCGCGGGGCGAAGATGCTCCGCATCTCGCGGGGATAGCGACAAATCGGACGACGGGGTCAAACCTGTCTTAACCCATCGGCCGGTATGCTGAAACGACATAGCGCGGGCGGGAACGGGGGTCTCGGATGGTGGGTGACGATCTCCTGGAGCTGGCGCGCGAGCCTTCGTCGGAGAAGCGCAGTGCCCTGCTCAGGCGCATCACCGACCTGTTCTTCGACGGCCTGTCGGAACGCAACGTGTCCGAGAATGCGCTGTTCGACGAGATCGTGCTTCGGGTGATGCAGGATGTGGACGTGCGCGCGCGCGCCGCCTTCGCCGACCAGGTCGCCGACGAGGCCGGAGCTTCCCATCGCCTGGTGATGAGGCTGGCCCGCGACGAGATCGCCGTGGCACGCCCGGTGCTGGAGCGTTCGCCGGTGCTGGCCGACGCCCAGCTGGTCGAGCTGATCGCCGAGGTCGGCGACGAGCATCGCCAGGCGATCTGCCGGCGCCGCAGCCTCAGCGCCGTCGTGACGGACGTGCTGCTCGAGCATGGCAGCGCCAGCGTGCGCCACCTGCTCGTCGCCAATTCCGGAGCACGCTTCTCCACGCCCGGCTTCGGCCGGCTGGTGCAGCACGCCCAGTCCGACGAGAGCCTGCGCTACGGCCTCGCCAATCGGCCGGACCTGCCGGCGGACGTGGTCGGCGAGCTCTCGACGTTGCTCTCGGCCAAGCTCCGGGAAACCCTCGGCGCCATGGGCCTGGAAGCCTCCGACCAGGTGGCACCGGCGATGCTGCAGCAATTGCAGGCGCGGCTCTCCGCCAAGTTCGACGATCGCGAGCACGAGGTGCGCGAGGTCGCGGCCATGGCGCGGGACATCCGGGCGGGCCTCTCCACCATCGACCGCGAGGTCGCCGAGCTGGCGCGCGGCGACCGCGCCTTCGACATCGCCTCGCTGGTGGCGGACCTCGTCCATATCGACCACGCGACCGCGATGAAGGCGCTCTCCAGCCCGAACGAAGAGCCGATGATCGTGCTGATGCGCTGCCTCGACGCCTCCTGGGAGACCTTCGAGCAGGTGCTGGAGCTGCGCTGCAAGCGCCGGCGCGAAGCCTATGCCCGCAACCCGGCGCTGATGGCGGCCTATCACGGCATGGACCGCACCACGGCGCAGCGGGTGCTGCGCTTCCTGCAGGTGCGACGCACCTCGGAGACCCGCGCCGCCTGATCCGGCCTTCGGCCGCTCAGGCCAGCGTGTCGATGTGCTCGTCGGTCAGCCTGCCCGGGATCACCGCGATCGGGATCGGGAAGCTGCCGGACATCTTGCCGACCAGGGTCGAGACCAGCGGGCCGGGCCCCTCCTTGCCGGTGCCGGCGGCCAGCACCAGCACGGCGATGTCGGTATCCTCGTTGATCAGCGCGACGATCTCGTCGGCCTTCTGGCCGGCGCGGACGACGCATTCGGGCTCGACGCCGGCGACCGCCCGGGCCCGCGCGGCGGCGCGGACCAGCACCTCCTGCGCCTTCTCCTCCGCCTCGGCCCGCATCAGCGCACCGACGCCGAGCCAGTCCTCCACCGCCTCCGGCACCGTGATGATCGCCAGCACCACGCCGGCGCCGATGCGGGCGCAGCGCCTGGCCGCGTAGTAGAGAGCGCGGTCGCTCTCCGGGGTCTCGTCGACGATCACGAGATATTTGGGCCGGTGCCCCGGCTCATAGGCGGTGCGCTTGGCGGCGAGCATGGCGGGCCTCCCGAAGGCGGTCGGGTCCGGCGCCCGGCCGCTCCGCCCTTCTAGAGCAAAGCGCGTTTCGGCGGAAACGCTGCTTTGCTCTAACCTTTTGCTTCGACGCGTCTTTGCGATGAGCCTTTGCGATGAGCCTTTGCGATTCCTGGCGATTCCGCCAAATCGCAAAACGCTTTAGGTGAAATTCCCGCGGCGGGACGCTGCCGCCCGCTCAGCGCGAGCGGATGAAGCCGACGACGTCCTTGACCGCATCCATGATCGGGGTGGCGATGGCCCGCGCCCGGGCCGAGCCGTCGGCCAGCACCGCATCGATATGGCCGGGATCGGCGATCAGGCGCTGCATCTCCGCCGTCACCGGCGCGACCCTTGCCACCGTCAGGTCGGCGAGGGCGGTCTTGAAGGTGGAGAAGGGGCCGCCGCCGAACTCGCCGAGGACCTCGGCCGGCGTGCGGCCGGAGAGGGCGGCGAAGATCGAGACCAGGTTGTCGGCCTCGGGCCGGCCCTCCAGGCCCTTGGCCTCCGAGGGCAGCGGCTCGGGATCGGTCTTGGCCTTGCGGATCTTGGCGGCGATCGTGTCGGCGTCGTCGGTCATGTTGATGCGCGAGAGGTCCGACGGGTCGGATTTCGACATCTTCTTGGTGCCGTCGCGCAGGCTCATGATGCGCGTCGCCGGCCCCTGGATCAGCGGCTCGGGCAGGGGGAAGAAGGCATCGCCGAAGCCGTGCGCGGCGATGGACTCGGCGAAATCGTTGTTGAACTTCTGGGCGATGTCGCGTGCCAGCTCCAGGTGCTGCTTCTGGTCCTCGCCGACCGGCACATGGGTGGCGTGGTAGGCCAGGATGTCGGCCGCCATCAGGTTGGGATAGGCGAACAGGCCGACCGAGGCGGCCTCGCGGTCCTTCCCGGCCTTCTCCTTGAACTGCGTCATGCGGTTGAGCCAGCCCATGCGGGCGACGCAGTTGAAGATCCAGGCGAGCTCGGCGTGCTCGGCCACCTGGCTCTGGTTGAAGACGATATGCGCCTTCGGGTCGATGCCGGCGGCAAGGAAGGCCGCGGTGACCTCGCGGATCTGATTCTTCAGCTCGTGCGGGTCCTGCCAGACGGTGACGGCATGCATGTCGACGACGCAGAAGATGCAGTCATGCGTCTTCTGCATCTCGACGAAGCGCTGGATGGCGCCGAGATAATTGCCCAGATGCAGGTTGCCGGTGGGCTGGACGCCGGAGAACACGCGATTCTTGAAGGCGGGCATGGCGGGACATCTCGACCGATCGTCCCGGCTTATTGCGCGCGGCGGGCACGGGCGCAAGATGGAGCGAGGCGCTTGCGGCCGCTGCCCACGCTTGTTTCGTGCCGCTGGCTTTCGCTGGCGCATCCTTCGGTGTATGACCCGGCCCGAAGAATTCATCGAAGGGCAGTTCATCGTGAAGGTCATCGCCAGCCAGATCCGCAAAGGCAACGTCGTCGAGGTGGACGATCAGCTCTATGCCGTGCTCAAGGCCGAAAGCTTCTTTCCCGGCAAGGGCACGCCGACGACGCAGATCGACATGCGCCGCCTCTCCGACGGGGTGAAGACCTCGCAGCGCTACAAGACCACCGAGCAGGTCGAGCGTGCCTTCATCGAGACCAAGGACCACAACTACCTCTACCAGGACGGCGAGTCCTACGCCTTCATGAACATGGAGAACTACGAGCAGGTCACCGTGCCAGCCGACGTCATCGGCGACCAGGCCGTGTATCTCCAGGAGAACATGACGACGCAGATCAGCCTCTACAACGGCGTGCCGGTCGGCATCGAGCTGCCGACGCGGGTGACGCTGGAGGTGACGGAGACCGAGCCGGTCACCAAGGGCCAGACGGCCTCGTCCTCGTACAAGCCGGCGGTCCTGTCCAACGGGCTGCGCGTCAACGTGCCCCCGCATATCGGCGTGGGCACCCGCATCGTCGTGCTGACGGAAGACAATTCCTACGTCGAGCGCGCCAAGGACTGACGTCCCCGGCCGCCCCGCCTTCGCGGCCGGGGCCGTTTGCGCGCCGTGCGATTGCGCACACGACTCGCACCGCCGTGGAAGGCATGGTGGCGCTCGCGACAATGCGGGCGAATCCTCCATGACCTCACTCCTCATCCTCGGCGCGATCGTGCTGATCGCGCTCTACGCGGTCTCGATCTACAACAGCCTGGTCCGGAACCGGAACCTGACGGCCGAGGGCTGGAGCGGCATCGACGTGCAGCTGCGCCGCCGCGCCGACCTGGTGCCCAACCTGATCGAGACGGTGAAAGGCTACGCGGCCCACGAGAAGGCCGTGTTCGACGACGTGACGGCCGCGCGGGCCCGCAGCATCGGGGCGCAGGGCGTCGGCGCCCAGGCGGTGGCCGAGACCGGCATGCAGGCGGCCCTCGGCCGGCTGTTCGCCGTGGCTGAGGCCTATCCCGAGCTCAAGGCCGACGCCAATTTCCGCGAGCTGCAGACCCAGCTCGCCACGATCGAAGAGGACGTGCAGTCGGCGCGGCGCTACTACAACGGGGCGGCGCGCAACTTCAACACGCTGATCGAATCCTTCCCGTCCAACCTGGTCGCGCGCCAGTTCGGCTTCCAGCCGGTCGAATTCTTCGCCATCGGTGACGAAGCCGCCCGCGCCGTGCCGAAGGTCGATTTCGGCGCGCGGTGAGATGCGGACCCTCCTCGCCGTCCTGCTGCTCCTCGCCGCCTGCCTCGGGGCTTCGGCGGCCGAGGAGCGGATCCTGTCCTTCGACTCGGCCGTGCGCGTCATGCCCGACGCTTCGCTCGACGTGACCGAGACGATCCGGGTCGACGTCCTCGGGATCGTCATCCGGCGCGGCATCATCCGCGACTTCCCCACGCGCTATGTCGACCGGCACGGGCGGGTGGTCACGGCCGGCTTCGGCGTGGTCTCGGTCCAGCGCGACGGCCGCGACGAACCCTATGCGGTGGAGGCGATCGACAACGGCAAGCGCATCCGCATCGGCAGCAAGGACGTGCTGCTCGAGCACCGTCCCACCACCTACGCCATCCGCTACCGCGCCACGCGCGAGCTCGGCTTCTTCGACGGGTTCGACGAGCTCTACTGGAACGTCACCGGCAATGGCTGGACGTTCCCGATCGATGCGGCGAGCGTCACGGTCGATCTGCCGTCCGGGGCGGCCATCCTCAGGAGCGCCGGCTATACCGGTCCGCAGGGCGCGCAGGGACGGGATTTCACCGTCCTGCCGGCACCGGCCGGGCGGTTCGCGGCGCGCACCACCCGGCCGCTTTCGGCGGGCGAGGGCTTCACCGTCGCGGTCGCCTTTCCGAAGGGCGTCGTCAGACCACCGGGCGGAGCGGAGAAGGCGTGGTGGTTCCTTCAGGACAATGCCGCGGCGATCGTCGCCTGGCTCGGCCTGGTGGGCATCGGTCTGTTCTACTATCGCGCCTGGTCCAGGGTGGGCCGCGACCCGGCGGCCGGCGTGATCGTGCCGCTGTTCCGACCGCCGGACGGGCTGACCCCGGCGGCGGCGCGCTATGTGCGCGAGCAGGGCTTCGACGACAAGGCCTTCGCCAGCGCCGTGATCGGCTTGGCGGTGAAGGGGCACCTCAACATCGTCGACGGCAGCGCCGGCTATCGCTTCGAGCCGCAGGCCAAGGACGTCGCCGGGCTCTCCGCCGGCGAGCGCGGCCTCCTGGCGGCTCTCGGGCCGCAGCCGGTCGACGTCGTCGACAGCAACCACGAGAAGATCGGCGGCGCGCGCAAGGCGCTGTCCCGCGTCCTGGACAACGAATATCGCGGCGTTGCCTTCGTGCTCAATCGCGGCTGGTTCTGGGGCGGGGCGGCGCTGTCGCTGGCGGTGCTGGCGCTGGCCTTCGCGCTCGCCTCGGGCGAGACGTCCGCGGCGCTGGCCGCCGCCGGCTTCACCGCCGTCTGGTGGGGCGTGATCGCCCTCGCCGGCCGCCGCGGCTGGACGGCGTTCTCCGCCGGCCGGGGGTTCTCCAGGCTCGGCGGGCTTTTCCTGCTGCTGTTTCTGATCCCCTTCGCCTGCGCCGGCCTGCTGTTCCCGATCGGCGCGGTTCTGCAGGGCTGGCTCCCCCTCGACCTGATGGAGGTGGTGATCGCCGCCATCCTCCTCGTGGCGCTCAACGTGGCGTTCTTCTTCCTGCTCACGGCGCCGACCCCCTCGGGGCGCGTGCTGCTCGACAAGATCGAAGGCTTCCGCCTCTACCTCGCGACCACCGAGGAAGACCGCCTCGCGGTGCTCAATCCGCCGGAACGCACGCCGGAGCTGTTCGAGCGCTATCTGCCCTATGCGCTGGCGCTCGGCTGCGCCCATCAATGGAGCAGCATGTTCACGCAGGTGCTCGCGATGGCTGGCGTTTCCGCACCGGCATGGTATTCCGGTTCAAATTGGGACGCCGGCCGCCCCGCCCGCTTCGCCGACGGTCTCGGCAGCGGGCTGGCGACGAGCACCGCGGCGGCATCATCGCCGCCCGGGTCCAGTTCCGGGTCGGACGGCGGCGGGTCGTCCGGCGGTGGCGGTGGTGGCGGCGGCGGATCGGGGTGGTGATGCAGGAGACCATCGACACGCTGCTGACAGGGGTCGCGCGCAAGGACGCGGCCGCCTTCCGTGCGCTCTACGACCAGGCCGCGCCGAAACTTCTGGGGGTCGCGCTGCGTATCCTGAAGCGACGCGAAAGCGCCGAAGACGTGGTGCAGGACGTGTTCGTCAAGCTCTGGAACGGGCAGGCGAGCTTCGATCCGGCGCTCGGATCGGGATTCGCCTTCCTGGCCACGATCACCCGCAACCGGGCCCTGGACATCCTGCGGCGGCGGAGCGAGCAGTCGGCGGGCGACGAGACGGACATGGACGCTGTGATGGATCTGATGCCCTCGCCCGAAGCGGTCGCCGCCGACCGCTCGGACCTGCGGGCGCTGCTGGCCTGCATGGACGGACTGGCCGACGGACCGCGCCGCGCCATCCTCTCGGCCTATGTCGACGGCGCCCAGGGCAGCGAGATCGCCGCGGCCCTGGCGGTGCCGATCGGCACCGTCAAGTCCTGGATCCATCGGGGCCTGGCCTCGCTTCGGGAGTGCCTGGGCCGATGACCGACGAAACCAGACGGCTGGCCCTCAGCGTCATCGCCGGCGAGACCGTGCTCGGCCTGCGCACGCTCGAGGAGAGCGCCGCGGTGGAGGAGCGGCTCGGCGGCGACGCAGACTATGCCGCCGAGGTGGCGGCCTGGCAGGACCGCCTCGTGCCGCTGGCGCATGTCGTGCCCGAGGTCGTGCCGTCGCCGCAGCTCTGGCCGCGGATCGCGGCCGAGACCGTGGCGCGGCTGGATGCGATCGATCTCGGCCGGCCGGCGGCCGAGCCGGTGCCCGCCGAACCGCCCGGCGCGCCGGTGCCGTTGGCGATGGACGCGGCGCCGGTCGAGCCGCCGCCGGCGGAACCGCCGCTGCTCGAGCCGGTGCCCGGGATGCCGTCTCCCAACGAGCCGGCACCCGGGATGCCCTCTTCCGTGGAGCCGGCACCCGGGGTGCCATCTCCTGCGGAGCCGGCACCCGGCGTTCCCTCGCCCAACGAGCCGGCGCCCGCCGAGCTGCCGCCGATGCGGCGTCCGACCGCGTTCCCGGAGATCGGGCCGGTGGCGGAGGTACGCGCGACCGGGGTGGTGATCGGGCTGGAGGAGGCGATCGCGGCGCGCACGCGGATGCTGCAGCGGCGCGTCAATCGCTGGCGCTGGGCGGCCGGGACCGCGAGCGCCGTCGCCGCCGGCCTGGCGGTGCTCGTGGCGCTCGGCCCGTCGCGCTTCCTCTCCGGCGGCGCGGGAGAGCATTTCGTCGGCGTGGTCAGCGCCAGCGGCGAGACGCCGCCGCTCGTGGTGGCGGTCGACCTCGCCAAGGGCACGCTGGCGGTGCGCTCGCTGCAGCTCAAGCCGGAACCCGGCAAGTCCTTCGAGCTCTGGGCGGTGCCGCCCGGCGCCAAGCCGGTGTCGCTCGGCCTGGTCGATGGCGCGGACCGGCGCTCGATCGCCAAGGTCGCCAACTCGGCCTGGCGCGATCCCGCGACGCTGCTCGCCGTGTCGGTGGAGCCGGCTGGCGGGTCGCCGACGGGGCAGGCGACCGGACCGATCGTCTATACCGGCCGCCTGGTCAGGGCGGATTGAGCGGCGCGGCTCAGGCCGAGGCCAGCGCGCCTTCGATCTCGGCCAGGATCGCCTCCGCGGCAGCCTTGGGATCGGCGGCCGCCACCACCGGCCGGGCGACGACGAGGTGGTCGGCGCCGGCCCGGATGGCGGCGGCCGGCGTCATCACCCGCTTCTGGTCGCCGATATCGGAGCCGGCCGGGCGCACGCCCGGTGTCACCAGGAGGAGGCGCGCGCCGACCTGGCGCCGCATCGCCTGCGCCTCGTCCGGCGCCAGGATCAGGCCGCCGATGCCCGCCTCGACCGCCTGCTCGGCGCGGCGCGCCACGAGATCGGCGACGCCGTGGCCGTAGCCGGCGGCGGCCAGATCGGCCTCGTCATAGGAGGTCAGCACGGTGACGCCGAGGACGGTGAGATCCGAGCCGCGCGCGCCGGCGGCGGCGGCGCGCATGGTCTGGGGATAGGCGTGCACGGTGAGGAAGGTCATGCCCATCGCGGCGATGGCCTCGACGCCCTTGGTCACCGTGTTGCCGATGTCGTGCAGCTTCATGTCGAGGAAGATCTTCTTGCCCGAGGCCGCGAGCTCGCGCGCGAAGGGCAGGCCGCCGCGGAAGGCGAGCTGGTAGCCGATCTTGTAGAACGACACCGTGTCGCCGAGCCGGGCCACCACGGCCTCGGCCGCAGCGACGCCATCGACGTCGAGCCCGACGATCAGCCGGTCGCGGGTGCTGGGTGCGCTCATCGGGTCCTCGCTCGTCGGCTCCTGCCGATCGGTTTCCGGTTCGTCAGTTCTTCATCGGCTGGCGGTAGATCCATACCCGCGCCGGCGGCACGTTGCGCCAGATGCGCGGCGAGGCCCGCCAGGTGAAGAAGGGATCCTTCAGCGGCATGGGCGAGACCATCGCATAGGTGAACTGGATGAAAGGTGCGTCGGGCTTCATCAGGGTGAAGGCCTGGCGCAGCAGGTCGAGCCGCAACGCCTCCGGCTTGGTGAACAGCGGCAGGCCGCTGATGATCGCGGCCGCCTTGGCCGGCAGTTCGCCGGCGAGCGTCCTGGTCAGGGCATAGCCGTCGCCCTGCACCACGGTGGCGGCCGGGAAGCGGCGGCGCAGCAGGGCGCAGAATTCCGGGCTGTATTCCAGGAGGACCAGCCGGCTCTCGGCCACGCCGTGCCGGACCAGCGCCTCGGTCACCGGCCCGGTGCCGGGGCCGATCTCGACCACCGGGCCGTCGGCGCGCGGGTCGACATAGCTGGCGATGGCGCGGGAGAGGAAGCGGCTGGACGGCGTCACCGACCCCAATTGCAGCGGCTTTTCCGCCCAGGTGCGGAAGAACTGCGCGGCGTCGCCGAACTTCTCGGCGGTCTTGCCCGCAACCTTGCGCGCTTCTCCCCGATGCCTCATCGCAACCTCTTGGACTGGAACGCTTCAACGGACGCCGGCCTCACCGGTATGGGATCACCGGCTGCGTCGTCAAGACGATAGCCGGCGTCGTATTGACGACGATGCCGGCGGCGCGCCATTCCGCCAGCACCGTGTCGTCGCTTTCCCTGGCATGGGCCGCCTCGTGCGACAGGCGGGCGGGGTCGAGCCGGGCGAGGGCCCAGACCGCCATGCCGCGCACCAGGGGCGAGGCGTCGCCGACGAGGCGGGCGGCTTCCTCCGCCAGAGCGGCGTCGCCCGAATTGCCGATGGCGATCAGCACGTTGCGCACGAAGCGGTCTCGCCCGACGCGCTTGATCGGGCTCTTGCGGAACAGGGCGCGGAACGCGGCGTCGTCGAGCCGGGCGAGGTCGGCGAGGCGCGGCGCCTTCAGCGCCTGCCGCGCGGACAGGGCCTGCTCGCGAGCGACGCTGGCGAACTTGTTCCAGGGGCAGACGGCCAGGCAATCGTCGCAGCCATAGATGCGGTTGCCGATCGGCGCACGGAACTCGGCCGGGACGACGCCCTTGTGCTCGATCGTGAGGTAGGAGATGCAGCGCCCGGCATCGAGCCGGTAGGGCGCCGGGAAGGCCGCGGTCGGACAGATGTCGAGGCAGGCGCGGCAGGAGCCGCAATGGTCGCTCTCCGGCGGGTCCGGCGGCAGATCGGCGGCCGAGAAGATCGAGCCGAGGAACAGCCAGGAGCCGAACTCGCGGCTGACCAGGTTGGTGTGCCGCCCCTGCCAGCCGAGGCCCGCCGCAGCGGCGAGCGGCTTCTCCATGACCGGCGCGGTGTCGACGAACACTTTCAGCGCGACGCCCGAGGCTTCGCCCAGCCAGCGGCCGAGGCTCTTCAGCTTCTTCTTGACGACGTCGTGGTAGTCGTCGCCGCGGGCATAGACCGAGATCACGCCGCCGGTGCGGTCACCCAGCGCCGCGCGCGGGTCGAGATCCGGGCCATAGTTGAGGCCGAGCATGACGATGCTGCGGACTTCGGGCCACAGCACGCTGGGATCGGCGCGCTCGCCGGCACGGGCGGCCATCCAGTCCATGCCGGCATGATGGCCGGCGGCGAGGAAGGCGGAGAGGCGGCCCGGCGCCTCGGGCACGGCGTCGGGCGCGGTGACGCGCACGGCGTCGAAGCCTTCGCCGCGGGCGCGCGCAACCAGGGCGGATTTGAGGGCGGCGCCGGTCAGAAGTCGAGATTCGCGTAGGTCGACGACGGGGTGGTGCCGCGCACCATCTCGTTCAGCAGCGGCCGGAAGGACGGGCGGGACTTGATCCGCGCGTACCAGTCCTTCGCCGTGTCGTCTTCCGCCCAAGGCACGTCACCCAGATAGTCGACCACGGAGAGCTGCGCCGCCGCGGCGAGGTCCGCATAGCTCAACCGGTCGCCCGCCAGCCAGTTCCGGCGTCGGGCGAGATAGCCGAGATAGCGCAGATGATAGCGCACATTGGTCTTGGCGGCGCGGATGGCCGAGGTGTCGGGGGCGCCGCCGCCCGCATCCTCCGGCATGAAGCGCTTGAGGATCTTCTCGGTGACGAGATAGTCGGAGACCTCGGCATGGAACTTGGTCAGGAACCAGTCGGCGAGGCGGCGCGTCTCGACGCGGGTGGCGGTGTCGAGCGAGAGCAGGCGGTGCTCGCCGAGGCCGGCGCCGTGCGCCTCGTCGAGATATTCGGCGATGGCGGAGACGCCGGGCACGACCAGGCCGCCGTCCTCGACCAGCACGGGCAGCAGGCCGGCAGGGTTGAGGTGGAGGAACCGCTCCTCTCGCTCCCACGGCTTCTCCTCGACCAGGTCCACGTCGAGACCGATCTCATTGAGCACGAGGCGGATGAAACGTGAATGGGGGTCGAGGGGATGGTGGTGAAGACTGGGCATGGATCCGTCTGGCGGGAGTCGGGCTCGGGCTCATGCCGTCGCGCGGAGAGACGCCAGCCCGTATAGACCCGCATCCCGTAGCCGGCAACCCGGCGTACCCCTCCGCCCTTGCGCCGCAGCATGGCGGGCGGAGGGTTACCGCCGGGTTAACCGTGCGGCAATCCGGGGCTCAGGCGGTGAGGCCGCCGGCGAGCGAGGGCATGTCGAGCGGCCGGAAGCCGTAATGGGCGAGCCAGCGCACATCCGCGTCGAAGAAGGGACGCAGATCCGGCATGCCGTATTTCAGCATGGCGATGCGGTCGATGCCCATGCCCCAGGCGAAGCCCTGGTACTCGTCGGGATCCAGGCCGCAATTGCGCAGCACGTTGGGATGCACCATGCCGCAGCCCAGGATCTCCAGCCAGTCCTCGCCCTCGCCGAAACGGATCTCGCCGCCCTTGCGCGCGCACTGGATATCGACCTCGAGCGAGGGCTCGGTGAAGGGGAAGAAGGAGGGTCGAAAGCGCATCTTCACCGAGGGGACCTCGAAGAAGGCGCGGCAGAACTCCTCCAGCACCCATTTCATGTGGCCGACATGGCTGGTCTTGTCGATGACCAGGCCTTCGACCTGGTGGAACATCGGCGTGTGGGTCTGGTCGCTGTCGTTGCGATAGGTGCGGCCGGGGATGACGACGCGGATCGGCGGCTTCTGGCTCAGCATGGTGCGCACCTGCACCGGGCTGGTGTGGGTGCGCAGCACCTTGCGCTCGCCGGTCTCGTCGGGCGCGAAGAAGAAGGTATCGTGCATCTCGCGGGCGGGGTGGCCCGGCGGGAAGTTGAGCATGGTGAAGTTGTAGTCGTCGGTCTCGATGTCAGGCCCTTCGGCGATGGCGAAGCCCATGTCGGCGAAGATGGTGGTGATCTCGTCGATGACCTGGCTGATCGGATGCAGGCGGCCGGCGCCGATGCCGTTCTCGCGGGTGGGCAGCGTCACGTCCACCGCCTCGGCGGCCAGGCGCGCCTCCAGCGCCGCGGCCTTGAGCACGGCGCGGCGGGCGGCGAGGGCCTGCGTCACCGTCTCCTTGGCGACATTGATGGCGGCGCCGGCGGTGCGGCGTTCCTCCGGCGCCATGCGGCCGAGGCCGGACAGCAGCTCGGAGATCGAGCCCTTCTTGCCGAGCGCGCCGATGCGCACGGCCTCCAGGGCGGCTTCGTCCGCCGCGGCGTCGATGTCGGTGAGGATGGCGCGCTCCAGCGCGGCGAGATCGGTCATGGCGGAACTCGGACGGAAGGCTCGGGTGTCAGGCGCGTTCTAGAGCAAAGCGCGTTTGGACGGAAACGCTTCTTTGCTCTAGCTTCTTGTTTCGACGCGTCTTTGCGATGCTTGGCGAGTCCGCCAAATCGCAAAACGCTTTAGCGGCAAGACGGCGCCGACGCCAGCCGCATCGCCGCGCTCGTCGATCCGCCGCAGCGCGGCGCGGCTCGGCAGGGTCTCCGGCGTCCTGACGTTCCACACCAGGCCCAATGCCCTGAGCGCGACCAGCACCCACCAGCCCGGGTCGGTCTCGCCCGCGTGCAGGCCGAGGCGCGCCGAGGCAGGGAAGGCGTGGTGGTTGTTGTGCCAGGCCTCGCCCATGGTGAGGAAGCCCACCCGCGGCACGTTGTAGCCCTGGACGCCCGCGCCCTCGACGTGCCAGGTGCGCGGCCCGCGGTTATGCGCGAAATAGCCGACCAGCCAATGCCCGGTGAGCGACAGGAAGACGCGCATGGCGATGCCCCAGAACAGCCAGGGCCAGCCGCCGATCGCCCAGAACGCGAGGGCCCAAGGCGCCTGCTGCGCCATGACCGTGCGGTCGAGCAGGCGGTAGAAGCGGTCTTCGCGCACCCGCCGCTCGATGGTCAGGACCGGCGGATGGTCGAGCCGGAGCTCGCAATGGAGCTGCCAGAACCCATCCTTGAGGATCGAATTGCGGTGGGCGAGGAAGGCGTGGCAGCCGGGCCGGCGCTGCGCCCAGTCGCGGATGTCGTGCTGGCGGATGATCCCGGACGGGCCGGCCATGCCCACCAGCGTGCCGCAATAGACGAACAGGCGCTCCAGCCAGAGCGGGCAGTCATAGGAGCGATGGATCAGGCGACGATGCATGCCGAGGGAATGGCCGAGGCAGATGGTCGTGGCCGTCGTGACGAGGAACAGGGCGAAGGCGCCCCAGGTGACATTGAGCGGGGCGCCGACGAGGGCGCCCAGCGCCATGGCCGTCCACCAGATCGATTTGACCGGCGCCCAGCGCACGGTGCCCTGCATCGCATCGGTCTGCGGGTCGTCGGTCATGCGCGGCGAATGATGCATGCTGGCGGCATTCTGCAGATCGGCCTCCAGGGCCTGGTCGCGCCGCCGCTCCGGCGGCTCGGCCGGCGATGCGTCCCCGGGAATTCCGTATCCTGGCGGCAGCGTGCGCATGGCGTTCTCGCCTAATAATTAACTCATTAGTTAATTAGATCATGAATACAATCATGTTGCAAGCCGGCGTGCTATGTCCTAAGGAACCGAAGGGGGCATGGTGAGCCGATTTCCGTCATGACGGCCGACAAGGTCTTCGAAGCGCTGTCGTCGGCGCCCCGCCGGCGGATTCTCGCCTATCTGTCGAAGGCCGACATGACGGCCGGGCAGATCGTCGAGCGGTTCAAGACCGTGATGTCCGCCCCCGCCGTGTCCAAGCATCTGTCGGTCCTGGAGAATGCCGGGCTGGTCTGGCGCGAGAAACGCGGCCAGAACGTGCATTACGGCCTCAACGAGGAGTCGCTGGCCGGCACGCTGGTGCATTTCCTCGCCGAGGTCTGTCCGCGCTCCCGCCCCTACCGGCGCGACAGCAAGGCGGCCGCGGCCGACCGCGGCCGCGCCGACGATGGCGATCCGACGTCCCGAGCATGAGTTCTCCGATGCCCGACTCCACCGCCCAGAAGACCTCTCCCGCCTATCGCCTCGCCGCCATCGATCCCGACTTCCTGCTCGGAGACTCCACCCGCGGCGTGCGCTTCCAGCTCGAATATCTCAAGGCGCAGGAGGGGCTGCAGAAGTTCCGCATCCGCTCCACCATCGTGGTCTTCGGCTCGGCGCGGGTGCGCGAGGGGCGGCCCGGCAATCACGGACGCTGGTACAAGCAGGCACGGCGCTTCGGGCGCATCGCCTCCGAGCGCGGCGGCGCGCTCAACGACGGGCCGGAGGGGCGCCTCAACGTCATCGCCACCGGCGGCGGCCCGGGCTTCATGGAGGCGGCGAACCGCGGCGCCAGCGAGGCCGGCGCCCCGACCATCGGCTTCAACATCGTGCTGCCGCACGAGCAGGAGCCGAACCCCTACACCACGCCCGAGCTCACCTTCCGCTTCCACTATTTCGCCATGCGCAAGATGCACCTGGCCATGCACGCGGCGGCGCTGGTGGTGTTTCCCGGCGGCTTCGGCACGCTGGACGAATTGTTCGAGATCGTCACCCTGCGCCAGACCGGCAAGATGCCGTTCTGCCCGATCGTGCTGATGGACCGCGCCTATTGGACGCGGCTGATCGCCTTCGACGCCATGATCGAGGAAGGCTTCGTGCGCCCGGAGGACCTCACCCTGTTCTCCTATGCCGAGGACGCCGAGGAGGCCTGGGCCATCCTCGAGCGCCAGGGGCTGACCGCGCCGCAGCCGTGAGGCCGGGCTCGGCTACTGCGTCGCCGCCCGGGCAGGTTCTCTCGAACCTGCCTTTACTCTGGAATCTGAGCAGCATTGATTTTGCATGGAGAATGCAAAATCAATTCGTGGTTGAAGCCACGAGAAGCTTAGACCGGGGCACCCTCCAGGGCGGCGGCGATGGCGTCGTCGACCTGCTCCAGCCAGACGAACTCCAGGAGGTTGCGGGCGTCCTGGGGAATGTCGTCAAAGTCGCGGCGGTTGCGCGCCGGCAGCATCACCCGCGTCACCCCGGCCGCGGCGGCGGCCACCACCTTCTCCTTGATGCCGCCGACCGGCAGCACCAGGCCGCGCAGCGAGATCTCGCCCGTCATCGCCGTGTCGCTGCGGATGGTCCGGTCCTTCAGGAGCGAGACCAGCGCCATGAACATGGCGACGCCGGCGCTCGGCCCGTCCTTGGGCGTGGCGCCGGCCGGCACGTGCACATGGATGTCGTTCTTCTCGAACAGGGCGGGATCGATGCCGAGGGACGCGGCACGGCTCTTGACCAGGGTCATTGCCGCCTGAGCGCTCTCGCGCATGACGTCGCCGAGCTGGCCGGTGAGGATCAGCGCACCCCTGCCGGGCGCGCGCGTCGCCTCGATGAACAGGATGTCGCCGCCGACCGGCGTCCAGGCCAGGCCCGTCGCCACGCCCGGGATGCTGGTGCGCATCGCCACCTCGTTCTCGAAGCGCGGCGGCCCGAGCACGGAGGCAAGGTCCTCGGCGCCGATATGCACGTGCTCGGCGCTGCCCTCGGCGATGCGCACGGCCGCATGGCGCAGCGCCTGGCCGATCTCGCGCTCGAGGTTGCGCACGCCCGCCTCGCGCGTGTAGCCGCGGATGATCGCGGTGAGGGCCGCATCGTCGATCTCGGCCTGCTCGGGGGTGAGGCCGTTGGCCTCCAGCTGCCGGCGCACGAGGTAGCGGCGGGCGATCTGCAGCTTCTCGCCCTCGGTATAGCCGGCGAGGCTGATGATCTCCATGCGATCGCGCAGCGGCCCGGGGATGGTGTCGAGCATGTTGGCCGTGGCGATGAACACGACGCGGGAGAGGTCGAAGGGCACGCCGAGGTAATTGTCCCGGAACGTGCCGTTCTGCTCGGGGTCGAGCACTTCCAGCATGGCGGCGGAGGGATCGCCCTGGATGCCGCGGCCCATCTTGTCGATCTCGTCGAGCATCATGACGCAGTTGCGCGCCCCGGCCTTCTTGATGGCCTGGATGATGTTGCCCGGCAGCGCGCCGATATAGGTGCGCCGGTGGCCGCGGATCTCCGCCTCGTCGTGCACACCGCCGAGGCTGATGCGCACGAAGGGCCGGTCCAGGGCCCGGGCGATCGACTGGCCGAGCGAGGTCTTGCCGACGCCGGGCGGCCCGGCGAAGCACAGGATCGGCGCCTTGCCCTGGGGCGCGAGCTTGCGCACCGCCAGGAACTCGATGATGCGGTTCTTGATCTTCTCCAGGCCGTAATGGTCGGCATCGAGGATGCGGCGGGCCGCGGCGATGTCGATCGGCTTCTCCTCGGGCAGGGCCCAGGGCAGCTCGACCAGCCAGTCGAGATAGGTGCGGATCATGCCGGACTCGCCCGCCGCCTCGGGCGTGCGCTCGTAGCGGCGCAGCTCCTTGCGCGCCTGGCTCTCGACCTCGGGCGGCATCTTCGCCTTGGCGATCGCCTGGGTCAGCTCGGCCACTTCCTGCGCCTTGCCGTCGCTCTCGCCGAGCTCGCGCTGGATCGTCGCCATCTGCTCGCGCAGCAGCGCCTCGCGCTGGCGCCCGTCGAGGGAGGCCCTGGTCTGGCGCCCGATCTCCTGGCTGAGGCGCAGCACCTCGATGCGCTGGGCCAAGAGGCGCGAGACCTTGTCCATGCGCGCGACGAGGTCGATCGTCTCCAGGATCTCCTGCTTCTCGGCCGGGCTGACATCCATGTAGGCGGTGGCGAGATCGGCCAGGGCCGAGGGCGAGGTCGCCGACTGGAAGGCGGCGATCAGCTCCTGCGGCGCCTGGGGAATGAGCTGCAGCGTCTCGATCGCCTGGCTCTGCAGGTGGAGGAAGCGTGCCTCGATCTCCGGCGAGCGGCCGGCGGGCTCGGGAATCTGAGCGAAGCGGGCGGCCAGGAACGGGGCCCCGGGCAGGAAGCCGAGCAGCCGCACGCGCTGCACGCCCTGGCACACCACATGGTGCGTGTTGTCGGGGGCGGTGATGTAGCGCACGATGTTGGCCAGCGTTCCCACCCAGTGCAGCCCGTCGGGGCCCGGCGCGGTGGCCTCGCTGTCGCGTTGCAGGAAGACGCCGACCTGGCGCTCCTCGCGCACCGCCTGCTGGGCGGCGGCGATGGATGCGGGGCCGATCGAAACCGGCATGACCGTGCCGGGGAACAGCACGATGTTGCGCACCGGCAGGACGATCAGCGCGTCGCTCGGCAGGGGCACGCCGGCACCGGCCGGCGGCTCGGGCAGGGGGCGGGGTTGGTCGGGGCGGGACTGGTCGGCGTCGTTGGGCACGGTCATCTCAGCCTCCTCAGAGCGCCTTCACGAGGCTGAAGACCAGGCAGCCGTTGGCGGCCATCTGCCGGACGGTGTAGCGCCCGGGCGGCAGCGGGATGCGCCGCTCGAACCGGCCCTGGGGCAGCTCGAGCCGATGGATCACGGCGTTGCGCAGCTCGGCGGGCAGGGTGCGCCGTCCGGCGACGATCAGGGCGCCGTCGTCGATCACCGCCTCGACCTCGTCGGGATCGACGCCGGGCAGCGCGACCAGGATCAGCACCTCGCGGTCGGTCTCCAGCACGTCGATCGGCGGCTCCCAGCGCGGCTCGCGCGCAGGGTCGGCGGCGCGCAGGCCGAACATCTGGCGGTGCATGCGCTCGGCACGGGCCAGCGTCTCGATCGCCTCGGACAGCATCCAGTTGGCGGGATCCCTGGTCGGCATGATGCTCCTCCACTGCCGGCTGACGTGCCCCGGTACCGCAGAGGTCCCGGCTCGCGCACCTTACTCGCGAGCCGCGCATCGGCAAAACAAGATGGCCGCCAAGGTCGGAACTCCGCCGGTCCGGAGGAAGAGCCCGATGGGAAGAACCCGGTCCGCACCCGCCGGACAGGATCGATGCGCCGGCTCGGCGGGGGAGGTGGCCGTCTCCGGCACCGTCGTGTCGGCCATGGCCGCACGAAGTTCAGCGAGGCCGGCGCCCCGCCCTTGTGACCGCCGCCAAGTCTTTCCCGATCGAGTCTTTCCCGATCACGTCCTCCCCGATCGAGGTCGAGGGCGCGTCCCCATCATGCGGCGTCGCGGACGCGCCAGCGGCGGCCCATGGCGGCAGGGATATCCGGCAAATGCCGATATCGGCCCGCGCCGAAAGCCGTCGCCGGACCAGGGTTGCGCGCGGTCCTTGCCGCGGCGCGTCAATACCGGACGAAGCAGGTCTTGCGGATGCCGTATGCCGGATCTCCAAAAACGCGCCTGTCGCAAGGCAAGCCTCCGGGGGGGCTGCGTCGACGCACATAGGAGCCGTTGGCTCCGAAGGAGATGATTGCCCCCGCAGGTGCTCTGCAGAACCCGTCTTCGGGCGCGCACGGCCTTCCCAGACCGCGGGGCCTCGGGGCGTAATAATCCGGCGGCGGCCTGCCATAGCCCGGCGGTGGCCCGTCATAGCCCGGCGCTGGGTAATATTGGGCGCTTGCCTGGGTCGTCAAGGCAGCCAAGACTGTCCCTGCCCCCACCATCCATGCCGTCAGGACTGACCAATGTCTCACGATTACCACCTCTCATCATCCAAGAGAATGTTCTCGAGGGCCAGGGCAACAGATGATCGTTGCGGAAATGTGGCGGGGTCATCCACGGCACCGACAACCGCACCGTCATGGAGCCTCGGCGCCGATCGCGGTTTCGCGCCGGGCCGCGCGACAAAAAACCGCCGCGGAGCCCGCGGCGGGTTCTTCGAAAACGGCTGGAAGCCGGTCGATCAGGCGGCGACGGCCTTGACCTTGTCGACCAGGGCCTTGAAGGCCTCGGGCTCGCGGATGGCGAGGTCCGACAGCACCTTGCGGTCGATCTCGATGCCTGCCTTGACCAGGCCGGCGATGAACTTGGAATAGGTCAGGCCGAACTCGCGGACCGCGGCGTTGACGCGCTGGATCCAGAGCGCGCGGAAGGTGCGCTTCTTCTGCTTGCGGCCGATATAGGCGTATTGCATGGAGCGATCCACCGCCTGCTTGGCGATGCGGATCGTGTTCTTGCGGCGACCGTAAAAGCCCTTGGCGGCCTTCAGGGTCTTCTTGTGCTTGGCATGGGACGTAACGCCCCGTTTCACGCGCGACATGGCTGATCTCCTGGTTTGTGCTTTATGCCTGCGGCGATCAGCCGTTGGGCAGGAAGTACTTCTTCACGTTCTCGCCGTCCGACTTGAACAGGACGCGCGTGCCGCGAAGGTTGCGGATCTGCTTGTTGGTCCGCTTGATCATGCCGTGCCGTTTGCCCTGCTGGGCATAGACCACCTTGCCTGTGCCGGTGATCTTGAAGCGCTTCTTGGCGCCCGACTTCGTCTTCATCTTGGGCATTTTGCTCGTCTCCGAAATGATAAAGGGCGCCGGGATCGCAATGATCCAGTCGCCCATGCAGCCTGACGATGGTGAAACCGTCCGAGCCATGCGCATCGCCACGGCAGCCCTTATCAGCCGGTCGATGCGGGGAGGCGTTCTCATAGTCGGGTGCGCGGCAAAAATCAATGGCGCCGTCCGGGGATAAGTAAGGCGGTTCGTCATGGGCGGGACGAGCCCGGCCATGACGGCTGAAAGCGCGGCGCACCTGTCTGCGGACGTCCAACTACGTTGGCGCCGGCGTGCTTCAGCCTCCCGCCGCCTTCGGCGCGCCGTGGCGCAGGCCGTCCATCAGGAGCCCGACCAGGCGGCGGGAGCGGGCCTGCCACTCCGGCGAGTCCGGCGCCGAATAGATGCCGGAGAGCGCCTGCAGCACGTCGGCATGGTCGACGTCGCCGCGGATCCTGCCCTCGGCGACGGCGGCCTCGACCAGGCGCTGCAGCGCCACGGGGATCTTGCGATAAGTGTCGGCGAGCCGCTCGCCGTGGCTCTCCAGCAGGATGCGCAGGCTCTTGGCCATGCCGCGCTTGGCGGCGATATAGCCGACGAAGCGCTGCATCCACTCGGCCAGAGCCACGTCGGCGGGGTGGCGGGCCGCCAGCTCCTCCGCGGCGGCGCAGAGCGCCTCGACCTCGCGGCGATAGAGCACTTCCACCAGGTGCTCGCGGGTGGGGAAGTGCCGGTAGAGCGTGCCGATGCCGACGCCGGCGCGGCGCGCGATCTCCTCCAGCGAGGCGTCGACGCCCTGCTCGGCGAAGAGCGCGGCGGCGACCTCGACGAGCTTCTCGCGGTTGCGGCGCGCATCGGCGCGCAGCCGCCTCTCACTGGACGAAGGCGGCGCCCCGGGGGGCGCGGCCGAGGGCTCGACGGCCACGATCGACTCCAACGCGCGACGGGCTTGAACCGGACGCGGCAAGCCTCTATGTTGATCAAACGGAGGCTCCTCCGCTTACTGTATCCGGAACCGCCTCCGTTCATTATTCCACCACGCGTCCGACATGTCATGCCTTTTCGATCGCCGCGATCGCGGTCCGAAGGCAGGAGGAGCGGTCCCGGCAGCCGATGCCGGACCGGGGGCGGGCCGCCTCGCCGTCGAGGGCGCCGTCGACCGCGGCGCCAACCACCACAAGATCGAGCTTGCGCCGCGTGTCGTGGCGCGCGCCATCCTGACCATCGGAGGCCTGACATGAGCGTCCAGGAGAGAGTGAAGCACGGCGATGCCGCGGACGGAGCGAGCGCGCTCGGGGCACGGCTGGCCCGCCTCGACGGCGCGGCCAAGGTGCGGGGCGCCGCCACCTCCGCGCTCGAGCATCCCATCGAGGGCCTCGCCCATGCCGTGACGGTGCAGAGCACCATCCCCGCCGGCCGGGTGCTGGCGATCGACACGGCGGCGGCGGAGGCCGCGCCGGGCGTGCTGCTCGTGCTGACGCCGGACAATGCCCTGCGCCTCGCCTCGGCCTCGAGCTGGCTCGGCACGCCGCCGCCCGACCGGCCCTACGAGCCGCTGGCGCGCACCGTCACCTTCAGCGGCCAGCATGTCGCCGCCGTGGTGGCCGAGACCTTCGAGCAGGCGACCGCCGCGGCGGCGCTGGTCCGCGTCACCTGCGAGGCCGCACCCGCCATCGCCGATCTCGACGACCCGCGGGCCGGCGAGGGCCTGCCGATCGAGCGGCTCTCCATGGCCTGGGGCGACGCGGAGGCGGCGCTGGCGACGGCGCCGGTCCGCATCGAGCGGGACTATACGACGCCGCGCGAATACAATGTGCCGATCGAGCCGAACGGCCTGATCGCCCGCTGGGACGGCGACGCCCTCACCCTGTGGGAGCCGAGCCAATGGCTCGACGGCATGGCCCGCACCTATGCCGAATGGTTCGGCGTGCCGTTCGAGAACGTCCGGCTGATCTCGCCCTATATCGGCGGCGGCTTCGGCTCCAAGGCGCTGGCCTATGCCCATGGCGCCATCGCGGCGATGGCGGCGAAGATGCTGGGCCGGCCGGTCAAGCTCGCCATCACCCGGGCGCAGGGCTTCACCGCCTATGGCGGACGGCCGGCGACGCGCCAGACCCTGGCGCTCGGCGCCACGCGCGAGGGCAAGCTCGTCTCGATCGTGCACCGCGGCGTCAACGAGACCTCGATCGACGGGTTGGCGGTCGAGACGCTGGGCTCGGTCACCGCGATCATGTACGCGACGCCGAACTTCTCCTCGCGCCAGAGCGTGGTGCCGGTCAACACCGTGCTGCCGGGGCCGCTCAGGGCGCCGGGCGAGAACCCGAGCGCCTTCGGCATCGAATGCGCCATCGACGAGCTCGCCTGGGAGGTCCGCCTCGACCCGCTCGCCATCCGCCTGCTCAACTATGCCGAGGAGGACCCGCATGCGAGGAAGCCCTGGTCGACGCGGCAGCTGCGCGAAGCCTTCGCCGCCGGCGCCGACGCCTTCGGCTGGTGGGAGCGCCCGCTCGCGCCGCGCTCGATGCGGCGCGGCAACCGCCTGATCGGCTGGGGCCTTGCCGCCGGCACCTATCCCGTGCGCCGCACGCCGGGCGAGGCGCTGGTGCGCATCCTCGGCGACGGCCGGGTCGAGGTCGCCTCGAGCGGCACCGACATGGGCACCGGCACCTACACGATCCTGGCCCAGACGGCGGCCGATGCGGTCGGCGTGCCGGTCGAGCACGTCACGGTCAGCCTCGGGGATTCCGCCCTGCCGCGGGCACCGGTCTCCGGCGGCTCGCAGCTCGCCAACCTGATGACGGTGGCCGTGCACAAGGCGGCGCTCGCCGCCCGCGACGAGCTGATCGGCCTCGTCATCAACCAGCCCGGCTCGCCCTTCGGCGCCGTGCAGGCCAACACGCTCGTGGTCGCCGACGGCTTCGTCTCGGCGCCGCGCGGCGACGGGCCGCGCATCGCCCTGGCCGAGCTGATGCGCCGGCTCGGGCGCGAGCGCATCGAGGCGCTGCGCGACATGCTGTCGCCGACCGACGGCGATTATTCCCTGCACAGCTGGTGCGCGCATTTCGTCGAGGTGGCGGTGGACGAGGATTTCGGCACGGTGCGGGTGACGCGCATGGTGTCGGCCTTCGACTCCGGTCGGCTCTACAATCCGAAGCTGGCGGAGAGCCAGTGGAAAGGCGGCATCATCATGGGTATCGGCCAGGCCCTGCTGGAGGAAGGCATCGTCGATCCGCGCCATGCCCGCCTGGCCAACGCCAACCTGGCGGACTACCTCGTCGCCACCAATGCCGACATTCCCGGCCTGGAGGTGATCTCGGTCGGCGTGCCCGATCCGCACGCCTCCGTGCTCGGCGGCAAGGGGGTGGGCGAGCTCGGCATCGTCGGGGTGGCGCCGGCGATCGCCAACGCCGTGTTCCACGCCACCGGCCGGCGGGTGCGCGACCTGCCGATCACCCTGGACAAGCTGATCTGAGGCCGGGGGCGGGGGGCTTCGCCCGGCGCCGCCTCAGCCGGCGGCCAGCGCCATCTCCTTCCGGATGTAGCGCTGGAAGGCCGGCCGCGCCTGGAGCCGCCCGAGATAGGCCTGGAACACCGGGCGGTCGGCCAGCGCGCCGAGGATGTGCACGGCGTAGTGGATGCCGCTGCCGATCTGGGTGTCGGCGGCGGTGAAGGCTTCGCCCGCGATATAGGGGCGTGCTGCCAGCGTCTTCTCCAGATTGGCGACCATGTCGTCGTAGAGGCCGAAGGAATAGTCGTTCGAGGTGGCGACCGCGAGCCCGCGCATCCTGCCGGCGATCACGGGGTCGAACACGGCGTCGCTGTAGACCAGCCAGGTGAGCCAGGCGGCGCGGCCGGCATCGCCGACCGGCGGCGCCAGCCCGGCCTGCGGGAAGGCGTCGGCGAGATAGATGCAGATCGCCGCCCGCTCGGTCACGACGGTCCCGTCGTGCACGATGGCCGGCACCTTCTTGCTCGGCTGGATGGCGCGATAGGTTTCCGGCGCGCCGCCCGGCGCGCGGATGTCGACGATCTCGGTTTTGTACTCTGCCCCGAGCTCTTCCAGCAGCCAGTGGATGCTCGAGGAACGCGAGCGCGGCGAGTGGTAGAAGGTGATCATGGCGTCCTCCCTCGGATCGACGCCTGACGTATCAGCATCCTGCTGCCAGCCTCGTGTCAGCAGCGCTTCAGCCGTAGCGATGCAGCTCGGCGCCGTGCGCCTTCAGCCAGGCCTTGGCCTGCGGCGTGTGCGGACACAGCGTCTGGCACAGCCGCCAGAAGCGCAGCGAGTGGTTCATCTCCTTGAGATGGGCCACTTCGTGGGCCGCGAGATAATCGAGCACGAAGGGCGGCGCGAGGATCAGCCGCCAGGAGAAGGCCAGCGCCCCCGAGGAGGAGCACGAGCCCCAGCGGCTCGCCGTGTCCTTGACGCTGACCGGGCCGTGCTTGGCGCCGATGGCGGCGCAATGACGCTCCACCGCCTTGCGCAGGTCTGCCAGGGCCTGGCGCTTCAGCCAGTCGGTGAGCCGGCGCGGCAGATGCGGGGCGTCGCCCGCCACGACGAGCAGCGGCGGGGTGCCATCCTCCAGCTTCACCGTGCCGCGACCCTCCGGCCGATGCGTGATGCGGTGGGGAACCCCACGCAGGGGCACGAGCGCCCCGTCGGCGAAGGCGACGTCCTCGGCGAACTTGTGCAGGCGCGCCGCGATCCAGCCGGCATGCTTTTCGGCGAAGGCCTTGGCCGTGGCGAGGCTGCCGCGCATCGGCATGGACAGCACCACGTCGCGCTGGGCCGTGCGCACCCGGAGCGTGTAGCGCCGGGCCGCCGCCAGGCGCCGGACCGTGATGGGATAGGTGGCTGCGCCGATCCGGACCTCGATACGGGTCGGGTCGGGCGGCGGCGCGGTGCGGCGGAAGAGCTGGAGCATGGGCGATTCGAGCTGCATCATAGCAGAGGCGTTGCGGCTTTCGCATGGCGCCCTGGCCTTTGCGGCGGCGAGGGACTAAGCAGCCGGCATGACCGATGCCTCCGCCTGGTGGCGGCCTCATGTGCACGAGGACCGCCGGCCCTTCCTCCTCGCCCGCAACCGCATCGCCGCGGCCCTGCGTGCCTTCTTCGCGGCGGACGGCTTCGTCGAGGTCGAGGGCGCGATCCTGCAGGTCTCGCCGGGCAACGAGACCCATCTCCACGCCTTCGCCACCGAGCTGGTCGGCCCGGACCTGACGACCCAGCGGCGTTATCTCCACACCTCGCCGGAATTCGCCTGCAAGAAGCTGCTGGCGGCCGGCGAGACCCGCATCTTCGATTTTGCCCGCGTGTTCCGCAACCGCGAGCGCACGGCGACGCATCATCCCGAGTTCACCATGCTGGAATGGTACCGGGCGGGCGAGGGTTACGAGGCGCTGATGGCGGACTGTGCCGCGATCCTGGCCCTTGCGGCCGAGACGACGGGCCGGCGGCGCTTCGCCTTCCGCGGCCGCGCCGCCGATCCCTTCGCGACGCCGGAGCGGCTCACCGTGGCGGCGGCCTTCCAGGCCTTCGCCGGCATCGACCTGCCGGCGACCGTCGATGCCGCCGGCACCGGCGACCGCGAGGCCCTGGCGGACGCCGCGCGCGCCGCCGGGACGCGGGTGGCGGCGGACGACAGCTGGTTGGACATCTATTCCAGGGTGCTGGTCGAGCGGATCGAGCCGCATCTGGGGCAGGGGCGGGCGACGATCCTGTGCGACTATCCCCTCAGCGAGGCGGCGCTCGCCCGTCCCGCGCCGCACGATCCGCGCTTCGCCGAGCGCTTCGAGCTCTATGCCTGCGGCCTGGAGCTCGCCAATGCCTTCGGCGAGCTGACCGACCCGGCGGAGCAGCGCCGGCGCTTCGAGGCGGACATGGCGGAGAAGGAGCGCATCTATGGCGAGCGCTACCCCCTGGACGAGGCGTTCCTGGCCGCGCTGGCGCTGATGCCGCCGGCGAGCGGCATCGCGCTCGGCTTCGACCGGCTGGCGATGCTGGCCACCGGCGCGAGCCGCATCGAGCAGGTGATCTGGACGCCTGTGGCCGAGGCCTGAAGCGGCTCAACCCTCCGGGAAGTCGGCGCCGTGGCCCATCGGACGCCGTGGCGGCCCATCGTCGAGGATCGGGGCGGACGGATGCAGGGCGCGTCCTCGGGGAGGGATGGCGGGCAGGGCTTCTGCGCGGGAACCGGGATGCACGGCCGGGGAGGGGCAACGCGGCGTGGACGGAAAAGCCGGCCAGCCCCCGACCGGGCGATCGGGTTCTACGCACCGCAACTCGACTGCGACGTCCGGAGGAGAGGCTCCACCGGGCGTCGAACAACCTCAATGCACGGCGAGCGGCGTCAGCTCGTTTTCCCAGGCGTTCGCCACCGCGGCCTCCCGGGAGTCGGAGATCATGATCGGCGTGCCGTCGGCGGCGTTGAGGGTGAACAGCTTGATGCCGGGACGGATCTCGCCGACCTGCGGATAGAGGCGCGCCGCGTCCTCCGACATGATCGGGCGGACATAGGCGATGTGGCCGGCGCCGAGGGCCGCCAGCATTTCCGGCGTGGGCGCAAGAGACTTGTCGTTCTGGGTCATGATGCCCTCCTGAACGTGGCAGCTCGCAGTATGAACGTGCAAGGTGCGCAAAAGGTTACGTGTGGATCAGTCGCGGACCGCGATGTCGATCTTCTTGGCGACCCGTTCGGGCTCGGGCCGGATGAGATCGACCGACAGCAGCCCGTTCCTGAGGTCGGCGCCCATCACCTCCATGCCGTCGGCGAGGAGGAAGGTGCGCTGGAACTGGCGGGCGGCGATGCCGCGGTGGAGGAACACGCGGCTCTTGTCGTCCTGCTGGCGGCCGCGGATGACGAGCTGGTTCTCCTCCACCGATACGTCGAGCTCCTCGCGGGTGAAGCCGGCGACGGCGAGCGTGATGCGCAGCCGCTCCGGCGGCCGGTCGGGCGAGCCCACGCGCTCGATATTGTAGGGAGGATAGCCGTCTCCCGCCGACTTCGCGACCCGATCGAGCGCCCGCTCGATCTCGTCGAAGCCCAGCAGGAAGGGCGAATTCAGCGTCGGTACGCGCGACATCTCAAAGTCCTCGCTGGAAGCGACTTTGGAGCGGAGACCCTGTCGGCATCGCCGCCCGGCGGGGGTTCCCGCCATGGTCGATATGGGCATGGCCGGCAGGCGGCGCAAGGGCGGTTGCGCCGCCGCACCCCGGCGAGCCAGCCGGCCCTTGCATGGCAGGCCCGCACGCGGCAGGAACGGGGCATGACCGCTCCCGGCCTCCTCGTCGCTGCTCCCCGCTCCGGCTCCGGCAAGACCACGCTGGTGCTCGGCCTCCTCAGGGCCCTCGCCCGCACCGGCACCGTCGTCCAGCCGATGAAGTGCGGGCCGGACTATATCGATCCCGGCTTCCACGCGGTGGCTGCAGGGCGCACCAGCCGCAATCTCGACGGCTGGGCCATGCGGCCGGCCCTGTTGGACGGGCTCGTTGCCGCAGCGTCCGCATCGGCCGATCTCGTGGTCTGCGAGGCGCTGATGGGCCTGTTCGACGGCGTCGCCGCGCCCGGCGCCACCGACGACGGCTCCTCCGCCGGCATCGCGGCGCGGACCGGCTGGCCGGTGCTGCTGGTGCTCGACGTCTCCGGCCAGAGCCAGTCGGCCGGGGCCGTGGCCAAGGGCTTCGCCACCTTCCGGCCCGATGTGGCGGTGGCGGGCGTGGTGCTCAACAAGGCGGCGAGCGAGCGCCACCTCGCCCTGGCGCGCCGCGGCATCGAGGCGGCCGGCCTCCCCGTGGTCGGCGCCCTGCCGCGCCGGCCCGATCTGGTGCTGCCCGAGCGCCATCTCGGTCTGGTCCAGGCCGAGGAGACGCCCGGGCTGGAGCGCATCCTCGACGACCTCGCCGACTTCGTCGCCGCCCATGTCGACCTTGCCGCGGTGCGCGCCCTGGCGCAACCGGCGGCGGCCGGTCCGGCGGCGCCGGGCGCCGGGCTCGATCCGCCGGGCCAGCGCATCGCCCTGGCGCGCGATGCCGCTTTCTCTTTCGTCTATCCCCATCTCCTGGAAGGCTGGCGCGCCGCCGGCGCCGAGATCGTGCCCTTCTCGCCGCTGGCGGACGAGGCGCCGGACCCCGGCGCCGACATCGCCTGGCTGCCGGGCGGCTATCCCGAGCTGCATGCCGGGCGGCTGGCGGCGAACACGCGCTTCCTCGACGGCCTGCGCCGCTTCGCCGCGACCCGGCCAGTGCACGGCGAGTGCGGCGGCTACATGACGCTCGGCCGGGTGCTGGTCGACGCCGACGGCGTGCCCCATGCCATGGCCGGCCTGCTCGACCTCGAGACCAGCTTCGCCAGGCGGCGCATGTCGCTGGGCTACCGCCATGCCCGCCTCGCCGTGGACGGCCCGCTCGGGCGGGCGGGCAGCGCCTTGCGCGGCCACGAGTTCCACTATGCGACGACGCTCCATGCCGGCGACGAGGCGCCGTTCCGGGTGACGGACGCCAACGGGACGGACCTCGGCCCGATGGGCGGCCGGCGCGGCCTGGTCACGGGCTCGTTCTTCCACGTGATCGACCGGGCAGGGACGGGGTAGTCGGCGCGCCCGGTGCGGGCCGCGTCCGACATCTCCAGAGGGAACGATCCGCCCGTCTCCCCGACGCAGGTTCGCCCGGAGCGGCGAACATCCCGGCTCCCGTCATGACGATCGCCGTCGTGAGCGCGTTCAGCCAGGTCGCCGTCAATTGGTCCGCCAGTATGGAGCAGGCTCATTCCTTCCCGCGGATGCTCCGGCCTCGACGCAACCGGGGTTCGATGGACCAGCCCTCAGGCCGCGGTCACGTTCTGCAACAGGGACGGGCCCTTGGGCAGCTTCTCGGCGACGCCCATCATCTTCTCGCGCCGGGCGAGCTCGGCCCAGACATCCGCCGGCCTGATGCCGGCACCGGCCCAGAGGACGCAGAGATTGTAGAGCAGGTCGGCGCTCTCCAGGATCACGGCGGAGCGGTTGCCCTGCACTGCGTCGAGCGCCACCTCGGCCGCCTCCTCCGCCAGCTTCTTGGCCATCTTCGGCATGCCGTCGCGGAACAGCTTGGCGGTCCGCGATCGCTCGGGCGCGGCATGACGCAAGGCGAGCACGCTGTCGTAGAGATGGGCGATGGCGTCCGACATGGCGATTCCACGATTCGTGACGTGCAGTAAGGCGAATATTGCCCCGAGCCGCAATGCAATACCGTTAACGCAGAACCAGATCTGTGAAAAACAGCACAGCCGTACCAATTGTATCGCAAGTTTCGGATGGCGCGCCGGTGCGATTGGCGGCAAGACGGGAGGCATGACCGACACCCCGCTGACACTGCCCTCCCACCGCCCGGCCGCCATCGCCTCCGGCGACTGGCTGCTGCTCCTCGCCCTTTCGGTGCTGTGGGGCGGCTCCTTCTTCTTCTCCAAGGTGGCGCTCGCCGAGGTGCCGCCGCTGACCATGGTGCTGATCCGGGTCGGTCTGGCCGCCGCGGCCCTGCTGGCGGTGCTTCGGGCCACGGGCCAGACGCTGCCGCGCCAGCCTTCCGTCTGGGCCGCCTTCTTCGGCATGGGCTTCCTCAACAACCTCCTGCCGTTCAGCCTGATCTTCTGGGGCCAGACCCAGATCGCTTCGGGGCTGGCGGCGATCCTCAACGCCACCACGCCGCTGTTCACCGTGGTGGTCGCCCATTGGCTGACCGCGGACGAGAAGGCGACGGGCGGCCGGGTGGCCGGGGTGCTGCTCGGCTTCGCCGGCGTTGCCGCCATGATCGGGCCGGGCCTCGCCGGGCGGCTCTCCGGCGGCGTCCTCGGCGAGCTCGCCTGCCTCGGCGCGGCGCTGTCCTACGCCTTTGCCGGCATTTTCGGCCGGCGCTTCCGCCGCCTCGGCGTGCCGCCGCTGACCACCGCCTTCGGCCAGCTGGCCGCGACCACGGCGATGATGCTGCCGATCGCCGCCCTCGCCGACGGCTTCTGGCGGCTGCCGATGCCCTCCGGCACGACCTGGGCGGCGCTCATCGCCCTGGCGCTCGCCTCCACGGCGCTCGCCTATGTCATCTTCTTCCGTCTGCTCGGGCGCATCGGCGCCACAAACCTCGCGCTCGTCACCTTCCTGATCCCGGTCTCGGCCATCCTGCTCGGCGGGCTGGTGCTGGGCGAGCGCCTGGCGCCGGCGCAGTTCGCGGGCATGGCGCTGATCGGTCTCGGCCTCGCCGCGATCGACGGGCGGGCCTGGCGGCTGGCGAAGCGTCGTCGCGGGGATTGAAATCGGGGCGCCCACCCCCCAAGATCGAGGCATGGAAGGAAATCCTTCGCAGTCCCCGCCGATGTCCGCCATGACGCTCGTCACCTCCGGAGAGCTCGCCCAGCTCAACGAGCGCTCGCGCGAGATCTTCCGCCAGATCGTCGAGAGCTATCTCGCCACCGGCGAGCCGATCGGCTCGCGCAACATCTCGCGGCTGCTGCCCTCGACGCTGTCGCCCGCCTCGGTGCGCAACGTGATGCAGGACCTGGAGATGCTCGGCCTGGTGCAGGCGCCGCACACCAGCGCCGGGCGCATGCCGACGGAGCTGGGCCTGCGCTTCTTCGTCGATGCCATGCTGGAGTTCGGCGACCTCGCCGCCGCCGACCGGGCGCGGATCGATGCCCAGGTGCGGGCCTCCTCGCGCACCCTGGAAGGCGTGCTGACCGAGGCCTCCACCCTGCTCTCGGGCCTGTCGCGCGGCGCCGGCGTCGTCGTCACCACCAAGCGCGACCCGCGCCTCAAGCACCTCGAATTCGTGCGGCTGGAGCCGACGCGGGCCCTGGTCGTGCTGGTCGCCGAGGACGGGGCGGTGGAGAACCGGGTGGTCGACATCCCCCTCGGCCTGCCGACCTCGGCGCTGGTGGAGGCGTCGAACTATCTCAACGCCCGCCTGCGCGGCCGCACCCTGGCCGAGCTGCAGGTCGAGACGCAGAAGGAGCTGGAGGCGGGCCGGGCCGAGCTCGACACCCTGACGGCGCGCGTGGTCGCCGACGGGCTGGCGAGCTGGGGCGGCAGCGGCGAAGGCCTGCCGCAGCAGCTGATCGTGCGCGGCCAGGCCAATCTGCTCGAAGACCTCAAGGCGGCGGACGACCTGGAGCGCATCCGCCTGCTGTTCGCCGATATCGAGGCCAAGAAGGACCTGATCGACCTGCTCGGCCGGGCCGAGGCCGGCGACGGCGTGCGCATCTTCATCGGCTCGGAGAACAAGCTGTTCTCGCTCTCCGGCTCCTCGATGATCGCCGCCCCGTTCCGGGACGCCTCGCAGCAGATCGTCGGCGTGCTCGGCGTCATCGGCCCGACCCGGCTGAACTATGCCCGGGTGGTGCCGATGGTCGATTATACCGCCAGGGTGGTGGGGCGGCTCCTGGGCGGCTGACGGTTCAGCCTGCCGGCTTGACGGCGACGGTGGCGGTGAGGCCGGCGACCAGGCGCACGCCCTCCGGCACCGGGTCGAGCTTGATGCGGATCGGCACGCGCTGGGCCAGGCGCACCCAGCTGAAGGTCGGGTTGATGCTGGCCATCAGGCTGGAGCCGTCGCTGCGCTCGCGGTCCTCGATGCCACCGGCGATGCTCTCGACACGGCCGGTGAGCGTCGCGGCCTGCCCCATCAGATGGATCTCGACGGGGTCGCCGAGGCGGATGCGCGCCAGCCTCGTCTCCTCGAAATAGCCCTCCACCCGGAGGCTGTCGCTGTCGACCAGCGCCATGACGGCCTTGCCGGCGGTGACGTAGTCGCCGGGGTTGAGCGACATGTTGGTGATGATGCCGTTGGCGGGCGCGTGGATCTCGGACCGCTCGAGGTTGAGGCGGGCGATGTCGCGGTTGGCCAGGGCCTGGGCATAGGAGGCCTCGGCGGTGGCCTGCGCCGCCTGCGCCTGCTCGATCTTCTGCTGGGAGGCGACATCCCTGCCGAGCTGCTGGTAGCGCACCGCATCGCGCCGGGCCTGGTCGAGGCTCGCCTTCTGGCCCGCCACCGCCGCTTCGGCGAGCTGCAGCGCCAGCTCGAAGCGCTGCCGGTCGATGCGCAGCAGCACGTCGCCCCTGTGCACGGCCTGATTGTCTCTGACCAGCACCTCGCTGACGAGGCCGGAGACGTCGGGCGTGACGCCGACCACGTCGGCCCGGACATGGCCGTCGCGGGTCCAGGGCTCGTTCATGTAGGTGTCCCAGGCGCGCCAGCCGGCGCCGGCGGCGGCCGCGACCACGACGAGGGTGAGAAGGACACGTCCGAGGACGGAGAGGAAGCGTTTCACGACACGAACCGTTGAGTGAGCGCGGCGAGGCCGCTGAGAAGGATGACGAACAGCGCCACGTCGAACGGGGCGGGGTGCCAGACGAGGCGGTAGGCGCCGGCCCAGGCGAGCAGCCGGCGCAGGACCAGCTGCAGGGCGAAGGCGAGGCAGGCCAGCACCAGCGCGCCGGGCACATAGACGCCGAAGAGGTCGAGATCGTTGATCATGGCGGCTCCTATTCCGCGGCGATCGGCAGGGCGGCGGCGAGCGGACCCAGGCGCAGCGGGCCGGGTGCGTGGGGGAACAGGGCGCGGCGCAGGCCGACCAGGGCCTGCAGGCCGGCGCGCTCGCCGGTGCCGATCCGCGCCTCGGTCAAGGCCGCGAGCGCGGCATCGACGGCGCGCAGGAGGCTTTCCGGCGCCGGCTCGGCCCGGCCGGTGGCGACACGCCGGCCGAAGGCCGCGGCGACGCCGTCGAGCACCGCGTCGAGGGACGGGTGGAGCCCCGCCGGCAGGGCCGGGCGGATGCGCTGGAGGTCCAGAATGTTCATGCCGATGCGCAGCTCCGCCAGCCCGTCGGCGGCCGCGACGTCGGGGTCGGCGGTCTGCGCCAGCCGCGGCACGAGCTGGCCGAGGCGGTCGAACACCCGGCCGGCGAACACGTCGGGATCCCGGTTCGCGCCGCCGCGCGCCGTGGCGGCGATGTCGGCCCAGCCGGCACGCACCAGGCGGCGCGCCGCGAAGGCCGCGCCGAAGGGGCGCGTCACCAGCGACCAGACGAGGCCGAACAGCCCGCCGGCGACCGAGGCGATGTTGCCGTTGGCGAAGGTGGCGAAGTCGGCGCTGTAGCTCGCCTGCAGGCCGACGAAGGAGGCGGTGTTCACGGCCAGCAGCATGGCGATCATGGTGAATTGCGGCCGCGTCACCAGCGTGCCGACGATGAGGAAGGGCACGGCGAAGACCGCCACCAGCATGGGAAAATCGTGCACGGCGGGCAGGATGGCGAAGAGGTAGACGGCGGAGGCGACGACGCTCACCCCCATCCAGATCACGAAGCTGCGGATCTGGGGCGCCGGGTTGTCGAGGGCGGCGAAGAAGGAGCAACCGACCGCCGTCATGATGACGCAGCCGGCGCCCTGGTCCCAGCCGGTGGCGATCCAGACGAAGCAGGCGGCGAGGGTCGCCAGCACCACCGAGCCGGCCGAGAACAGCAGCAGGCCGAAATCGTAATGGGGCCGGGCGCCGACGGTGCGGCGGTGGCGGAAGGCCGGCTTCCAGCGGTCGGCGCGGTGGCCGAGCGTGATCCGCCGCTGCAGGGCGCGGCAGTCCTGCCAGAGATCGACCAGCTCCTTCAGCCGCTCCAGGGCGCTGGAGAGCACCAGCCCGTCCCAGTCGCGGGCCGCCGCGCCGCGCGGCTCCAGGGCGGCGAGAGCCTGCTGCAGGCGGTCGACCTCATCGGGCGCGGCCTCGGGGCCGGCCTCCATCCAGGCGAGGATGCCGGCGGTGACGGCGGCGAGCCCGGCCGGCTCCGCGCCATTGGCCCGGACCGCTTCGAGCCGGTCGGCGAGCGAGGAGAGGATCGGCAGCAGCACGGCCATGCGCCCGCGCAGCTCGCGCGCCTGCCGCGTCGCGACCGGCGTGGCGGCATCGTAGGCGATCTGGCTGATCAGCATGTCCATGGCGCGGATGTCGGCGGCGAGGCGCTGGCGCTCGCGCGTCGCGCCGGTCGCCCCCTCGCGCCGGAGGATCGCCCCGGCCCAGGCGCCGGCATCGCGCAGCCAGGCCGCGGCCTGGGCGCCGAGCACCGGGCCGACACGGACGGGAAGCACCAGGGCGAAGACCAGGCTGGCGCAGACGATGCCGAGGGTGATCTCCTCGGTGCGCGCCACGGCGACGTCGAAGATGGTGCCGGGCTCGGACACGGTGGGCAGGGCGATCAGCGGCAGGCTGTAGCCGGCCAGCATGAAGACGTAGCTGCGCGGCGTGCGGTCGAGCAGCGAGACGAACAGGAAGCCGCCGGTCCACAGCGCCACCGCCAGGCTGAAGAGTTCCGGTGTGTCGGCGAGCGGCGGCAGCAGCAGGATCGAGCCGGCCGCGCCGAGCAGGGTGCCGAGGGCGCGGTAGAGCGCCTTGGAGGTGGTGGCGCCGGAGAGCGGATTGGCGACGACATAGACCGCCGCCATCGCCCAGTAGGGGCGGGACAGGCCGGCCGCCAGGGCGATCCAGAGCGCCAGCATGGAGGCGAGGAAGGCCTTGGCCGAGAACAGCCAGTCGCGCCAGGTCGGAAGCGCCGCGGTCGGCATCACAGGGCGGCCTCCGCCATCGCGGCCGCCTCGGCCCCGCGGCCGACAGCCGCGTCGAAGGCCCGGAACACGCGCAGGGCCGCCTCGAGGTCCTCGCGGCTGACGTCGGCGAGGACGCGAGTCCGCAGCGCCACCAGCTCGCGCTCGATGCGCTGGGTGGTGCGGCGGCCCCGGGCCGTCAGCCAGAGCGTCTTGGCGCGCCGGTCGGCGGCGTCGTCGCGGCGTTCGACCAGGTCGCCGGCGCAGAGCTGGTCGAGGAGGCGCACCAGCGAGGGCCCCTCGATGCCGACCTCCTCGGCCACCACGCCCTGGCGCACGCCTTCGCCAAGGCGCCCGATGATGATCAGGGGCTGGGCGCAGGCTTCGGATATGCCGTGGGTGGCGGTGACGTCCTGCACCAGGCGGCGCCAGTGGCGGCCGACCTTGTGCATGGTGCTGGTCACGGCGAGGCGCAGGCTGTCGAGCTCGGTCATGACGATAAGATAGTATGCTAATTAATAGCATGCAATCATTATCGTGCGGGCGCGGTGTCGCGTGCCGCGCCGCTGCGGCCTCGGCTGGAAAAGAGCGGGGCGGAGGGGTCAGCGCGGAGCGGGCGCCTGCGCCGGCTCGATCCGATCCTGCCGCGGGGCGATGCCGAAATGGCCGCGATAGGAGCGCGACAGGCAGGAGGCGGAGGAGTAGCCGCAGGCCATGGCGATCTCCATCACGCTCATGTCGGTCTGGCGCAGCAGGCCGCGGGCGCGCTCCAGGCGCAGCTTGAGGTAATAGGCCGACGGGGACTCCTTGAGCTGGGCCCGGAACAGGCGCTCGAGCTGACGTGGCGAGACGCCGGAGAGGCCGGCGAGCCGGCGGGCGTCGAGCGGCGTCTCCAGATGCCCTTCCATCGCTTCGACCACGCGCAGCAGCTTGCCGTTGACCACGCCCAGGCGCCTGGGCAGGCTCATGCGCTGGCGGTCGTGGCGGTCGCGGATGCGATCGTGGATGAACTGTTCGGAGACCGCCACCGCCAGGGACTGGCCGTGCTTGCGGGCGATCATGTCCAGCATCAGGTCGAGCGCCGCGGTGCCGCCGGCACAGGTGAAGCGGTTGCCGCCGACCTCGAACAGCGCCTCGCTGATGGCGATGTCGGGGAAGGCCTCGGCGAAGCCGGGCGCCGCCTCCCAGTGCATGGTGGCGCTCGCCCCTTCCAGGAGGCCGGCGGCCGCCAGGATCCAGGCGCCGGTGTCGAGCGCGCCGATGGTGGTGCCACGCCGGGCCAGGCGTCGCAGCGCCGCCAGCGTCGGCTTGCCCGCGCCCTTTTCCGGCTCGAAGCTGGCGCAGACGATCAGCGTCGGGATCGCGGCGAGGTCGGCCAGGCGCCTCTCCACCGGCAGGGCCATGCCGCCGGAGGAGGCGACGGGCGCGCCGTCGACCGACGCGGTGTGCCAGCTGAACAGCCTCCGGCCGGAGAGGCGGTTGGCGACGCGCAGCGGCTCGACAGCGGCCGAGAAGGCCATCATCGAGAATTGCGGCACGAGCAGGAAGCCGATCGGCTCGGGGCCGGGACCGGGATAGGGCTTGAACATCGGCGGACGCAGGGTCGAGAGAGCCGGACGCCCGGCCCGGGCCGCGCGACAATATCGGCCGGCAAGACCGGCGCTAAGCGGAATCTCGCGCTGCTGCGGCGGCGCTGCCGCGAGGACGGGGCCGGGCCGATCGTGTACCCTGGCGTCGCGCCGACGGCCGCCCGTCCCACCGGGGCCGGGTGCGCTCGGGGCATCTTGCGTGGGGAGGAGCCATGTCGTCGATCGTCATCGCCCAGGGCGGCGGCCCGACCGCCGTGATCAACGAGACGCTGCGCGGGGCGGTGCTCGCCGCGCGCCGCCGCGACCCGGCGCTGCGCATCCTCGGCGCCCGCTTCGGGGTGCGCGGCCTCACCGCCGGCGACATGGTCGACCTCGGCGCCCTCTCCGACGCCGACCTCGCGCGCCTCGGCCGCACGCCCAATGCGGCGCTCGGCAGCACCCGCGACAAGCCGGACCCGGCGGCCTGCGACGCCATCCTCGCCGCGCTCGATGCTCTCTCGGCCCGCGCCTTCGTCTATATCGGCGGCAACGACACCGCCGGCACGCTGGAGCTGCTGCGCCGCCGCTCGGCCGGCGGCCGCAGCTTCGTGCACGCGCCCAAGACCATCGACAACGACCTGGAAGCCAATGACCACGTCCCCGGCTTCATCTCCGCCGGCCTGTTCGTGGCCCAGGCCTTCGCCAGCATGGAGCTCGATTTCCGCGCCATGCCGGGCATCTATGTCGCGATCGTCATGGGCCGCCACGCCGGCTTCCTGACCGCAGCGCCCACGGCCTGGCAGCGCCGGGAGGAGGATGCGCCGCACCTGGTCTATGCTCCCGAGCACCCCTTCTCGCTGCCGCGCTTCCTGGAGGAGGTCGCCGCGGTCCACGACCGGCTCGGGCGCTGCGTCGTCGCCATGTCCGAGGGCGTGCAGGACGAGACGGGCCGGCCGCTGGCGGAGGCGCTGGCCGGCGCGGCGGAGCGCGACGCGCACGGCAATCTGCAGCTCACCGGCGGCGATCTCGGCCTCGCCGTCCAGGCGGCGCTGAAGGCCCGCTTCCCCAAGGCGCGGGCCCGCGTCGACACGCTCGGCTATCTCCCGCGCGGCTATCTCGGCGTGATCGACGAGACCGACAGGCGGGAGGCCCTTGCCGCCGGACAGTTCGCCGCCGAAAGCGCCTTCGAGACCAGCGGATCGGTGGCGCTGCAGTTCGACGGCAGCCGGACCGCACCCGCGCTGGTGCCGCTCGAAGCCGTGGCGGGCCGGACGCGGCACATGCCGGCCGCCTTCTTTGCCGGGCCGAGCACTATTTCCGAGGAGGGACGGGCCTATTTCCGGCGGCTGCTGCCGCTGCGGCCGGACCTGTTCGCGCCCTTCGTCTGAGGAGTCAGGCGCCGGGGCGGAAGGCCTTGCAGAGCGCGGGATCGGTGGTCAGGTACGGCCCGCCGATCAGGTCGATGCAATAGGGGATGGCGGGGAAGACCGCCGCAAGGCACTGGCGGATCGAGGCCGGCTTGCCCGGCAGGTTGACGATCAGCGACGAGCCGCGGATGCCGGCGGTCTGGCGCGAGAGGATCGCCGTCGACACATATTTCAGGCTCTCCTGGCGCATCAGCTCGCCGAAGCCTGGCAGCATCTTGTTGCAGACCGCCTCGGTCGCCTCGGGCGTGACGTCGCGCCGCGCCGGGCCGGTGCCGCCGGTGGTGCAGACCAGGGCGCAGCCCTCCGCATCGCAGAGCGCGATCAGCGCCGCCTCGATGCCGGTCCGGTCGTCGGGGATGATCCGGGCGACCGCCTGCCAGGGCGAGGTCAGCACCTCGCCGAGATAGGCCTCGATCGCCGGGCCGCTCCGGTCTTCGTAGACGCCGGCGCTGGCCCGGTCGGACAGGGTGAGGATGCCGATCTTGGCCGTCATGCGCGCTCCGGTGCCCGGCAGGTCGGCGCCAGTCCCTCAGAACCGGGGCCCTGCCCCGGTCTACTCCGAAAGCAGGCGCTTGAGCAATTCGACCTCCTCCGCCAGGGAGGTGTCGCGCCCGACCAGGCCCTCGATCTTGCGCACCGCGTGCAGCACCGTGGTGTGGTCGCGTCCGCCGAAGCGCCGGCCGATCTCCGGCAGGGAGCGCGGCGTCAGGGCCTTGGACAGATACATCGCCACCTGGCGCGGCTTGACCACCGTCGCGGTGCGGCGCAGCGACAGGATGTCGGCCCGGCTGACATTGTAGTGCTTGGCGACGATGCGCTGGATGTCCTCGATCTTGACGCGGCGCGGCTCGCGGTTCTTGACGAGGTCGCGGATGGCGGCCTCGGCCGTCTCCAGCGACATGCCGGCCCCGGAGAGCGAGGCATGGGCGAGCAGGCGGTTGACCGCGCCGTCGAGGTCGCGGCCGTTCGAGTTCACCTGGTGCGCGACATAGGCGACGATGGTGTCCGGCACCTCGAATCCGGGCTGATGCACGCGCGCGCTCTCGATGCGCGCCTTGAGGATCTTGACGCGCAGCTCCTCGTCGAGGGGAGCGATCTCGACCACCAGCCCGCCCGACAGGCGCGAGCGCATCCGCTCCTCCAACGCCTCCAGCTCGCTCGGCAGACGGTCGGCGGCGACGACGACCTGGCGGCCGGCGTCGATGAGGGCGTTGAGGGTATGGCAGAACTCCTGCTGCAGCGTCTTGCCGGCCAGGAACTGCAGGTCGTCGATGACCAGCAGGTCGATGGCGCGCAGCTTCTCCTTGAAGGCGATGGCGGTCTGCGCCTTCAGCGCAGCGACGAAGCTGTACATGAAGCGCTCGGCCGTGAGGTAGAGCACCCGCCGGCCGCGGCCCTCGGCGAGGTGGGCCACGGCCTGGATCAGGTGCGACTTGCCCAGGCCCACGGCGGAATGGATGAACAGCGGGTTGTAGAGCGCCGGCTCGCCCGGATCGGCCTTGGCCACCTGCTGCGCCGCGGCATGGGCGAGGGCGTTGGAGCGGCCGAGGAAGAAGGTGTCGAAGGTCATGCGCCGGTCGAGCGGCGAGGAGGTGAGCTCGTCCTCGCGCGGCGTCAGCTCGACGCTCCGCAGCACCGGCGCCGGGCGTGCCGGCTCGGCAGCGGCGACGGTCGGCCGCACGGCGGCGACCACCGGCCTCACCGCCGAGCGCACGCCGAGCGAGAGGCGCGCCACGACAGGCAGCTCGGCCGAGAGCAGCCCGAGGATCTTGTCGGCGTAATGGGCCTGGATCCAGCTACGCAAGAAGCGCGTCGGGACCGACAGGCGGGCCATGTCGTCGGTGACCTCGTCGAGATCGAGCCGGGCGAACCAGCTGGAGAACACATCCTCGCCGAATTCCGCGCGCAGGCGCCGCTTGACGCGATCCCAGGCCGCCGTCGTGTCCGGCGTCGTCAGCGCGGACTCGCCGAGGGAGGGGGAAAGACTTTCGCTCGATTTCATGGCCGCAATCACTTTATCGAGTGGTTCGAGACAAGACTCCAGACCGCGCGCGGCAACGCCGCACGTTCGGCCTTTCGTCCAGGTCATGCTGTCAGGATTGGATCCAGGGAAGCCTTGAGGCTTTCCACCCGTCCGTGCCGCCGCGGTGGCGATCACCGTCCAACGGTCCTTCGAAGCCGCCGGAGATGTTCCGGCTGCCGCGCCAGCCCGCCGCGATCATCGCTTTGGCGGCACTGAGGCTGCGCGCGCCCGAGCGGCAGAGGAAGAGGACGGGATCCTCGCGACAGACGCCGCGGCGCTCCAGCTCGCGCTCGAGGGCGGCGACGAAGTCGGGGGCGAGATCCATGGCGGGGTAGCGCTGCCATTCCTGCAGGATCGGCTCCTTGCCCAGGGGCGAGAGGTCGGCCACGCCGACGAAGGACCACTCGGCCTTCGTGCGGACATCGACGAGCTGCGCTCTCGCCTCCTGTCCCAGGATGTCATAGGCCTCGCGTGCCGTGACGTCCCCTGCATAGTCATTTTGCCACCCCGACGACATAGCTCTCCTGGTGCCCATAATGCTGAGCAAATCTTTCTACGGCATGGCGGCGCCGAAGAAAGCATCCGCTGCGCCCCGCCAAGCCTTTCGCCCTGCCGGAACTCAACAATGCCGCAGCTTCCGCAATCGAATATGATATAGGGCACGTTTGAGTGAGCTTCCAGCAACCGGCAATGGCAAGATCCTCTTGAGCGAAGATCACCGCACATCAATGGATATTTTGGAAGGGAACTGCAAATGGCCCGTTGGAGAGGACATTACAAGACCCTTCCGGGGTCATGCAACACCGATTTCTCAACGATTCGTTAAGTTGGCGCTTGCGGCTCCGATTCGTTCCGGGACGCCTCCTGCCGACAAAATCGCAACGCGTTGACGAGTCTCTGTAATCGAGAAGGCGGCAAAGCATTTTCGTGATTTCGTTTCGGAGGCGTAAAAGTTCCCCGTCGCGGCAAAACATGGCGCCCGTGGGGCGCCCGCGCCGGAGGGCTCGGCGCTTTGGCCCGTAAGTAATTGATATACAAGGTATAAATCTGATCGAAGTGGAGCATGTGACGACTCTGTGCAACAAAGCGCGAGTCAAGGTCAAAATCGAAAACTTACGATTCGGAGGTATCATGGTATCCGAGATCTGACCGCGTTTCTCCTCGGGACTATGGCTCCGACCAAAACAAAAGCCCGGCCGAGGGGCCGGGCTTCAAAAAGCGCGTTCGTGACTGCGAAAGCTCAGGCGCTGAGCTTCTTGACCCGCTGCGTCAGGCGCGAAACCTTTCGCGATGCAGTATTGGACGGCACGACACCCTTTTGCGCTGCACGCATGATCTCGGGCTCGGCCTTCTGCAGCGCCGCCTGCGCGAGCGCCTGGTCGCCGGCCGCGAGAGCCTCCTCGACGCCGCGAATGAAGGTGCGCATGCGCGAACGGCGCGACTTGTTGATCTCGGTGCGCGCCTCGATCTTGCGCGCGGCCTTCTTGGCCGATTTCGTGTTGGCCATGACACTCGCCTCGTCAGGGGCGACGACGAACCATGCAGCCCAAAGGCTGCATGCTGGTCCGAACCGGCGCCGGGAAAACAAAAAAGGCCGGTCGCGTCTCCGCGTCCGCCATCGTGGGCGGCTCATTACATCGGGCGAGCGGCGCCGTCAACAGGCCAGCGCATGCGTCGTGCCGGCCGTTCAAGACGCGGCCCCCCCGATGGGCGCGGCCCCTTCGCCCGGCGTGGCGGCGGCGACCGAGGCCAGGCGGTCGATCATGCCGCGGGCGATCTCGCGCTCGCCGACGATCACGGTCTCGGCGCCCAGCTTCACCAGGTGATCGAACTCCGCATCGGAATGGGCGCGGGCGAGGATGGTGAGCCCGGGATTGAGGCCATGGGCCCGCATCACCACCTGCCCGGCCTCGAAGGCGTTGGGAATGGCGACGATCAGCGCCTTCGCCGCCGGCAGGTTGGCGGCCTGCAGCACCTCGTCGTCCACCGCGTTGCCGTACAGCGTCTCGATGCCGGCGGCGTGCAGCCGGGCGACGGTCTTGTCGCCGTCCTCGATGACCAGGAACGGCGTGCCGCTCTGCTTCAGGGCCGCGCCGACGAGGGAACCGACCCGGCCGTAGCCGACCAGCACCGTGTGCTGCTTGAGCTCGGTGGGACGCAGGAGCGTCTCGTCCCCCGTGACCTTGGCAGCCGGCGGCGCTTCGGCGGCGGCCTGCGCATCGGCTCTGGCGGGCGCAGCCGCCGGAGCGGCGGCCCGGCGGTTGCGGTCCAGATAGGGCTTCAGCCGGTCGACGGCGACGAAGATGAAGGGGTTGAGCACGATGGAGAGGATGGCGCCTGCCAGGATCAGGTCGCGCCCTTCGGCCGGCAGCAGCGCCATGTTGACGCCCATGGTGGCGAGGATGAAGGAGAACTCGCCGATCTGGGCGAGGCTGGCCGAGATGGTCAGCGCCGTGCCGAGCGGATGGCGGAAGGCCAGCACGATCAGGAAGGCGGCGACGGACTTGCCGATGACGATGATGAACACCGTCGCCAGCACCGGGAAGGGGTTCTCGATCAGCACGGTCGGGTCGAACAGCATGCCGACCGAGACGAAGAACAGCACCGCGAAGGCGTCGCGCAGCGGCAGCGATTCCTCCGCCGCCCGGTGGCTGAGCTCGCTCTCGCTGAGGATCATGCCGGCGAAGAAGGCTCCGAGCGCCAGCGACACGCCGAACAGCTTGGCGGCCCCGAAGGCGACGCCGAGCGCGATGGCGAGCACGGCGAGTCGGAAGAGCTCGCGCGAGCCGGTATGGGCGACATAGTGCAGGATCCAGGGGATGACCCGCCGCCCGACGATCAGCATCAGCGCGACGAAGGCCGCGACCTTGGCGAGGGTCAGCAGCAGAACCCCGGTGAGGCCGAGGCCGAAGCGCGCGGCCAGCGGGTCGGCCGCGGCCGCGGTCCCGCCCCCGGCGCTGGCGAGCGCCGGCAGCACGACCAGGGCCAGCACCATGGCGAGATCCTCGACGATCAGCCAGCCGACGGCGATGCGCCCGCGCTCGGTCTCGACCAGCCGCCGCTCCTGCAGGGCGCGCAGCAGCACCACCGTGCTCGCCACCGACAGCGCCAGGCCGAAGACCAGGCCCGCCTGCAGCGTCCAGCCGAGCATCCAGCCGAGCCCGGCGCCGAGCAGGGTGGCGAAGACGATCTGCACCACCGCGCCGGGCACCGCGATGGCCTTCACCGACATCAGGTCCTTCAGCGAGAAGTGCAGGCCGACGCCGAACATCAGGAGGATGACGCCGATCTCGGCGAGCTCGGGCGCCAGGGCCTGATCCGCCACGAAGCCCGGGGTGAACGGCCCGACGAAGACACCGGCCACCAGGTACCCCACCAGCGGCGACAGCCGCAGCCGGTTGGCGATCGCGCCGAAGACGAAGGCCAGGCCGAGGCCGGCAACGAGGGTGGCGATCAGGGGTGTTTCATGCGGCATGCGGCGGTCCTTGGCTGATGGGACGCCAATGTGGGGGATCGCGACCCGGCCTGTCGAGCGCAACGCAGCAAAAAACGCAGTACGGCGCCCCGACGCCGCCGTTCGTGGCGCGTCGGCGGCGAGGGAAGGGCGGTTCTGCGGCCGCGCGGCGGCGGATCGCCGCCCGGGCGGGGTCTCCCGGCTCCGCTCAGCGATTCTGGAAGGCGGGCGGTCGCTTCTCGACGAAGGCGGCCATGCCCTCCTTCTGGTCCGCCGTGGCGAACAGGGCGTAGAAGGCCTGCCTCTCCCAGCAGATGCCCTCGGCGAGGCCGGTCTCGAAGGCGCGGTTGACCGCCGCCTTGGCGGCCACCACCGCGGGCGTCGACAGGGCGGCGATGGCCTCGGCCGTCTTCAGCGCCTCCTCGACCAGCGCGGCGGCGGGCACGACGCGGGCGACCAGGCCGGCGCGCTCGGCTTCCGCCGCGTCCATCAGCCGGCCGGTCAGCACCATCTCCATGGCCTTGGCCTTGCCGATGGCCCGCGCCAGGCGCTGCGTGCCGCCGATGCCGGGGATGACGCCGAGCCGGATCTCCGGCTGGCCGAACTTCGCGGTGTCGGCGGCGATGATCAGGTCGCACATCATGGCCAGCTCGCAGCCGCCGCCCAGGGCAAAGCCGGCCACCGCGGCGATCAGCGGCTTCTTCAGGCGGGGAATCCCGTCCCAGGCGGCGATGAAGTCGTCGAGCACCACCGCCGGGAAGGTCTTGTCGGCCATCTCCTTGATGTCGGCGCCGGCGGCGAAGGCCTTGTCCGATCCGGTGACGACCATGGCGCCGATGCCGGGGTCGGCGTCGAAGGCGGCGAGCGCCCGGGTCAGCTCGGCCGCGACCCGGCTGTCGAGGGCGTTGAGGGCCTTGGGCCGGTTCAGCGTGACCAGGCCGACGCGGCCCCGGGTCTCGGCGATGATGGTCTCGAAGGACATGGCGGGCTCCTGGCCAGGACCGGTCCTCCAGCCTCTAGCGTGCCGGCCGGCACGGCGCAATCGGCGGGCACGGCGCAATCGGCCGGCTCAGCGCTGGCAGGCTTCGCACCAGAAGGTGGAGCGGCCCGACTGCACCAGGCGAGCGATCGTGCCGCGGCAGCCCGGCGTCGGACAGGGCTCGCCCTCGCGGTCGTAGACGCGGAAGCGGTGCTGGAAATAGCCGAGCGAGCCGTCGGTATGGGCATAGTCGCGCAGGGTCGAGCCGCCGGCCTCGATCGCTTCGCTCAGCACCGCGCGGATCTCGGCGGCGATGCGCTCGGCCTGCCCGGCGTCGATCGTGCCGGCGGCGCGCTGCGGGGCGAGGCCGGCACGGTGCAGCACCTCGCAGACATAGATGTTGCCGAGGCCGGCGATCAGCCGCTGGTCGAGCAGGGCGGCCTTGAGCGGCGCCGCCTTGCCGGCGAACAGGCGGGCGATCAGCGGACCGTCGAGGGCGTTGCCGAGGGGCTCGACGCCGATGTCGCGAAAATGGCGGGAGGTCTCCAGCTCGGCGCGCGCGACGAGGTCCATGAAGCCGAAGCGGCGGGTGTCGTTGTAGGTGACGGTGAAGCCGTTGGAGAGGCGGAACACCACGTGGTCGTGGCGCGGGCCGCCGCCCGGCTCGGCCTCGAACTCGCCGGGCTCGCTGACGCGGCCGTCCGGCCCGGTGACGCGGAAGCGTCCGCTCATGCCCAGATGCATCACCAGGACCTCGCCGGAACCGAGATCGGCCTGGAGGTACTTGGCCCGGCGCCCGAGCGCGATCACGGTCTGCCCCTTCAGCCTGGCGGCGAAGCGCGGCGGGAAGGGAAAACGCAGGTCGGCGCGGTTCAGCGTGACGGCCTCGATGCGGGCGCCGGTCATGGCGGGCTCGAGGCCGCGGCGGACGGTTTCGACTTCGGGAAGCTCGGGCATGCGTCAGAGATAGCGTCGCCGCTTGCTCTGCGCTATGGCTCGCGCGCCGGATCGCGGGGGAGCTGCCCGCCGACACGAGGAGCCCATGCCGCAGACCGCCGACACCCATTTCGGCTTCTCCACCGTGCCCCTGGCGGAGAAGCAGACGCTGGTCGACGAGGTCTTCCACAAGGTGGCCGCGCGCTACGACCTGATGAACGACCTGATGTCCGGCGGGCTGCACCGGCTGTGGAAGGAGGCCTTGGTCACGCAGCTCAATCCGCCGCGCTCCCGGGCCTTCCGTCACCTCGACGTGGCCGGCGGCACGGGCGACGTCGCCTTCCGCATCATCGAGGCCGGCGGACCGCAGACCCGCGTCAGCGTGCTCGACATCAACGGTTCGATGCTGGCGGTCGGCCGGGAGCGGGCGGCGGCACGCGGCCACGCGGCGCAGCTCGACTTCATCGAGGCCAATGCCGAGGCTCTGCCGCTCACCGAGGGCAGCTTCGACGGCTACACCATCGCCTTCGGCATCCGCAACGTGCCGCGCATCGACCGGGCGCTGGCGGAGGCCTTCCGGGTGCTCGGGCGCGGCGGGCGCTTCCTCTGCCTGGAGTTCTCCAGCGTCGACCTGCCCGGGCTCGACCGGATCTACGACCTCTACTCCTTCAACGTCATCCCGCCGATGGGCCGGCTGGTGACGGGCGAGGCGGAGCCCTATCGCTATCTGGTGGAGTCGATCCGCAAGTTCCCCAAGCCCGAGGCCTTCGCCGCGATGATCCGCGAGGCCGGCTTCGCGCGGGTGACGCACCGGCCGCTGAGCGGTGGCATCGCCGCGATCCATTCGGGCTGGAAGCTCTGAGGCAGCCGGCTCTCGGCTGTCGAGGGGGCGGTAGAAACCGCGACCGCTGCATCAGCCGCGACGATCGCCGCCCGTCCCGCGGCCGTCGTTGATGTCGCGCGGGGCATCATTCGTCGCATTCGGCTTTGATCTCGCCACGCTTGCGTCCACACTGTCCCGGTTCGCATCATGGGAGGACGGGGCTTGGCGGGGGCCGTGCACAATCTGGTTGCCACGAAGGACATGCTGGTGGTGCTCGGCGCCGCGGCGATCGTCGTTCCCTTCGTGCGCCGCTTCAACGTCAGCCCGGTGCTGGGCTTCCTGGCGGCGGGCGTGGCGCTCGGGCCGAACGGGCTGGGCGCGCTCGGGCCGCTGCTGCCGGCCATCGACTGGGTGACCATCCGCGAGCGCGAGACCATCGCCGCGATCGCCGAGTACGGCGTCGTCTTCCTCCTGTTCGTCATCGGGCTGGAGCTGACGCTGGCGCGCCTCACCAGCATGCGGCGGCTGGTGTTCGGGCTCGGCGGCCTGCAGGTTCTGCTCTCGGCGCTGGCCATCGGCCTGGTGGCGAGCCGCTTCCTCGACCTGCCGGCGGCGCTCACCGTGGGCGCTGCCCTGGCGCTCTCCTCGACCGCCATCGTCATCGAGGTGCTGGCGGGCGAGAAGCGCGTGGCTTCCGCCACCGGCCGCGCCACCTTCGCGATTCTGATCTGCCAGGATCTCGCCGTGGTGCCGATCCTGTTCATCGTCGGCTCGCATCCCGAGGGCTCGGTGCTGCAGGGACTCGCCTTCGGCCTCATCAAGGCCGCCGTCACCATCGGCCTGATCGTCGTGGTCGGAAAATTCCTGCTCGCCCCGCTGTTCCGCATGGTGGCGGGGCGCGACAGCCGCGAGTTCTTCATGGCGGCGACGCTGCTGGTGGCGATCGGCACCGGCATGGTGGCGGCCTCCGCCGGCCTCTCCATGGCGCTCGGCGCCTTCATCGCCGGCCTGCTCATCGCCGAGACCGAGTATCGCCGCGCGGTGGAGGCGACGATCGAGCCGTTCAAGAGCCTGCTGCTCGGCGTGTTCTTCTTCGCCGTCGGCATGAGTCTCGACCTGGCGACGGTGCTGCAGCATCCGGGCCTGGTCGTTGCGGCGCTCACCTGCCTGCTGCTGGTGAAGGGCCTGCTCGTGTTCGTGCTGGCGCGGGTGTTCCGGCTGTCGCGGCCGGTGGCGATCGAGGCGGCCTTCCTGCTGGCCCCTGCCGGCGAGTTCGCCTTCGTGGTGTTCCAGATCGCGGCGGACGAATCCATCCTCGCCCCGGACCAGGCGGCGCTCGCCGTTGCCGTGGCCTCGCTGTCCATGGCCCTGACGCCGCTGCTCGGCATCGCCGGCCATCGCCTCGGCAAGCGCTTCGAGCGACCCGTGCCGGTCGATCCGGAGGTGCAGGCGCCGCTGCCGACCGACGGCGCGCGGCGGGCGATCGTGGTGGGCTACGGCCGCGTCGGTCACCTGGTCGCCGACATGCTCGGCCGGCACGGCGTCTCCTATCTCGCGGTCGATGCGGATGCGCGCGGCGTGGCGCATTGGCGGCGGGAGAGCAAGTCGGTCTATTGGGGCGACGCCACCGACGCGGCCTTCCTGGAGCGCTGCGGCCTGATGGAGGCTTCCGCCCTGGTGGTCACCATCGACAAGGCCAAGGAGGTCGAGGCGATCGTCGCCACGGCGCGGGCGCTCCGGCCCGAGCTCGTCATCGTCGCCCGGGCGCGCGATGCCGACCATGCCCGCTCCCTCTACGCCATGGGCGTGACCGACGCCGTGCCCGAGACGATCGAGGCCAGCCTGCAGCTCTCCGAGGCGGCCCTGGTCGGCCTCGGCGTCGCCACGGGCCCGGTCATCGCCTCGATCCATGAGCGGCGCGACGAGTTCCGCCAGGAGCTGCAGGGCGCGGCCGGGCGCCCGACCCACGCGGTCAAGCCCAAGCGCCTGCGCTCGTCCTGAGCCGCCGGGCCGTTAAATCGATCGTAAGACCGGCGATCCTATACCGCGCAAGGGTTCGGGCGCGGGCTTTTGCCGCGACCGGAGCCTCGATAGGCGGCGGCAGGGATCGGCCTCGATGCATGGGATCAGCGCAACCTCTCCCGCGCCGGCCGCGAAATCCGCTCTGCGGCCCGAATTCGTGATGCTGCCCTTGCTGTGGGTCAGCGTCGCGCTGGTGCTGTCGCCGTCCCTGCTCGGCGGCAACATCCTCGATGCCCTGTCGACCGACGATGCCATGCACCTCGTCGAAGTGCGCGATCTCCTGAACGGGCAGGGCTGGTACGATCTCGTCCAGCACCGCGGCATGCCGCCGGACGGCATCTCGATCCATTGGTCGCGGATCATCGACATTCCGCTGGCCCTGATCATCCTCGCAACGCGCCCGTTCGTCGGGCAGGCCGGCGCGGAAGCCCTGGCCATGATCGCCTGGCCGCTGACATTGCTGGGCGCGGCCATGACCCTGGTCTGCCGCATCGCCGACAAGCTTGCCGGGCCGCGCGCCGTGGTCCCGGCGCTGGCCCTGAGCGCGCTCGGCGTCGCGACCCTCGGCCATTTCCGGGCCGGCTGCATCGACCACCACGGTGCGCAGACCGTGCTGATGCTCGGCCTCGCCCTGTGCGCCGGCCAGCTCGACCGGCACTGGCGCTATCCCGCTCTGGCCGGCGCGATGGCCGCGTTCTCGATGGCCATCGGCGTCGAGATGATCCCGATCATCGTCGCCGTCGGCCTTGCGGTGACGCTGTTCGCGATCTGGCGCGGCGCGGCGGCGGCACGAGGCGCGCGCATCCTCGGACTGTCCCTGGCAGGCACCGCCTTCGTGCTGTTCCCGCTCTTCGTCGACGTCGCGACGCTGCTGCGCCCGGTCTGCGACAGCTTCGGCGGGCCGGTGCTGCTGCTGGCCGGCGGGGGCGGGCTGGGCCTTGCCATGATCGCGACGGTCGCGGCGCGGCCGGCCTCGACGCGGGCCCTGCGGCTGACGGTCGCCGCGGGCATCGGCGCCCTCGTGGCCGGCGCCTTCGCGCTGGCGTTCCCGGAGTGCCTGCGCGCGCCCTATGGTGCGGTCGATCCGCGCATCCAGACGCTCTGGCTCGACACCGTCGTCGAAACCCTGTCCTTCCCCCGCATGGTCCGGAACTTTCCCGAGGAGTGCCTGGCGGTCTTCGGCTATCCGCTGATCGCGATGGTCGCCGCGGCGATCGCCTGGGCCCGCAGCGGCAAGGAGAGGAGCCTGGCCTGGGGCATCATGCTGGCGGCGACGGCCGCCCATTTCTGCGTCAGCCTGTGGGAGATCCGCGGCGCGACCGCGGCGGCGCTGAGCAGCGCGCCGCTGCTCGGCGCGGCGCTGGCGGTGCTCATGCCCACCGTCGAGGCGGCCTATGCGCGCCGCGCCCTGGTCGTGGCGGTCCTGCTGTCGCCCCTGTCGCTCCTCTCCCTGGGGGAGGCGGCGAAGGCGGCGGTCGACCGGATCCGCGCCAAGCCCGCGACCCAGGCCGCCGCCGATGCCAGGCGCTGCACCGGCGTTCGGGACGTGCAGCCGCTCGCCGCCCTGCCGACGGGGCGCGTGCTCTCCTTCATCGATCTCGGGCCGGCGATCCTGGCCGAGACGCCGCATTCGATCATTGCCGCGCCCTATCACCGCAACGTCGCCGGCAACGGCGCCATGCTCGACGTCATGCTGGGCTCGGACGCGGTCGCCCGGCGGGTGCTGACGGAGCGGGCGATCGACTATGTCGTGATCTGCCCGTCCGCCGCCGAGCAGGCGAACTATGCCAGGGAGGCGCCGCAGGGGCTCGCCGCGCGCCTGGTGAAGGGCGAGACCCCGGATTTCCTGGTCCGCCTGCCGCTCGAGGGCGGCAACGGGCTGATGGCCTGGCGCGTGGTGCGGTAGGCGCAGGATCTCCCATGGCCCTCAACGGCCTCTAGCCGGCGGACGTGGCGTCTGCTACCGCAACCGCCATGCCCCTCCTGCTCGGTATCGACACCGGCGGCACCTTTACCGATGCCGTCCTCTATGATGAAGCGCGCGGCGTCGTCGCCAAGGCGAAGGCCCTCACCACCCATCACGACCTGGCGCTCGGCGTCGGCGGGGCGGTGGAGGCCGTGCTCGGGCGCTCCGGCGTGGATCCGGCCCATATCGCCCTCGTCTCCCTGTCGACGACGCTGGCCACCAACGCCATGGTCGAAGGCCAGGGCGGGCGCGTCGGCCTGGTGTTCATCGGCTTCGACGCCGCCGACGCCGAGCGTCCGGCCCTCAAGGCGGCGCTGGGCGGAGATCCCGTGCTGCTGATTGCGGGCGGCCATGACAGCTTCGGCGCCGAGCGCATGCCGCTCGATGTCGCCACGCTGGCCGCGGAGGCCGTGCGCCTCGCGCCTTCGCTCAGCGGCTTCGCCGTCACCGGCCGCTTCGCGGTGCTCAATCCCGAGCACGAGATCGCGGCGCGCGAGCTGCTGCGGCGCGAGACCGGCCTGCCGGTCTCCTGCGGGCACGAGCTCTCGGCCAGGCTCGACGGGCCGAAGCGGGCCCTGACCTCGTTGCTCAATGCCCGGCTGATCCACCTCCTCGAAGCGCTGATCGCGGCCACGGAGGAGCGGCTCGGCGCTCTCGGCATCGGCGCGCCGCTGATGGTGGTGCGCGGCGACGGGGCGCTGGTCACGGCCAGCCTCGCCCGGACGCGGCCGATCGAGACGATCTTTTCCGGCCCGGCGGCCAGCGCGGTCGGCGGGGCCTTCCTGGCGGGCACGCGCGATGCCATCGTCTCGGACATCGGCGGCACCACCACCGACGTGGTGGTGCTGCGCGACGGCCGCCCGCGCGTCGACCCCGCCGGGGCGCTGATCGGCGGCTTCCGCACCATGGTGGAGGCGATCGCCATCCGCACCTGCGGGCTCGGCGGCGACAGCGAGGTGTGGCTCGACCAGAGCGGCCTGGAGACGGCGCTGCGGCTCGGGCCGCGCCGGGTCATGCCGCTGTCGCTGCTGGCCGAGGAATACGGCGACCTCGTGCATGCGACGCTCGACCGCCAGCGCCGCGCCGAGGCTCCGGCGGAGCTCGACGGGCGCTTCGTCCTGCCGCTCGGATCGCCGCCCGCGGGCCTGTCCGAGCCGGAGACGGCGCTGCTCGCGCGCCTCGGCGGCCGGGCGCAGGCGGCGGACCGGCTGGTGACGAGCCGGCGCGAGACCAATGCGCTGCGCCGCCTCGTCGACCGGCGTCTCGTCATCGCCGCCGGGCTGACACCGTCCGACGCCGCCCATGTGCTCGGCCTGCACTCCGCCTGGGATGCGGCGGCGGCGCTGAAGGGCGCCGAGCTGTTCGCCCGCCGACGCGGGGCGACCGGCCGGGCCTTCGCCGAGACCGGCCGCGAGCTGGCGCAGCGCGTGGTCGACACGCTGGTGCGCTGCTCGGCCGAGTTCGTGCTCGACTGCGCCCTGGCCGAGGACGGCTTCGAGGATGCGGGCCTGTCGCGCCATCCTCTGGCCGTCGCGGCCATGGCGGATCCTACCGGCCTGGTGCGCCTCTCCCTGTCGCTGTCGGCGCCGCTGGTCGGGCTGGGCGCCTCGGCCGCCACCTATTATCCCGACATCGCCCGGCTGGTGCGCGCGCCTTCGCTGGTGCCCGAGCACGCGGAGGTGGCGAATGCCGTCGGCGCCGTGGTCGGCGGCGTGCACGCGAGCGCCGAGGTCAAGGTGCTGCAGCCGGTGGAGGGCGTGTTCCGCGTGCTCGGCGCCGGCCTCGCCCGCGATTTCGGCGACCTTGCCGAGGCCCTGGCGCTGGCTCGCGAGGCGGCGCGCGGCGAGGCGGCGGCTGCGGCGATCCGGGCGGGCGCCGGCGCCGTCGAGGTCAGCGCCGCCGTCGAGGTGAGGAAGGCGCAGACCGAGGGGCGGGAGATCTTCGTCGAGGCGACGGTCTCCGCGCGCGCCTCCGGGCGGCCTCGGATCGGGGCGGGCTAGTGTTGTGCTTCCGACGCTTGGTCCCCGACCATTGTGTTGGAAGCCCAACACAAAGCATTGAACCAACTAGGGTTCCGGGCTGACGGTTCGGAACGAGCCGTTAGAGTCGGAACACTGGAGGGGCAGGCTCGCGCCGCAGAAATAATTTGACCGGCCAAACGTTTGCTCCTCATTCTGCTCGCAGCGTCCCGCCAGAGGGCGCGAACCGAGGGATAAAACGCCATGAACCGTCGCGATCTCAATCGCCGTGACTTTCTGCTGGGAACGAGCCTGGCCGCCGTCGGGCTCGCCTTGGGGACACGCCCGTCCTTCGCCGCCGGCAAGGACCTGACCATCGCCACGTCGCTGCCGAGCCTGTCCTTCCCCTTCTTCGTCCATATGCAAAAGCAGCTCGCGGCCGAAGCCGCGGCACAGGGCGGCGTCAAGCTGATCGAGACCGACGGCCAGAACCAGGCGACGAAGCAGACCGGCGACGTCGAAGCTGCCGTGACCCAGAAGGTCGACGCCATCGTCATCTCGCCGCTCGACGTCGATGCCATGGCTCCCGCCTTGCAGGCGGCTGTCGAGGCCGGCGTGCCGGTCGTCACCATCGACCGCCGCGTCAAGAACGTGACGGGCATCCTGGCCCATGTCGGCGCCGACAATGTCGCCGGCGGCGAGGCGCAGGGCAACGCCATCATCGCCGCCTTCCCGAACGGCGCCAGGATCTTCCATCTGCAGGGCCAGCCCGGCGCCGGCCCGGCGATCGACCGGAACAAGGGCCTCCACAGCGTTCTGGACAAGGTCAAGGACAAATACCAGATCGTGTTCGAGCAGACGGCGAATTTCGCCCGTGCCGAAGCGCTGAGCGTGACCGAGGCGGGCCTTGCCGGCGCGGCGAACCCGCCTGACGTGATCGTCTGCGCCAATGACGACATGGCGCTGGGCGCGATGGAGGCGGTGAAGGCGCGCAACCTCACCGGCATCAAGATCTATGGCTTCGACGCCCTCCCCGAGGCGCTGAAGATGGTGAAGGAAGGCGCCATGGCCGGCACCGTCGAGCAGTTCCCCGGCGAGCAGAGCCGCATCGCCATGCGCATCGCCGTCGCCTTTGCCCGCGACGGCAAGAAGCCCGAGAAGGACTTGACGCTGCTGACGCCGATCGTCCTGACCAAGGACAATCTCGACAAGGCCGAGCGCCTCGGCGAGATGCAGTGACGGGGTCACTGCGAGATGCGGTGACGGGGTGACGGGAGGGCGCGCGGAGACGCGCCGCCCCCCGGCTCGTCGCGACAGTGCAGGATTTCCCGCGCTCTCGCGCGAGCGCGTCGATGGGTCCTGCGGCAGGATGAGACGGACGGACTGCGTCCGCCCGTCTCGGCGATAGCCTGGGCGCCATGCGGCGAGGTTCGGCTTTCGTCAGAGGCAGCAGGTTCTCCGGCACCTGCTCAGGCCCGGCGCCCGGCATGAGGGACCGCGATGTCATCTCCCCTTCTCTCCCTTTCCGGCTTGTCGAAGCGCTTCCTGGGTGTCCAGGCGCTGGACGATGTCGGCATCTCGGTCCAGCCCGGCGAGGTGCATGGGCTGCTCGGTGAAAACGGAGCCGGCAAATCGACGCTGCTGAAGATCATATCCGGGGCGCAGCCGCCCGACGCCGGAACGATGCTGTGGGACGGCGCTGATATGACGGCGCCCAATCCGCTGGCGGCCCAGGCGCTCGGCATCGTCACGATCTATCAGGAATTCAACCTCGTCCCGACGCTGACGGTGGCCGAGAATATCTTCATCGGCCGCGAGCCGACGCGGATGGGCCTGTTCGTCGATTGGCCGAAGATGCGGTCGATGGCGCGCGAGCAGCTCGATCGCATCGGCCTTGCCATCGACCCGGGGATCCCGGTCTCGGCCCTGTCGGTGGCCGAGCAGCAGATGGTGGAGATCGCCCGCGCGCTGTCGATGAAGGCGCGGCTGGTGGTGATGGACGAGCCGACCTCGGCGCTCACCGAGACCGAGGTCGAGCGGCTGATCGCGATCATGCGCCAATTGCGTGACGAGGGAGTCAGCATCCTGTTCGTCACCCACCGCCTGGAAGAGGCCATGCAGATCTGCGACCGCTTCACGGTGCTGCGCGACGGCAAGCTCGCCGGGGTGCGCGAGCGGCGCGGGCTCACCATCCCGCAGATCATCGAGCTGATGGTCGGCAGGTCCGCATCGGATCTCTATCGCCGCCCCGAGCGCCGGCACGAGGCCGGCGCGGTCCGCCTGTCGACGCGCGACCTGTCGACGGCCAGATCCGGCCGCCGCAGCCATGGCACGGTGTTGCGCGGCATCAATCTCGACGTGCGGGCCGGTGAGATTCTGGGGATCGCCGGCCTGGTAGGGGCGGGGCGCACCGAATTCGCCCGGGCCGTGTTCGGCGCCGATCCGCTGGCCGCGGGCGAAATCCGCATCGACGGCCGGCCGGCTTCCATCCGCTCGCCGCGCGACGCGATCCGCCATGGCATCGGCCTCGTCCCCGAGGACCGCAAGCAGCAGGCGCTGTTCCTCGATCTCGCCATTCGCCAGAATTTTTCGATCGCCGGACTGGAGCGCTTTTCCACTCTCGGCGTTTTCGTCGACGAGGCCGCCGAAGGGCGGGCGCTCGACGGCTTTCGCCGGTCGATGCACGTGCGCATGCGCGATCCCGGCCAGCGGGTCGGGGCCTTGTCGGGCGGCAACCAGCAGAAGATCGTGCTGGCGCGCTGGCTGCAGCTGGAGCCGAAGATCTTGATCGTCGACGAGCCGACGCGCGGCGTCGACATCGGCGCCAAGGCCGAGGTGCACGAATTGCTCGACCAGCTCGCCGCGCGCGGTGTCGCGGTCATCGCGATCTCGTCCGATCTGCCCGAGGTGATGGCGATCTCAGACCGGATCGTCACCATGCGAGCCGGACGGATCACCGGCGAAGTGTCGGCCAATGACGCCACCCAAGAGCGGCTGATGACCTTGATGACCCTCGAACAGCGCGACGCGGCCTGACATGACCGACAATGCACCCGGCAAGCCCACCTCCGATCGCCGCGCCCTGAGCCGCCTCGTCGCCGGCCTGGCGCCGCTGATCTTCCTCTTGGCGATGATGGCGGTCTTTGCGGTGCTCGAGCCGCGCTTCCTCAACTCGACCAATCTCTTCAACGTGATGCGGCAGATCTCGATCACCGGCCTCATCGCGCTCGGCATGACCTTCGTCATCCTGACGGCGGGCATCGACCTGTCGGTCGGCTCGCTCCTGGCGCTTGCGGGGATGATCGCCGCCGCCGTCGCCAAGGGCTCGACCGGCAACACCCTTTCGCTGGACGACAGCGCTGCCGCGGGCCATGGGGCGATGACGGCGATGCTGGTGGCGATCGGCATCGGCCTCACCGGCGGCCTGCTCCAGGGGCTCGGCATCACCAAGCTGAAGGTGCCGCCCTTCGTGGTGACGCTCGGCGGCCTCTCGATCTTTCGCGGCATGACGCTGTGGTTTTCCGGGGGCGGCCCGATCTCGGGCTTCGAGGCGGACTACCGCTGGTGGGGGCAGGGCTATGTCGGCCCGATCCCGGTGCCGGTGATCATCTTCCTCGCCTGTGCCGCGATCTGCCACATCGTGCTGCGCCACACCCGCTACGGCCGGCACATCTATGCCGTCGGCGGCAACCCCGAGGCGGCGCGCCTGTCGGGCCTGCCGGTCGATCGCCTCATCCTGTCGGTCTATGTCATCGTCGGGTTCTTTGCGGGCCTGGCCGGCTTCGTCCTGTCGGCGCGGCTGAATTCGGCCGAGGCGGTGGCGGGCATCGGCTATGAGCTCACCGTCATCGCCTCGGTCGTGATCGGCGGCACCAGCCTCTTCGGCGGCGCCGGGTCGGTGGTGGGCACCGTGGTGGGCGCCATCCTGATCGGCGTGCTCGTCAACGGGCTCGTCCTGAACAATGTGTCGAGCTATGTGCAGCAGATCGTGATCGGCCTGATCATCATCCTGGCCGTCGGATTCGATCGCTGGATCAAGACGCGGAACCCGGCATAGGAAGGTCCCGATGCTGGATAACGCAGCGTCATGTGCGAAAGCGCACAGATCTCTCATGTGTTGTGTGGCAACGGGCTCTGGGGCTTGATTGCGCTGCAGGCGGTTGCCTCAACGTCGTTGGTGCGGCAACGCGTCGGCATGTCGTTGAGTCATGTGGCAGTCGGATGCCGTGAGAATCACAGCTCGTTCCGGACTTGCGACACAGGAGCCGTCATGACGCCACTCTTCCGCACCCTCGGTCTGGCGATCCTCACCCTGATCGGCCTGCAAGGCGCGGCGCTCGCCGACAAGCGCGTCGCGCTGGTCATCGGCAACGGCGCCTATGTCAACGCCCCGGCGCTGCCCAACCCGCCGCGCGATGCCCATGCCATGGCCGACAAGCTCAAGGCGCTGGGCTTCCAGGTGGTCGAGGGCTATGACCTCGACAAGCAGGGCATGAGCGCGCTGGTGCAGCGTTTCGCCCGTGCCGTCAGCGGCGCCGATGTCGGTCTGTTCTACTATGCCGGCCATGGCATGCAGGTGAACAGCGAGAACTATATCGTTCCCGTCGACGCCAAGCTGGAGGACGCCCTCTCGGTCGATTTCGAGATCACCAAGGTCGGCTTCGTCATCGACCAGATGTCGCGCGACGTGAAGCTGAAGATCGCGCTGCTCGATGCCTGCCGCGACAATCCGCTGTCGCGCAGCCTGGCGGCGCGGTCGCGGTCGATCGCCGTGGTCAGCGGCATGGCCGACATGAAGGTCGTCAACCAGGCGGCCAGCGAAGGATCGCTGATCGCCTTTGCCACCGACCCCGGCAACGTGGCCCTCGACGGCAACGGCGACCACTCGCCGTTCACGCAGGCGCTCCTGGAGAATATCGGCGGCAATGCCAGCCTCTCCAGCGTGATGAACCGGGTGACCAGCGCGGTGCTGAAGCTGACCGACAACCGCCAGCGCCCCTGGGTGCAGGCTTCGCTGACCGGCGACGTCTTCCTCAATCCGGCCGCCCAGACGGTCGCGACCGACGCGGCGCCGGCCCCGAGCGTGCCTGCGGCGCTCGCCCCGGTCCCGGCGGCGCAGCCGGACGATGCGGTGGCGCTCGGCCGGGAGAACGCCCTGTGGGCGGCGGTGAAGCAGTCGAACACGGTCGAGGACTACCAGTCCTATATTGATACCTATCCGAGCGGCCTCTATGTCGCGCTGGCGCGCAACGCCATCCAGCGCAGCAAGCAGGCCATGCTGGCGCCGCCCGCCGGCGGCATCGTGCCGACGCAAGGCCCGGTCCCGGCGCCGCCCGAGGTGGCGCAGGCCGCCAGCTCCGCCGAGACCGAGGCGGGACTCGACCTCGACCAGGCGGCACAGAAGGCCATCCAGCAGCGGCTGAAGCTGGCGGGCTTCGATCCTTCCGCTGCCAACGGCAATTTCGGGGCAAAGACCCGCATCGCCATCGGCAAGTGGCAGACCGCCCGAGGCATTCCCGGCACCGGCTATTTCAACAAGCCGCAATACGACTTCCTGCTGGCCGAGACCAACGTCGCCTATGCGGCGCTGCAAAAGACCATGGCGGCCGTGCCGCCGGCGCCGAAGAAGCCGAAGGTGAAGGTCGTGCGCCAGCAGCCGATCCAGCCGGACGGCCCGCCGCGCGTCGTCCGGCGCCGGCCGCCGCCGCAGGACGAGCAGGTGGTCGACCGCCAGCGCCCGCCGCCGAGCGACACTTCCGGGCGCGACGCCTTCATGGGCGCGGTCGGCGGCGCCCTGATCGGCGGCGCCCTGTCCGGCGCGTTCAACCACTGAAGCAGCGGACAATCGTCGATGAAGAAAAGGGCCCGGCGGATCGCTCCGCCGGGCCCTTTCATGTCGAGTAGATCCGGCTTTCGCCTCAGAAGGAGCGACGCACGCGCATGGCGCCGGCCCAGGTGTCGACGGTGCTCTTACCCGTGACGTCGATGCTCTGGTAGGAGACTTCGCCTGCCACAGTCATGCCCTTGACGACGGTGTAGACCAACTGGCCGCCGGCGACCCAGGCAGTGTAGTCGTTGCCCTTGTCGGCGATGATGCTCGGGGCATCGAAGTTGCGGTAGCTGCCGAACGCGATCGCCAGCAGCGAGGGCGTCAGGTTGAAGCCGGCCTCGCCCTCGATCGACCAGGACTTGGCGGTTTCGAAGGCAAAGCCCGGGCCGGGGCCGGCATAGGCGTCGGGCGCCTTCTGGAACTTGTTGGCGCCGGTGTAGCCGCTGGCGCCGTCCGCATACTCGCCTTCGATCACGAAGTAGCCGCCGGCGGCGAACGGGATGTTCATCTGCAAGGCCGCGCCAACGGCATAGCCGTATTTGCTGCTGTAGTCGTCGAGGACGCCACGCACCTGGTGGACGGCGCCCATGACCTGCGCCTTGCCCCAGCCACCCTTGCCGCCGTCATAGGCGACGTTGGCGACGAAGTCGGGCATGCGCGAGCCGCCGTAGCCGGTGCGGGCCGCGTCGTCCTTGTCAGTGAGGCCGCCGAAGCCGGCGATGCTCGTGTTGTGCTCGATGCTGTCCTCGACCGAGAGCGTGGCGCTCAGGCCGCCGCCGAACTGGCCGGTATAGGACAGGATGTTCTTGCGGCCCTGTTCGCCGCCATAGGTAGCGTAGATCGGCGAGCCGTACTTCCCATCATAGAAGTTGAAGGCGGACTCGATGAAGCCGGCGGTGACGCCGCCGAACTGGAGGTAGGCGTAGTGCACCTTGAAGGAGCTGTTGCTGGTAGACGCCCAGGCGGCGCCATAGTCGGCGTCGATCGCGATATAGGAGCGCAGCGTGCCATATTCGGTCGCGGTGCGGGCATCCCAGCGCACCTGGGCGCGGCCCTGCCACTGCGAGGCGTTGTCGCTCCGCTTCTTCGGCTCGACATAGTAGAAGTCGGACCGGACGTAGCCGCCGAGCTGGAGGCAGGTGTCGCTGCCCGGGATGTAGAAGTAGCCGGTGCCGAATTCGCTGCAGACCTTCACATATTCGACCGGCTCGGCCTTGGTCATCGGCAGGTCGGCAGCGTTCGCCCCCGTGACCGTCGCCAGGGCGGCCGCGCTGCCGAGCAGGAACTGTTTCGCACGTATCATAAAACTCTCCAAGATTGGCTTGCCGACGCCAGAGCGGCATGTCCGCGGCCAGCAACCGACCGCGCCGGCGCGCGGCCAGCGGGCGGAGGGAATGGTGCGAAGGATCGGCAGCCGCGCCCTGACCCCCAAAGCGCGGCGAGGCGGACACTAATCATCCGCGGTCCGAAACTGTGTGACAAACTCTGTTACAAATTGGAAAAACTTCGGAACAAAAAGCCATGTGGCAGACGTGCCACATTGTGACGGTTTTGTGACTTTTGGCTGTGCTTTTCTGACGCAGTCATTCCCTGCGTCCATGGCAGTTGCCGGCAACTCGCCGGCGTCCCGGCGAAGGCTCTCATGCCGGAGACCTCGCGGCCCTTACTGCAGAAGTCCCCGTCTTCGCAAGAGGTTGGGATGGGGAGGCTCGGCTATTGTGCGTCGCAACAGCGGCAACGCAGCATGATGTCTCGCGGCGGCTGCAGGCTGCGCCAATCAGGACAGTATTGTTGACGCAATGTCTGGCGATCGCATCGCATGGCCCCGGATGCCGGTCGCAGCCAGCCGCGCCGTGTCCCGATGCGCGTCGTTGCCCGGAAACAAGGTTTCGCTCATGCGATTCTGTGGAAACAATCACAAAGAACCCGGCCCGCGGCGAGCGCGGGCCGGGTCGGTCGGCGGCAGGAGCCCCGGACGGTCGAGCCCGGCCTCAGCCGCGGCCGACGAACGGCATCTTGGTCGCCATCACGGTCAGGTGCAGCACGTTGGCGTCGAGCGGCAGGCCGGCCATGTAGAGCACGGCCTCGGCCACGTGCTTCACATCGAAGGTCGGCTCGGTCTTGACGGTGAGGTCGGCCTGGAGCACGCCGCTGGTCATCCTGGCCGCCATCGGCGTCAGCGTGTTGCCGATGTCGATCTGGCCGCACGCGATGTCGTATTTGCGGCCGTCCAGCGCGGTCGACTTGGTCAGGCCCTCCACCGCGTGCTTGGAGGCGGTGTAGGGGGCGGAGTTCGGGCGCGGCGCGGTGGCCGAGATCGAGCCGTTGTTGATGATGCGCCCGCCGCGCGGCACCTGGTCCTTCATCACCCGGAACGCTTCCTGCGTGCACAGGAACACGCCGGTGACATTGGTGTCGATGACGCTCTTCCACTGCTCGAAGGGCAGGTCCTCGATGTTGACCGGCGGGGCGTTGGTGCCGGCATTGTTGACGAGGAGGTCGACCCGGCCGAAGCGCTCCACGGTCGCGCGGAACAGCGCCGACACCGAGGCGGGGTCGGTGACGTCGGCGGCCACGGTGAGCGCCGAGGCGGCGCGGGGATGGCCGGCGACCACCTCGTCCAGCACAGCCTTGCGCCGTCCGGCCAGCACCACCGACCAGCCCGCTTCCAGGAGCGCCAGGGCGATGGCCTGCCCGATGCCGGTGGCGGCGCCGGTCACGATGGCAGTTCCGGTCTGTCCGGCCATGTCTAATCCTCCCGATGTCGTGTGGTGATGGGCCGGCCGGGCCTTTCCGGCCCGGCGTCCGGCGTCATACGCCGAGCTTGCGCTTGCGGCTGCCGAGCGTGCGCAGGCGCAGGGCGTTGAGCTTGATGAAGCCGGCGGCGTCGCGATGATCGTAGGCGACCGCGCCCTCCTCGAAGGTGACGAGGTCCTGGCTGTACAGCGAATAGGGGCTCTCGCGGCCGATGACGTGCACGCCGCCCTTGTAGAGCTTCAGTCGCACCGAGCCGGTGACGGCCTCCTGGCTCTTGTCGATCAGGGCCTGCAGCATCTCGCGCTCGGGCGCGAACCAGAAGCCGTTATAGATCAGCTCGGCGTATTTCGGCATGATCTCGTCCTTGAGATGCGCCGCGCCGCGATCGAGCGTGATGCTTTCGATGCCGCGATGAGCCTGGAGCAGGATGGTGCCGCCGGGCGTCTCGTACATGCCGCGCGACTTCATGCCGACATAGCGGTTCTCGACCAGGTCGAGCCGGCCGATGCCGTTGACGCGGCCGAGCTCGTTGAGCCGGGTCAGCAGCGCCGCCGGGCTCAGCTTGACGCCGTCGACGGCCACCGCGTCGCCCTTCTCGAAGTCGATGGTGACGACGGTCGGGGTGTCCGGCGCCTTTTCCGGGTCGACGGTGCGCGAATAGACATAGTCCGGCACCTCGATCGCCGGGTCCTCCAGGACCTTGCCCTCGGAGGAGCAGTGCAGCAGGTTGGCGTCGACGGAGAAGGGGGCCTCGCCGCGTTTGTCCTTGGCGATCGGGATCTGGTTCTCCTCGGCGAAGCGGATCAGCGCCTCGCGCGAGCGCAGGTCCCATTCGCGCCAGGGGGCGATGATGGTGACGTCGGGCTTGAGGGCGTAGTAGGCGACCTCGTAGCGCACCTGGTCGTTGCCTTTGCCGGTCGAGCCGTGGGAAACGGCGTCGGCGCCGACCTTCTCGGCGATCTCGATCTGCTTCTTGGCGATCAGCGGCCGGGCGATCGAGGTGCCGAGGAGGTAGAGGCCCTCGTACTGGGCGTTGGCGCGGAACATCGGGAAGACGTAGTCGCGCACGAATTCCTCGCGCACATCCTCGATGAAGATGTTTTCCGGCTTGATGCCGAGCAGCAGCGCCTTCTGGCGCGCCGGCTCCAGCTCCTCGCCCTGGCCGAGATCCGCGGTGAAGGTCACGACCTCGCAGCCATAGGTGGTCTGCAGCCACTTCAGGATGATCGAGGTATCGAGGCCGCCCGAATAGGCGAGCACCACCTTCTTCACCGTCTTGGACATCGGCACGCTCCGGAAAAATCGCGCGCGACTATAGGCGGCGAAAGCGCCCGTGCAAGCCGTTTCGGCGGGGAATTACGAGGGGTCCGGCACGGCGCGGCGTCGGAAGAGGCCGGCCAGCCAGGCGTCGATGGCTCCGGGCCGGCCGGGGGCCCAGCGCGGATCGTGCATCAGGCGCAGCATCAGGATGGCGATCATGTGCGTGAACAGGGCCGCCAGCAGCACGTCGGAGAGGAAATGGCCGCCGAAGGCGAGCCGCAGCGCCGCCACCATCACCGTGAAGGCAACGGCCACGGCCATCGCCGGGCCGGCGACCGCGGCGGGGAGCACGGCGGCAGCCGCGATCAGGACGGTGCTGTTGGAGACTTCGCCGGAGACGAAGGAGCAGTTGCTGCGGCAGGGGCCGATCGGGTTCCACCAGGGCGAGAAGGCGACCTCGCCCTTCTCCACCTTCTCGACCGCCGATTCGGGCCGCTCGCGCCCCCAATGCTCCTTGAGCACGGCGTTGACCAGCAGCGCCGGCCCGAGCAGGAAGGTCAGCAGCACGGCGACGATGGCGCGTGTGTCGACGGGCAGGCGGACCTGCGGGCGAACGATCTTGACCAGCAGCGCGGCGACGAAGACCACGGCGACGCAGGTGGGAAAAAACATGCCGAAGGCGCGCAGGCTCTTGGCCAGGGCCGCGCCGCGCAGGATGAAGCTCGGGGTCGAATCCTCGAAGAAGTCGGAGACGTCGAAATCGATCGAGGGAAAGGCACCGAGAACCACGCCGACGAGGAGCGTGGCGCTCGCCGTGTAGAACATTGCCCTGCGGCCGTACATGCTGCTGCCTTATGCCTGGAGGAGGTTCTGATGCCTCAGAGCTTGCGCAACGCGACCTCTTCGATGCCGTGAGTTTCGCCTTTGCGCAAGATCAAATCGGCGCGCGGGCGCGTGGGAAGGATATTTTCGACGAGGTTGGGCTGGTTGATCCGGCTCCACAGTCCGTGCGCCGTTTCCAGCGCCTCGCCCTCCGATAGATCGGCATATTTGCGAAAATATGACTTGGGATTGCGGAAGGCGGTCTCGCGCAGGGTCATGAAGCGCTCGACGTACCAGCGGCGCAGCAGCACCTCCTTGGCGTCGAGATAGACGGAGAAGTCGAAGAAATCGGAGACGAAGGGGACGGCTTTGCCGTCGCGCGGCAGGCGCGCGGGCTGCAGCACGTTGAGCCCCTCGACGATCAGGATGTCCGGCTGGTGGATGACCACCGTCTCGCCCGGCACGACGTCGTAGACGAGGTGGGAATAGACCGGCGCCTCGACATGGTCCTTGCCGGCCTTGATGTCCGCCAGGAAACGCAGCAGCGTCTGGGTGTCGTAGCTCTCGGGAAAGCCCTTGCGCTCCATCAGGCCGTGGGCCCGGAGCACCGCATTGGGGAAGAGGAAGCCGTCGGTGGTGATCAGATCGACCTTGGGCGTGTTCGGCCAACGGGTCAGGAGCTGGCGCAGCACGCGCGCCGTGGTGGACTTGCCGACCGCCACCGACCCCGCCACGCCGACCAGGAAGGGCACCTTGCTGTCCTTGGTGCCGAGGAAGGCCTGGGTGGCGCGGTGGAGGCCCTGCGTGGCCGCGACATAGAGGGAGAGCAGGCGCGAGAGCGGCAGGTAGATCTCCTCGACCTCGGCGAGCGAAACCGGGTCGTTGAGCGAGCGCAGCCGGTCCAGCTCCTCGCCGGTCAGCGTCATCGGCGTGTCGGCGCGCAGGCTCGCCCAGTCCCGGCGCGAGAACAGCCGGTAGGGTGACAGGTCCGGCTTGATCACCCGATCCAAGAGGGCTGGTCCATGTTGCTGCTCCCGGCTGCCATGCCGTGGGTCATGCGCGTGTCCGGGCCGCCTTCTCGGCCAGGCCGGAGAGCGCGGTGCGCTGTTCGAGTTCCGCCATCACCGCCGCGAGCGCCACGTCCCGTGCCTTCAAGGCCACCAGGAGGTGGTAGAGCACGTCGGCCGCCTCGCCGACGATCTGCTTGCCGTCGCCTTCCGCGGCGGCGATCACGAATTCGATCGCCTCCTCGCCGAATTTCTTGGCGGCCCGCGACGGGCCGGCGGCCAGCAGCCGGGCGGTCCAGGACTCCTCCGGCGAGGCCTCGGCGCGGGCCGCCACCCGCGCCTCGAGGTCGGACAGGGTGAAGCTCATGCCGCCAGGTCCATGCGCATGGGCAGGCCGGCCGCGGCCATGTGCGCCTTGGCTTGCCCGATGGTGAAGGTGCCGAAATGGAAGATCGAGGCGGCGAGCACCGCCGTGGCATGGCCATCGCGCACGCCGTCGACGAGATGGTCGAGCGTGCCGACCCCGCCGGAGGCGATCACCGGCACCGGCACGGCATCGGCCACGGCGCGGGTGAGGGCGATGTCGAAGCCGGCCTTGGTGCCGTCGCGATCCATGGAGGTGAGCAGGATCTCGCCGGCGCCGAGCGCCACCACCTCGCCGGCGAATTCGAGGGCGTCGATGCCGGTCGGCCGGCGGCCGCCATGGGTGAAGATCTCCCAGCGGTCCGGCTCGCCCGCGGCCGAGACCTTCTTGGCGTCGATCGCCACCACGATGCATTGCTGGCCGAACTTTTCCGCCGCCTCGCCGACGAAGCCCCGACGCGCCACCGCGGCCGAGTTGATCGACACCTTGTCGGCGCCCGCCAGCAGGAGGTTGCGGATGTCCTCGACCGTGCGCACGCCGCCGCCGACGGTGAGCGGCATGAAGCAGGCCTCCGCCGTGCGCCGCACCACGTCGAACATGGTGCCGCGATTCTCGTGGGTGGCGTTGATGTCGAGGAAGCACAGCTCGTCCGCACCCGCCGCGTCATAGGCCCTGGCGCAGGCGACGGGATCGCCGGCATCGACGAGGTCGACGAAGTTGACGCCCTTGACGACACGGCCGTCCTTGACGTCGAGGCAGGGGATGACACGGGCCTTCAGCATGGCGGTCGACGTAGGGTCCGGGCGGCGGCAAGGCCACTTTCTTTGCACCGCACAATGGCAGAAATCGCAAGCGCCGTCACGACCGTGTTCACAGCTTCACCGCAGCGCTGACCGCGTCCCAGGTCCAGCGGTCGGCGACGGCGGCGACCAGGGCGGTGGCCAGCGACACCGCGGCCGTCGCGGTCCGGCCGTCGGGATCGACGGCCGGATCGTAGGCGGTGATCGCCGCGCCCGTCACGGGCGCGGCATGCGCGACGTCGTGCACCGCGGCGCCGAGCGCCTCGAGGCTGGCGCCGCCGGGCACCGCATAGCGGTTGACCGACAGCATGGCCGGATCCAGCACGTCGAGATCGAGATGGACATACGCGCGTGCCGCTCCCTGGGTCGCGGCCCGGGCCGCCGTTGCCGCCTCGCCCGCCGGCACATGGGCGATGCCGCGCGCCGCGATCAGCGCGGCCTCGGGCGGATCGAGGTCCCTGGCTCCGGCCAGCACCACCCTGCCGGCGTGGATCGGGGCGAAGCCCGGCACGGCGCCGGCGAGCTTCGGCCAGCAGGCGCCGAGCACCGTGGCCAGCGCCATGCCGTCGAGGAGGCCCGAGCCTGATGTCTCGGGCGTGTTGAGGTCGCCATGGGCGTCGAACCAGACGGCGGCGTCGGCACCGATGCCGGCGCAGACGCCGACGGCCGAGAGGCAGTTGCCGGCGATCACCAGCGGGAAGCGCCCGCCGGCGAGAGCGGCCTGGCAGAGGCGCGCGATCTCCGCCGCCACCGCAAAGCCGGTGGTGACCTCGCGCGGGTCGGGGTCGCCGAGCAGGACCGTGGCCTCGGTGACGTTGTGGCCCGCCGCGGTCAGCGCCTCGGCGAGGCCGGCCCGGCGGATGGCGATCGGGCCGAGGCCCCAGCGGGCCATGAACCGGCCGGAATCATAGGGAACGACGATCAAAGCGACTTTCATGGCCGCGCCTCGCTGCTGCCTCGTCCGATCAGCGCCAGCGCCTCCGCCGGATCGAGCCGCCTGTCATAGAGGGCCCGTCCGGCAATGGCGCCCTCCAGCCTGGCGGCGTCCGGCTGCATCAGCCGTTCGACATCCGCGATCGAGGCGAGGCCGCCGGAGGCGACGACCGGGATGCGGATGGCCTCGGCGAGCGCCAGCGTGCCGTCCCAGTCGATGCCGCCCAGCATACCGTCGCGGGCGATGTTCGTATAGACGATGGCGCTCACCCCGGCATCCTCGAAGCGGCGGGCAAGCTCGACCGCCGTCAGGCTCGAGGCTTCGGCCCAGCCCTCGACCGCGACGCAGCCGTCGCGGGCGTCGAGGCCGACGGCGACGCGGCCGGGATGGGCGCGGGCGGCCGCCTTGACGAAGGCGGGGTCACGCACCGCCGCGGTGCCGATGATGACGCGGTCGACGCCCTTGGCGAGCCAGCCCTCGACGGTCGCCATGTCGCGGATGCCGCCGCCGAGCTGCAGCGGCATGGCGGTGGCGGCGAGGATCGCCTCGACCGCCGCGGCGTTCATCGGCCGGCCGGCGAAGGCGCCGTCGAGGTCGACGACGTGCAGATGCGAGAAGCCCATGGCCCGGAAGGCCCGGGCCTGGTCGGCCGGGCTGTCGTTGAAGACGGTGGCCCTGGCCATGTCGCCCTGGACCAGACGGACGCAGCGCCCTTCCTTCAGATCGATCGCGGGATAGAGGATCACGGCCGCCACGCCAGGAAATTGGCGATCAGGGCCAGGCCGAGGCGCTGGCTCTTCTCGGGATGGAACTGGGTGCCCGCCAGGTTGTCGCGCCCGACCATGGCGGTCACCGGCCCGGCATAGTCGGCCTCGGCGAGCAGCAGCTCGGGCGAGGCCGCGGCGAGATGGAAGGAATGCACGAAATAGGCGTGCAGCCCGGCCGGGCCGGTCGGAATGCCGGCGAGCAGGGCATGGTCGCGGCGCAGGTTCAGCGTGTTCCAGCCCATGTGCGGGATCTTCAGCGCCGGATCGGCCGGCGCGATCACCTTGACGTCGCCGGCGATCCAGCCGAGCCCGCGCGTGGTCTCGAACTCCAGACCGCGCTCGGCCATCAGCTGCATGCCGACGCAGATGCCGAGGAAGGGCCGCCCGCCTGGGATCACCGCCTCGTCCAGCGCCTCGATCATGCCCGGCACGGCGGCCAGGCCCCGCTTGCAGTCGGCGAAGGCGCCGACGCCGGGCAGGACGATGCGGTCGGCGCGGCGCACGCGCTCGGGATCGGCCGTCACGAGGATATCGGCGGCAGTGCCGCTCTCGCGCGAGGCGCGCTCGAAGGCCTTGCGGGCGGAGTGCAGGTTGCCCGAGCCGTAGTCGACGATGGCCGTGATCATCGCCCGCCGCCCCAGGGATGCGGGAAGACGCCGAGCACCGGCTCGGCGTCGCGGCCGGAGAGGCCCGGCGTGGCGGTGGGCTCGGCCGGCACCACGGGCGGCGTGGACCGGCTGGCGAAGAAGCGATGCTCGGCCTCGACCCGGTCGGAGCCGGTGGCGATGCCGACGAAGCGCCAGTCCTTGCCGGCGAGCGTCCAGCGGCGCAGGGCGTTGGCCTCCAGGGCGAACCACAGGAAGAACAGGATCTCGATGCCGCCGGTCACCGCGTCGGGCGCCTGCGCCAGCCGGCCGGCGAGGTTGATCGCCACCAGGGCCCCGAGCCAGCCGAGGAACACCAGCCACATCCGTCGCCACAGGAGCCAGACGGGCGGAATCAGCAGGGCCGGCCAGCACCAGCCGTCCTTGACGAAGGCGCTGGCGTCGGCGGCCTCGAAGGAGCCGGGCGGGCTCGCCGGCGGCTCGAACACGCTCCAGGATGCCATCTCAGCCTCCGAGCCGGCCCTTGGTGGTGGGCAGGTCCCCGGCCGTGCGCGGGTCGACCGCCAGGGCGGCGCGCAGGGTGCGCGCCAGCGCCTTGAAACAGCTCTCGGCGATGTGGTGGGCGTTCTCGCCGTGGAGCGTCTCGACATGCAGCGTCACGCCGGCGTTCATGGCGAAGGCCTGGAACCATTCGCGCACCAGCTCGGTGTCGAACGTGCCGATCTTCTCCCTGGGAAAGGCGACCTTGAACACCAGGAAGGGGCGGCCGGACACGTCGATGGCGGCGCGCGTCAGCGTGTCGTCCATCGGCAGGCAGGCGTCGGCATAGCGGGTGATGCCCTTCATGTCGCCCATGGCCTGGCGCACGGCCTGGCCGAGGGCGATGCCGACATCCTCGACCGTGTGGTGATCGTCGATGTGCAGGTCGCCCTTGGCGCGCACCGTGATGTCGATCAGGGAGTGGCGCGACAGCTGCTCGAGCATATGGTCGAAGAAGCCGACGCCGGTGGCGACGTCGTAGCGCCCCGTCCCGTCGAGGGCGACGGAGACGGAGACGGAGGTTTCCTTCGTGGTGCGCTCGACGGCGGCGCTGCGCATGAATGCCATTCCTCGGGGACGACGGACGCGGCCTTATATCGGGGCGCGGCGGCCTGAGGAAGGCGTAATCGGCCGTCCGGGCGGGGAACGGCGGTCTTGGCCGGGCAGGCGGGGCGCCCGCCCGGCTGGGCGGGCCTCAGTGCCGGTCCGTGCGGCCGTCGCGGATCGCGCCTTCGATGCCTCCGCGGGAGAGGCCGAGGTCCGACAGGGCGGCATCGTCGAAGGCGCCGAGCCGGTTGAGGTCGCGACGGATGCGGATCTCGTCCGACAGCCGCCGCCAGGCCGCGACCGCGCGGTCCAGCACCGGGTGCGGCCGGTTGGAATGGAAGGAATGGGACGACAGCGACGCGGCCATGACAGCCTCCGATCTCTTGGGATGGCGTACCCTACCAAGGCGACTTGAATCATGGAAACTAATGTTTATGATGCTGCAGATAACAATTCATTATTGATGATCCAAGGCTCGGGATGACCAGGAATATCGACACCGGCCTGCTCAGGGCCTTCATCGCCGTGGCCGAGACGGCGGGGATGACCGCGGCCGCCAACGTGCTCAACCTGACGCAGGCGGCGATCAGCCAGCAGATCAAGCGCCTGGAGGACGGGTTCGAGGCCCGCCTGTTCGAGCGCGACCGCAAGGGGCTGCGCCTGACCAATGCCGGCGAGCGCCTGTTCGGCAAGGCCAAGCGGATGCTGGCGCTCAACGACGAGATCTGGGCCGAGATGACGGTGCCGATCCACAGCGGCGAGGTCCGCCTCGGCATCCCCTACGACCTGGTCAACACCTATCTGCCGCCGGTGCTGCGCGGCTTCTCCCGCGCCTATCCCAATGTGCGGGTGACGCTGGTGTGCGAGCCGTCGCTGAAGCTCCTGGAGACGCTGCAGGCCGGCCAGATCGACCTCACCCTGGTCGAGCAGCCGCAGGCCAGCGCGGGCGCCGAGACCCTGGCGATCGACCGCCTGGTCTGGGTCGGCGCCCGCGGCGGCGAGGCCCACCGCAAGCGGCCGCTGCCGGTGTCGCTCGGGGCCGAGACCTGCATCTTCCGCCCCGCCATCGTCGCGGCCCTCGCCGGCGCGGACATCTCCTGGTGGGCGATGTCGGAGATCGGCGGCGCCGAGGTGATGAACGCCACCGTCGAGACCGACCTGGCGGTGATGGCGCTGATGGCCGCCACCGTCCCGGGGCATCTGGAGATCCTCGGGCCGCAATCCGGCCTGCCGCCGCTGCAGCCCTACTCGATCGCGCTGCACATGTCGCGCGCCCGGCCGAGCGCCGTCGTCGAGGAGCTGGCGCGCTTCATCCGCGACGGGTTCCGCAGCCGCCAGCGCCAGGCCGCCTGACCTCGCCTCCCGCCCGGTCAGGCGCTACACTGCCGCTGCGGCCGATGGGGTCGCTGCCTCGGCGCGCTGGGTGCGAAAAGGCACGGCGCCGCGCCGCCGGCCGTGGTGGTGAATGGGGCCGGTCCCGGGAGAGAGGAAACATCATGCGCAGAGCCATCGTGCTTGCGTCCCTTTACGCCGGCCTCCTCGCCGTCTCGGCGGGTGGCGAAGGCCTCGCCGCGACGAAGCCCAAGGCCGCCGCGCCGTCGACAATGGCTCCGGCGGCTCCGGCGAATGCCGGCAAGCCGGTCGAGGTCGCCGCGGCGCCGACGCCCGAGCAGCAGCGTCTCACCGCCCAGGCCAGGCTCGGCCTCGACCTGATCGGCGAACTGGCACGGGCCCCGAAGCCGCCGGAGAACATCGTCGTCTCCCCGGCGAGCCTGGCCTCGCCCCTGGCGCTGCTCGACCTCGGCGCCAGCGCGCCGATGCGGGCGGCGATCCACAAGACGCTCGGCCTCGACCGGCCGGGCGCCGATGCGGCCGCCGACCTCGAGGCGCTGCGCGCCGCGCTGGCGCTGGTGGCCAAGCCGCAGGGGGGCCCGCTCGCCTTCGCCAGCGCCGTGGTGTTCGATCCGGCCGCGAAGCCCTTCCCGCTCGCCGTGCTCGGCCTGCAGGCGGCCGGGGCCGAGGTCTCGACCGAAAGCCTCGACGACCCGAAGACGCTGGAGCGCATCAACACGTTCGTCTCGGACACCACCAAGGGGCTGATCCCGACCATCCTCGACCAGCCGCTGCGCGCCGGCGGGCTGGTGGCGCTCAACGCCCTGCATTTCAAGGACGACTGGAAGACGCCCTTCGATGCCCGGCTGACCCAGCAGGAGCCGTTCACCCCGGCCGCGGGCGCCCCGGACAAGGTGTCGATGATGCACTCGGGCCTCGGCGCGATGCAGTTCCGTCAGGACGATCACTTCATCGCCGTCTCGCTGCCCTATGTTACGAAGGGCTATTCGCTGGTCGTCGTCACCACCAAGGACAAGCCGGCCCGGGCCGAGGAGTTCCACGACGCCGGCGCCTGGCTCGCCGGCGAGGGCTTCGCGGAGGCCGAGGGCGAGGTGGCTCTGCCGCGCTTTTCGCTCTCCGTCGCCACCGACCTGCTCGACGCCGCCGACAAGCTCGGCCTCAAGCCCGCCCGGCTGTCGAAGACGGCGCTGGCCGGCCTCTCCCCGACGCCGCAGGTCATCGCCGAGATCGTGCAGAAGGCGGTGATCCGCGTCGACGAGAAGGGCACGGAGGCCGCCGCCGCCACCGCGGTGACGACGCTGCGCAGCCTGCCGGCGCCGCACATCGTCATGAAGGTCGACAAGCCTTTCCTGTTCGCGCTGCGCCAGAGCGACACCGGGCTGGTGCTGATGGCCGGCTATGTCGGCCGGCCCGAGGAGGCGAAATAGGGGCGGCCGTGCGGCACGGGGGCTGGCGCCCGGCGGGTGCTTCGGCCAGAAAGGGCACCCCGCCAGGCGACGACCCCGCCCCATGCTCCGTCCCGACACCTTCGCCCTCACGGCGCTGCTCGCGCTCCTGACCGCGCTCGGGCCGCTGTCGACGGACATGTACCTGCCGTCGCTGCCCCTGATCGGCACGGCGCTGGGCGCCTCGACGGCGCAGGTGCAGCTCACCCTGTCCGTGTTCCTCGTCGGCTTCGCCGCGGGGCAGGTGATCTACGGTCCGCTCTCCGACCGGTTCGGACGGCGGCCGCCGCTCATCGGCGGGCTGGTCCTCTTCGTCGCCGCCAGCCTGATCTGCGCCGCCGCGCCCTCGATCGAGGCGCTGCTCGCCGCCCGCTTCCTGCAGGCCCTCGGCGCATCCGGGCCCATCGTGCTCGCCCGCACCGTGGTGCGCGACCTCTATGAAGGCCCGCGGGCGGCGCGCGAGCTGGCGCTGATGGGCACGATCATGGGCCTGGTGCCGGCAGTGGCGCCGGTGGTGGGCGGCCTGCTGCAGGCCGGGATCGGCTGGCAGGCGAATTTCGTGCTGGCGGCGGCGCTGGCCGCGGCCGGCGGCCTCGTCGCCTGGCGCAAGCTGCCGGAGACGCTGCGGGCGCCGAACCCGGCGCCGATCTCGCCGCTCGGCATTGCCAGGAGCTTCGCCGGCCTGACGCGCAACCGCGGCTTCCTCGCCTATCTCGTGCTGATGTCGCTGACCTACGGCGGCCTGTTCGCCTGGATCTCCGGGTCGAGCTTCGTGCTGCAGGGCGTCTATGGCCTCTCGGCGCTGGCCTTCGGCTTCGCCTTCGTCGTCGGCGTGATCGGCTACATCGCCGGGACGCTCGCGGCCCAGGCCCTGGTGACGCGGCACGGCATCGAGGCGACGCTCTCCATCGGCGTCGCCTGCCTCGCCCTCGGCGGCGTCGCCATGCTGGCGCTGGTGCTGGCCGGCATCCCGCATCCCGCCGCCATCGTCGTGCCGATGGCGCTCTACCTCGCCGGGGTCGGCCTCGTCATGCCGCAGGCGATGGCGGGCGCCCTGGCGCCGTTCCCGGACCGGGCCGGCGCGGCCTCTTCCTTTGCCGGCTTCGTGCAGATGCTGGCGGGGGCGGGGATCGGCGCGCTGGTCGGCCATGCCCTGGGCGCCAGCGCCCTGCCGCTGGCGCTTGCCGTGGCGGCGACCGGCATCGCCGCTCTCGTCGTCCTCCACGCGTCGAGGGCGGCACGGGCTATCGCGCCGGCGCGCTGATGCCTATGTCAGGCGCAGGCGCCGGGGCCTGCCTGCGGCTCGCCCTCCCGTGTTGCGCTTCCCGCACGGCGGTGGAATATCGAGGGGAAGCACAGGGGACCTGCCATGGCCTTGAACGTCGCCGTCCAGATGGACCCGATCGAGCGGATCAGCATCCGTGGCGATTCCACCTTCGCCCTGATGCTGGAGGCGCAGGCACGCGGCCATGCGCTGTCGGTCTACCTGCCGGACACGCTGTCGATGCGCGACGGCGGGGTGACGGCCAGCGTCCGGCCGGTGACCCTGCGCGACGTCGAGGGCGACCATGTCACCGCGGGAGCGGCGACGCGCGTCGACCTCACCGGCTTCGACGTGGTGCTGCTGCGCCAGGACCCGCCCTTCGACATGGCCTATGTGACGACGACCCATCTCCTGGAGCGCATCCATCCCCGCACGCTGGTCGTCAACGACCCGGCCTCGGTGCGCAACGCTCCGGAGAAGATGTTCGTCACCGAGTTTCCCGAGCTGATGCCGCCGACGCTGATCACCCGCGACCGCGCCGACATCGAGGCCTTCCGGGAGGAGCACGGCGACGTGGTGATGAAGCCGCTCTACGGCAATGGCGGCGCGGCGGTGTTCAAGCTCGGCCGTGACGACCCGAATTTCGGCTCGTTGTTCGACCTGTTCTCGACCCTTTCGCGGGAGCCCTGGGTGGTGCAGCGCTTCCTGCCCGAGGTCTTCGAGGGCGACAAGCGCATCATCCTGGTCGACGGCGTGGCGGCGGGCGCGGTCAACCGGGTGCCGCAGCCCGGCGATATCCGCTCCAACATGGTGCGCGGCGGGGCGGCGCGGCCGACCGACCTGACGGCGCGCGAACGCGAGATCTGCGAGCGCATCGGCCCGGCGCTGAAGCGCATGGGCCTGATCTTCGTCGGCATCGACGTGATCGGCGGCCATCTCACCGAGATCAACATCACCTCGCCGACCGGGATCAGGGCGATCAAGCGTCTGGGCGGGCCGGACCTCGCGGTGGCCATCTGGGATGCGATCGAAGCCAAGAGACGGTGAAAAGCCGGGGGATTACCGGAATTTCACCATCACATCCGGCGAAAACCCGTGGCGGACTTCGCCAAGCCATGGCCTTATACCTGCCTGCGTCTGGATAGCGCGGACGGGGAAACAGTCGAGGAGGCTTGGACCATGACGGATCTCGCAACCCATCTCGCCGACGTCAAGAAATATACCGGCAGTGTCGACGAAGCTGCCGTTGCCGGGATGGCGAAGACCTATGCCCTCGTGCTCAGCAAGGCGGATTCCAGGTGGGTGGCGGCGAGCGACCCGGCGGAGCTCGGTCGCGTGCGCGACAATTTCCTGAAGAAGAAGCTCGGCCTGAAGGATGCGGACGCGACGCTGGACGCCGCGATCAAGGCGGTGGTCGACAAGCTCAAGGCCGACCGGACCAAGTCGCGCCTCACCGTCTATTATCTCCTGGCCGAGCATTTCAAGAAGCTCGACCTGTTCAAGAAATAAGGTTCGCAAAACGCCTCGATTCCGGCGTTTCCGGACATTTTCGGCACCTCGCGGCGCGACCGCGGGGTGTTTTGTTTCGAAGATGCGCTGACTGGGCCAGGCCGCCAGAAATCATTTGCCCCATGCGCGCAAAAAGGCTTCCATGCACCTCAAGCGAGGCACAGATCGCGCGGCAGGGGCGTCTTTTGGATGATCCGTTCCAACGCTCGCGCGCGGCCCACGCTGCAACAACGGAATGGGGAACCCATGTCGAAGACCCTGAAAACCGGCCTTCTGGCGGCGACGGTCGCCGTGCTGCTGGGGACGACGGCCGCCGGCGCCAAGACGCTGGTCTACTGCTCCGAAGGCAGCCCTGAGAATTTCACGCCGGCGCTGAACACCACGGGCACGTCCCTGGATGCGGCGCGCCCGGTGTTCAACCAGCTGGTCGAGTTCGAGCCCGGCACCACCAACGTCATTCCCGGCCTGGCCGAAAAATGGGAAATCTCGAAGGACGGGCTGGAGATCACCTTCCATCTGCGCAAGGGCGTGAAGTTCCATGCCTACAAGGGCTTCAAGCCGACGCGCGACTTCGATGCCGACGACGTGCTGTTCTCCTTCAACCGCCAGTGGAAGGACGATCATCCCTACCACAAGGTCTCGGGCGGCGCCTTCGATTACTTCAACGACATGGACATGCCCAAGCTGTTGAAGTCGATCGACAAGGTCGACGACTATACGGTGAAGGTGACGCTGACCGAGGCCAACGCCCCGATCCTGGCGAATTTCGCCATGGACTTCGCCACCATCGAGTCGGCCGAATATGCCGACTATCTCCTGAAGGCGGGCACGCCGGAGAAGTTCGACCAGGAGCCGGTCGGCACCGGGCCGTTCCAGTTCACGTCCTATCAGAAAGACGCGGTGATCCGCTACAAGGCCTTCCCGGAGTACTGGGGCGGCAAGGCCAAGCTCGACGGCCTGGTCTATGCCATCACGCCGGACGCGACCGCGCGCTTCGCCAAGCTGCGGAAGGGCGAATGCCAGGTGATGGGCTATCCCAACCCGGCCGACCTCGCGGCGATGAAGGAGGACAAGAAGATCAACCTCCTGTCCCAGGCCGGCCTCAACATCGCCTACTGGGCCTTCAACGTGGAGAAGCCGCCCTTCGACAAGAAGGAGGTACGCCAGGCGCTCTCCATGGCGATCGACAAGGACGCCATCATCAAGGACGTCTACCAGGGCGCCGGCCAGGCGGCCAAGAACCTGATCCCGCCGACGATCTGGGGCTATAACGACAAGGTCGTGGACTACAAGTACGACCCGGCCGCGGCCAAGGCGCTGCTGGCCAAGGCCGGCATCACCTCGCTCGACATCGACCTGTGGTACATGCCGGTGCAACGCCCCTACAACCCGGCCGCCAAGCGCATCGCCGAGATGATGCAGGCCGACCTCGCCAAGGTCGGCGTCAACGCCAAGCTCGTCACGTATGAGTGGGGCGAGTATCGCAAGCGCCTGCAGGCGGGCGAGCACATGACCGGCCAGCTCGGCTGGACCGGCGACAACGGCGATCCCGACAACTTCTTCTTCCTGCTCGGCTGCGCCGCGGCGCGCCCGGGCGGCCAGAACCTGTCCAAGTGGTGCGACAAGGACTTCGATGAGCGCCTGACCAAGGCGCGCCAGACCTTCGACAAGGCCGAGCGCACCAAGCTCTACGAGGAGATGCAGCAGATCGCCCATGACGAGGAGCCGCAGATGACCATCGCGCACTCCGTCGTCTACGAGCCGATCAGCGCCAATGTCGAGGGCTACAAGGTCTCCCCGCTCGGCCGGCACGAGTTCTACGGCGTCACGCTGAAGTAAGTCCACGGTCCGAACATGCGGCCGCGCACCTTGGGTTGCGCGGCCGTTTGTCATCCCGGGGTTGCACCGGTGAACGACTCTTCCCGCAAGACCTCATCGAATTCTTGAAGCGGTGACGGTTTCGGCGTTCACTCGACTCCAGCGTTTTCGCAAGTCGCGATCGATCCGATCGCCGAGGCGACAAGAATGCTCAAATATTTCGCCAAACGGGTGCTGCTGACGCTCCCGATCTTCCTGGCGCTGATCGCCCTGACCTTCTTCGCCATCCGCCTCGTTCCCGGCGACCCGATCGAGGTCCGGCGCGGCGAGCGCGGCATCTCGCCGGAGCGGCTGGCCGAGCTGCGCCACGAGATGGGACTCGACCAGCCGCTGTTGAAGCAATTCTGGGACTATCTCTGGCAGGTCCTGCACGGCGACTTCGGCGTCTCGCTGGTGACCCACGAACCCGTGCTCCGCGAATTCATGACGCTGTTCCCGGCAACGATCGAGCTCGCTGTCTGCGCCATGATCTTCGCGGTCGTGCTCGGCATCCCTGCCGGCATCATCGCCGGCCTGAAGCGCGGATCCTCGGCCGACTACGTGGTCACCGCCGCCGCGGTGACCGGCAACTCCATGCCGATCTTCTGGTGGGGTCTGGTGCTGATCCTGGTGGTCTCGAACCAACTCGACCTCACGCCCGTGGGGGGGCGGGTCAATCTGGAACTCTTCGATATCGAGCCAGTGACCGGCTTCATGCTGATCGACAGTTACCTCTCCGGCCAGGACGGCGCGTTCCAGTCGGCGCTGGCGCATCTGATCCTGCCGGCTATCGTGCTCGGCACCCTGCCGCTGGCGGTGATCACCCGCATCACGCGCTCGGCCATGCTGGAGGTGCTGAACGAAGATTATGTGCGCACCGCACGCGCCAAAGGGCTGTCACCGATCCGCGTCGTCGGCCTGCACGCCCTGCGCAATGCGCTGATCCCGGTCGTCACCGTCATCGGCCTGCAGGTGAGCGCGCTGATCGCCGGAGCTGTGCAGACCGAGACGGTGTTCTCCTGGCCGGGGGTCGGCAAATGGCTGATCGATTCGCTATCGCGACGTGATTATCCCGTGCTGCAGGGCGGGGTTCTGCTCATATCGGTCGTGGTGGTGTTCGTGAACCTGACGATCGATCTGCTCTACGGGCTCATCAATCCGAGGATTCGCCATGGTCGCTGACACCAGCATTGCCGCGGCTCGCCCGGCGTCGCCCCCTTCGCTGATCGCCGAGACCTGGCACAATCTGAGGGAGAATCGCGGCGCCATGGTCGGGCTCGTCGTCGTCTGCCTGGTGGTGCTGGTGGCCATCTTCGCCGACGTTCTGGCGCCGCATTCGCCGATCGAGCAGTTCCGCGAGCACGTGAGGCAGCCGCCGGCCTGGAGCGACGGAGGCTCCTGGGACTTTCCGCTCGGCACCGACGATGTCGGTCGCGACATGCTCTCGCGGATCATCCACGGCGCGCGAATCTCCCTCTTCATCGGCGTCTCGGTGATGATCGTGTCGATCCTGACGGGCGTCGTGCTCGGCCTGATCGCCGCCTTCGTCGGCGGCGTGGTCGACGCGGTGCTGATGCGCTTCATGGACCTGATCCTGTCCGTCCCGGACCTGGTCCTCTCAGTGGTGATCGTTTCCATCATCGGGCCGAGCCTTTCCAACACCATCGTCGCGGTGTTGATCGTGTTCCTGCCGCGCTACGTCCGGCTGGTGCGCGCGTCGGCCTTGAGCGAGCTCTCTAAAGACTACGTCACGGCGGCCAAGGTGGTCGGCGTCGGGCCGGTCCGGCTGATGTTCGTCACGGTGCTGCCGAACTGCCTCGCGCCGCTGATCGTGCAGGCGACGCTCGGCATTTCCGATGCGCTGCTGCAGGCCGCAGCCCTCGGCTTCCTCGGCCTCGGCGCCCAGCCGCCGACGCCGGAATGGGGGGCCATGCTCGCCTCGTCGCGTGAGTTCCTGGAGAGCGCACCCTGGATCGTGACGTTCCCGGGCCTGGCCATCCTGCTCACGGTGGTTGCCATCAACGTGTTCGGCGACGGCCTGCGCGACGCCCTCGACCCGCGGCTGAAGCGCGGCTGACCCATGCCGACGCGATCGCGCTCCTGAGCCGGTTCTCCCGAACCTGCTTGCACTTGGCAGTCTGAGCAAGTCGTGGCTGAAGCCACGGGAAGCGGCTCAGACCTTCGAAAGGGACCTGTTCACTCGATGCCCCTGCTCGAAATCCAGAACCTCACCGTCGAATTTCCGGTCCGCCACGGCTTCTTCCGCGCCGTCGACGGCGTCTCCCTGTCGCTCGATCCCGGCGAGATCGTCTCGATCGTCGGCGAGTCCGGCTCGGGCAAGTCGGTGGCGATGCTGGCGGTGATGGGGCTTCTGCCCAAGACCGCCCGGGTCACCGCCGACGTCCTGGCCTTCGACGGCCGGGACCTGCGCACCATGACGTCGCGGGCGCGGCGCGGCATCATCGGCCGCGACATGGCGATGATCTTCCAGGAGCCGATGACCTCGCTGAACCCCTGCTTCACCGTCGGCTTCCAGATCGACGAGGCGCTGCGCACCCATACCGATCTCGGCCGGGCGCAGCGGCGGGCGCGGGCGGTCGAGCTGCTCGAGCAGGTCGGCATCACCGACCCGGCCCGGCGCCTCTCCGCCTTCCCGCACCAGATGTCGGGCGGCATGAGCCAGCGGGCGATGATCGCCATGGCGATCGCCTGCAACCCCAAGCTGCTGATCGCCGACGAGCCGACCACGGCGCTCGACGTCACCATCCAGGCGCAGATCCTCGACCTCCTGGCGCGGCTGCAGCGCGAGCGCGGCATGGCCCTGGTGCTCATCACCCACGACATGGGCGTGGTGGCCGAGACCGCCCAGCGCGTCATCGTGCAATATGCCGGCCAGCAGGTGGAGATGGCCTCCACGCGCGACCTCTTCGGCGAGCCGCGCCATCCCTATACCGCGGCGCTGCTGGCGGCGCTGCCGGAGCGCGCGACCTCGCGGGTGCTGCCCTCCATCCCCGGCGTGGTGCCGGGCCAGTACGACCGGCCGGCCGGCTGCCTGTTCTCGCCGCGCTGCGCCTTCGCCGTCGAAGCCTGCCGCGCCGCGCCGCCTGGCCGGGCGGGACCGGCGATGAACAATGCGCTGTGCATCCGCCCGCTCGTCGACGGCAAGCCGTCCGACCTGGAGGTGGCGGCATGACGGCCCTGCTCGAAGCGCGGGACCTCGCCCGCTTCTACGAGGTGAAGCGTGGGCTGTTCGGCGCCACCGGCACGGTGCGCGCCCTGGCCGGGGTCAGCTTCTCGCTCCAGCCCGGCAAGACGCTGGCGGTGGTCGGCGAATCCGGCTGCGGCAAGTCGACCCTCGCCCGCCTCCTGACCATGATCGAACCGCCGAGCGAGGGCTCGCTGACCATCGGCGGGGTCGACCTCAAGCTCGCCACCGCGGCCCAGCGCCGGGTGCTGCGGCGCGAGATCCAGATCGTGTTCCAGAATCCCTACGGCTCGCTCAACCCGCGCCAGACCATCCAGCGGGCGCTGGAGGAGCCGCTCCTGGTCAACACCAGGCTGAGCGCCGCCGAGCGCCAGGACGCGGCGCTGGCGATGATGGCGCGCGTCGGCCTCCGGCCCGACCAGGCGCAGCGCTATCCCCACATGTTCTCCGGCGGCCAGCGCCAGCGCGTCGCCATCGCCCGGGCGCTGATGCTGCGGCCGAAGATCCTGGTGCTGGACGAGCCGGTCTCGGCTCTGGACGTCTCGGTCCGGGCGCAGGTGCTCAACCTGCTCGGCGAGCTGCAGCAGGAGTTCGGCCTCGCCTACATCTTCATCAGCCACGATCTCTCGGTGGTGCGCCACATCGCCGACGACGTGATGGTGATGTATCTCGGCCGCGCCGTGGAGATGGGCAGCCGCGAGGCCCTGTTCGCGGCGCCGCAGCACCCCTATACCCGCGCCCTGATGTCGGCGACGCCGCAGGCCGATCCGGAGCGGGTGCGCCAGCGCATCATCCTGCAGGGCGAATTGCCCTCGCCCTTCTCGCCGCCGTCCGGCTGCGCCTTCAACCCGCGCTGCCCGCTGGCGATGGAGGTGTGCCGCCAGGAGCGGCCGGTGCTCGAGGACAAGCAGGGCCGCGCCGTCGCCTGCTTCGCCGTGGCGGCCTGACTGCCGCGGCGGGCGCGCGCTCGCTTCGATGCGCGTCGTAGCATCGCCCCGCCGGAGTGCCCTATAAGGGCGCGATGCAGACGGGACCGAAGATCGCCGAGGTCGCGGCGCTGGTGGGGGATCCCGCCCGCGCCAACATGCTCGGGGCGCTGATGGACGGCCGGGCGCTCACCGCCTCGGAGCTCGCCTATGCCGCCCATGTGACGCCGCAGACCGCCAGCGCCCATCTCGGCAAGCTGGTCGACGGCGGCATCCTGGCGCTGGCCCGGCAGGGGCGGCACCGCTATTTCCGGCTGGCCTCGCCGCTGGTCGGCCGGATGCTCGAAGGCATCATGGCGGTGGCGCAGGCCGGCCCGGCCCGCTACCACCCGCATTGGCGCGGCGGCGAGGACCTGCGCTTCGCCAGGCTGTGCTACGACCACCTGGCGGGCGAGCTCGCTGTGCGCATCGCCGACGTCCTGGCGGAGCGCGAGCAGATCGTGCTGGGCGAGGACGGCGGCGAGGTGACGCCGGCCGGCCGGGCCCTGCTCGACGGTCTCGGCATCGACGTCGCCGGGCTGACGCGGCAGCGCCGCGTGTTCTGCCGCCCGTGCCTGGACTGGAGCATGCGGCGGCCCCACATCGCCGGCGCGGTCGGGGCGGCGATGCTGGAGCGGTTCCTGGTGCTCGGCTGGCTGCGGCGTTCCCGGGATTCGCGGGTGCTCGCCGTCACCCCGGTGGGGCATCGGCACCTGCAGGAGGCGTTCGGGATCGCGCCGGTACCGGCCGGCGGGCCGGAGCCGGGGTGAGCGCCGTGGCGAGAACCCGCAGATGCGGGTCTCAGCCGGCCGGTCTGATCGTCAGCTTGAAGCCGAGCGCCCTGGTTACGCCGGCGACGGTTTCGAGCGTCGGATTGCCTTCCGCCCGGAACGCCTTGTACATCGCTTCGCGGCTGAGGCCGGCCTCCCGCGCGATCCGCGACATGCCGCGGGCGCGAGCGACGTCCCCGATGGCAGCGGCGATCAGGGCGGGGTCGCCGTCCTCGAAGGCCGCTTCGAGATAGGCAAGCTCCGCCTCCGGAGAGGTCAGGCGCTCCGCGGGATCCCAAAGAGTCGTTTCCAAGGGCATGATTACAGATCCTTCGCCATCCTCTTCGCCGCCGCGATATCGGCAGCCTGGGTCCGTTTGTCGCCTCCGCACAGCAGGATCACGATGGTCCCACCGCGGGATGTGAAGTAGACCCGGTATCCGGGGCCGTAGTCGACCCGAAGCTCGCTCACGCCCTCGCCAACCGATTTCACATCTCCGGGGTTGCCCAGCGACAGCCGGCGGATCCGGATTTCGATGCGGGCAACGGCTCGTTGATCGCGCAAGCCGGAAATCCAGGCGGAATAGCTGGCCGTCTGGCGAACCTCCAGCATTTGTGTATTATAATACACATTCTGGCATCGGCACAATAAAGGCCCTACGCAGGCTTGGCCGTTGCGTCCGTCGTGACCGATCGAGTGCGTTGCTTCCAGGGGGTGAGAACAAAACGAAAACAAATGACTCGACCGGCCAGCCTCGCCGGCATAGCCTCTGCCCGATTCGAGCGGAGGACCGGCATGGCGGACGGCGGCGGGCAGAGAGGAAGGTGGAACGGCAGGGCAGCGGAGCGCCGGCGATGAACCCGGCCGTCAGCAGCTTCGCCCTCGGCGATCCCGCCGAGCTGGAGATCGAGGTCGACCGCGTCATCGCCGATTGCGACGGTGACCCGCGCGCCGCGGTGCGCGCCCTGATCGTCGCCAACGCCGTGCTGGAGATCGATCTCGAACGCCAGCGCCGGGAAATCCGCGAGATCGCCATGGCGGTATCGCGAGGCTATGCCCGCGAGCTCTTCTACAAGCGGCTGCAGTGCTCGGAGGACCCGATTCCTTACAAACCGGGCTCCTGAGCGGCAGGAATGAATGGATCCTCAGGTGCGCCCGGCACGGCAGGTGAAGAAGATCTCGAACTCCGCCGGGAGGATGAAGTCGGATCGCACGGCGCGGCAGTGAGGGCGCCCGGTCAGGGCGAGGTACCGGTCTGCGGCCGCGGCATAGAGCTGGCCCGAGCCGGACGTGTCGACGGTGCCGAACAGAGAGCCTGGCGTCGGGTTCATTACGAACATCCGATTCTGCCCGCGTTTTTCGATGACGCGATAGGCGCTCTCCGGCATGGCGACATCCCGGAACGGAATTCCCTGATAGTTGACGTTCGCGTAGTTGGCGGCGGCGCAGCCAGCGAGCCCGATGCACGCGGCGGCCATGATGATCGGATGCATGCTTTCCCCTCAGCATTCTCGAAGAATGCGAGGTTCTCACGCGAAAGTCGAGTGACCTGGACGGTGCAATCTTTCAAATGCGCGCCGTTCGGCTCACCCGATCGTCCGCTCCAGCAGGCCGAGCCAGTTGCGCCAGGCGATCTTTTCCGCCAGCGCCTGACCGTGGCGGGCGGCGATCGCCTCGGTCAGGCGGGGCAGGCCGGCGGCGTCGCCGATCACGGCGGGGACGAGCGCGCCGTCGAAATCCGAGCCGAGGCCGACGCCGTCCTCGCCCAGCGCTTCCAGGAGCGCGTCGATGTGCTGGAGCATGACGTCGAGGCCGGTATCGGCCTTCATCCGCCCGTCCGGGCGCAGGAAGCCGGCGGCGAAGTTGAGGCCGACGAGGCCGCCGCTGTCGCGGATGGCGCCGAGCTGCCAGTCGGTGAGGTTGCGCGTGCTCGGGCAGATCGCATGGACGTTGGAATGGGTGGCGACCAGGGGCGCCTCGCTCAGCGCCGCGACGTCGCGGAATCCCTGCTCGTTGAGATGCGAGAGGTCGACCAGGATGCGCAGGCGGTTGCACGCCTTCACCAGCGCCTTGCCGGCCTCGGTCAGGCCAGGTCCCGTGTCGGGCGAGCCGGGGAAGCGGAAGGGCACGCCGTGGCCGAAGGCGTTCGGCCGGCTCCAGACCAGGCCGAGCGAGCGCAGGCCGGCGGCATGCAGCACGTCGAGCATGGCGAGGTCCGGATCGATCGCTTCGGCGCCCTCGATGTGGAAGACGGCGGCGAGCGAGCCCTGCGCCATCGCCGCCCGGATCGCCGCGACGTCGCGGCAGACGGTCAGCGCCCCGGCCGAGGCCCGCTCCAGCCGCAGCAGGATCGAGGCCATGGCCAGGGTCGAGGCCTGGGCCGGCGCGAGGTCGAGCGTCGGCGGGCTCGGCAGGTCGTAGCGGGCACGGGCCATGCCGGTGTCGAGGTCGAGCGCGGCGAGCGGCGGCGGGAAGGCGGCGAACAGGCCGCCCGCCAGCCCGCCCCGGCGGGCGCGCGGCAGGTCGATATGGCCGTCCGGCGTGCCGTCGAGGAAGCGCATCTCGGCCTCGGCGCTGCCGGCCTTGTAGAGGCGCAGCAGCATGTCGTTGTGGCCGTCGAAGACGGGGATCGGGTCGGGCTCTGGCATGGGGACGCCGCATCGATGAGGGGAGGGCAGGCTAGGCCGTGAACCCATAAATGGAAACGACCAAGATGGGCGGAAAGCCGACAATCTGCGTCCGGGCCGCGGGACCGGACAGCCAGCGCTTCGCCTCGAAGGCGGCAGCCGTGATTCCGCGACCTTTCAGGCATTGCCGGCGGAACGTCGGACGGCGCGAGCGCATTCTATGTCCGTGGCGCGTTGATGGGGCGGGTTGTGAGTCGCCCCGAGGCGTGGGAAATCGGGCCTGGACTCGAAAGACGAGGGGACGAGCAATGGCGATGGCCAAGAACACGATCTGCCTGTGGTACGACAAGGAGGCCGAGGCTGCGGCCCGCTTCTATGCCGAGACGTTTCCCGACAGCGCGGTGGGCACCGTCTACCATGCTCCGAGCGACTACCCGTCGGGCAAGGCGGGCGACGTGCTGATGGTCGAATTCACGGTCGCCGGCATGCCCTGCCTCGGCCTCAATGGCGGGCCCGCGTTCAAGCACAACGAAGCCTTCTCGTTCCAGATCGCCACGGAGGATCAGGAGGAGACCGACCGTTACTGGAACGCCATCGTCGGCAATGGCGGCCGGGAAAGCGCCTGCGGCTGGTGCAAGGACAGATGGGGCATCTCCTGGCAGATCACGCCGCGGGTGCTGATGGAGGCAATGGCGGCCGGCGGCGCCGAGGCCAAGCGCGCGTTCGAGGCGATGATGGAGATGGGGAAGATCGACGTGGCGGCGATCGAGGCGGCCCGACGCGGTTGACGGCTCCACGGGACCGACGCGCCCGCCTCATGAGGCCGGGCTGCCGGCTCGTGGCCTCATGAGGGTGGACGCCGGGCGCGGGCGCCCTAGATCATGGTGGGGCTCGTCGTCTGGAGGGGGATGTCTTGCGTTGGGTTCGATGGGTGCTCGTGGTCGCCTTTTCGCTGCTGGTGGCGGCCTCGCCCGCCCCGGCCCAGCGCCAGGAGGCGCCGGCGCCGGATGCGGGCCCGCCGTCCGGCAGCGTCCTCGGGCTCCTGCCAGGCGATGCCGTCACCGAGCACAGCCTCGATGCCGGCGGCAGGGCGCTCGCCTATGTCGCCACCGCCGGGACCTTCTCGCTCTATGACCAGTCCGGCCAACGCTCGGCCGCGATCTTCTACACCGCCTATACCCTGAAGGGCGCGGCGGCCGGGACGCGGCCGGTGACCTTCGTCTTCAACGGCGGGCCGGGCGCCGCTTCCGCCTATCTGCATCTCGGCCTGGTCGGGCCGCGGAGCGTCAGCTTCGGGCCCGACGGCGGCGGGGCGCGGCTCGGCGACAATCCCGACACCTGGCTCGCCTTCACCGACCTGGTGCTGATCGATCCGGTCGGGACGGGCTGGAGCCGCGCCGCCAAGCCCGACAAGGCCGGCGATTTCTGGAGCGTGCGCGCCGACGCGCAGTCGATCGCCAAGGTGATCGCCCTCTATGTCGCCCGCAACAGCCGGACGGACTCGCCGAAATACCTCTTGGGCGAGAGCTATGGCGGCTTCCGCGCGCTCAAGGTGGCGCGGGCCCTGCAGCAGGACCAGGGCATCCCGGTCGACGGCATCGTCATGGTCTCGCCGCTGCTCGAGGGCGCCCTGGTGCTGGATGCCAGCCGCCTGCCGCTCGGGGCGGCGCTGCAGCTGCCATCGCTCGCCGCCGCCGAGCTCGACCGGCGCCATCGCTTCACGCCCGAGGCCCTGGCGGCGGCGGAGCGCTTCGCCCTCACCGACTATCTCACCACCCTGGCCGGGCGCCCGCCCGAAGGCGAGGCGGCGCGCGCCTTCTATGCCCGGGTTGCCGAGATCACCGGCCTGCCGCTCGATGCCATCGTCCGGGCGCGCGGCTTTGCCGGCGATGCCGCGGCCAAGCTCGGCGACAGCCGCATCGCCAGCCCCTACGACCCCGCCTCGCCGGCGCCCGACCCCTTCCCGGAATCGGCGTCCGACGAGGGGCCCGATCCGGTGCTCGACGGCCGGATGCAGGCGCTGGGCGGCCTGTTCGTCGGCTATGCCCGCGACGCGCTGGGCTTCCGCACCGACATGACCTTCACCCTGCTCAACCGCGAGGCGGCGCGCAAATGGGACTGGGAGGGTCGCGGCGGCCCCGGCCAGGCCAGCGCCGAGCGCGACCTGCGCGAATTGCTGGCGCTCGACCCCAGGCTGCGCGTGCTGGTCGCGCACGGGCGCAGCGACCTGGTGACGCCCTATGCCGCCAATCGCTATGTGCTCGACCATCTGCCGCCGATCGGGCCGCCCGGCCGCACGGCGCTCAAGCTCTACCCCGGCGGCCACATGTTCTATGTCGACCCGGCGTCCCGCGCCGGCTTCACCGCGGATGCCGCGGCGTTCTATCGCGACGCCGGGCAGGCGGCGGAGCGGTGAGGAGAAGGCTCTCGCGTTAGCCCCGCCTCGCCTCCGGGCCCGTCAGCACCAGAGCCAGCTGCAGCCGACGAAATGGTAGCGCCGGATGCGCACGACCTGGCCGCCCGCGGGGCGAGGGGTCTGCCGGACCACCTTCCTGGGAAGCGGCACATTGGGATCCTGGCTCTCGGGATCGACCTGCGCCGCCTGGAGGCGCAGCTCGGCCGCCTTGGCCGGGTCGGGTTTTCCGAGCAGGCCACGCTCATACATGATGGCGAGGAATTTCAGGGAATAGCCGTCGCCGAGGTCGGCTTCCTGCTGGAAATATTGCGCGGCGGCGTCGTAGTCGCGCGGCGTTCCCTTGCCGTTGAAATACATCACGCCGGCCTGGGCGAGGCCGAAGGAATTGCCGGCCTCGATCGACTTCTCGTACCAGGCGAGCGCCATCGCGTCGTCTTCCTTGACGGAGAAGCCGCTGGAGTACATCGAGCCGAGATTGCCCATGCCGGAAGGCGAGCCGCCGAGCGCGGCCTTGTGGAAGAGATCGAAGGCGCGCGTGTAGTTCTTGACGACGCCCCTGCCCAGCACGACCAGAACGCCCAGCGCATCCTGCGCGTCGGCATAGCCGGCGTCGGCGGCGATGGTGTAGTGACGCGCCGCCTCCAGATAAGTCTTCGACAGATCATTGACGCGGCCGAGCAGGAATTGCAGGCGCGGATTCTTCGGATCGGCGCTCACGGCAGCCTCACAGGCGGAGAGCGCGTGAGGCATGTCGACATTCTGCGACCGGGCCGCGTTGAGCTGAGCCGGGCTGGCGAAGGGCGGCGCGGGCGCGGCGAGCCGCTCGCACTCGGCGGCCGGCCCGCTTGCGGCGGCGGCCGCCGGCGGGGAGGTCGCCGCCGGCTGCTGCGTCTGCGCGACGCGCACCGGCCCGGCGTCCGCGGGCGCGACCGGCCCGGCCACGGCCGGTGTTCCCGCGGCCGACTGCCCCGCGAGATAGACGTCGCCGACGAGCGAGGAATTGTCCCACGGCACCTGCTTCTGCCCGGTGGCCTGCAGCACGTCGCCGCGCACCTTCGAGATCATCTGGCGGATTTCCAGGCCCGGCGTCCCGACATGCCGGAGCAGCGCGGCGGTGAAGGGCGAATTGCGTCCGCCGCCGTCGAGCGCGACATTGTCGGGCTGCGTCGAGAACACGATGAGCGAGCCGACGCCGGCCGCCTCCAGCCGGCCGAGGCCGCGGGTCGCGATGCCGCGGCCGCCATGCGAGAGCTTGTCGGCGAAGGGATTGTCGCGGCAGGCGTCGAGGATGACGACGTTGGCGCGCCCCGGGCCTTCCATCTCCTGCTGGATGTCGCTGAGGTTGATGGTGTCGAAGCGGACATCGGCCTCGCTCTCGATCTTGGCATCGACCGGGATGAGGTAATTCTCGCCGTTCAGCTGCAGGCCATGCCCGGCATAGAAGAACAGGGCGACATCGGCGCCGCGGATGCGCTCGGCAAAGGCGCGCACGGCGCTCGCCATCTGCTCGCGCGTCGCATCGCGCTGCTCGATGACCTCGAAGCCGATCCCGCGCAGGGCCTGGGCCAGATCGGCCGCGTCGTTGGCGGGGTTGCCCAGGGCGGGCGCGGCTTGATAATTGCTGTTGCCGAGGACCAGCGCCAGCTTGATGCCGGCAAGGGCGGGGCTCGAAAGCTGGAGGATGCCGAGCAGGAGAAGCGCGGAAACGAGGCTGCGGGCGATCAGTCTGCGCATGCTTCCCTCTCGTCGCCGGGACGGGGCGCGACGCGAGCCGGGAGAACCGGCTCCCTGTGTCGCGATGCGACCCCATGGATGATCTCAGGCTTTCGGCGGCTCTCTCGCGTGGCGATAGCACGTGCGGGGCGCGAGCGAGGGAACCCGACGGAACACCGGCCCACCCGGCGGCGGGCGCTGACGCCGCTTTGGGAGGACCGGCTGCTCGAGGGAGCCTCTTCGCGTTATCGAAATCCCAGCACTATTGCGGACATATTGTGGTGACTTTGCGGTGGCGGACGGCCTCATGCCGACCTCGGCAAGGCTGGTGGCGGCCACGCCGATGCCATCGAGACCGCTCGCGCCGGGGCGTGCGGGTCGTCGGCGTGCGGGATCAAGATCCCCGCGCCACGGTGCGCCGGGATTGTGTCCGGCGGCACGTCCGCGGTGCAGGCGGGAGCTATGATCGGGGAGGCTGCGAGGATCGGCCGTCGGCACGGGATCTCACGACATGAACATGACGGAGACGGTGCTGTTTTCCGAGAGGCTGTGCCTCGAGGCGTTCGAACCTGCCGATGCCGCGGAAACCTTCGCCTGCGCCACGACGACACTGACCCGTTTCATGGCTTTCGATCCATCGCCCACACGCAAAGCCTTCGCCGAGGTCAGCCGAGGCTGGATCCCGAAAATGGCCGGGGGAACCGACCTCTTCCTGGTGGCGCGATCGCGGTCGACCGGCGAGTTCGCCGGCATGCTCGGCCTGCACCGCATCGGCAATCCGGAGCCCGTCGTCGGCGTCTGGATCAAGGAAGCCTGGCACGGCCTGGGCTATGGACATGAGGCCGTCCGGGCCCTGGTGGCCTGGGCGGGCGAGGCGCTCGGTGTGGAGGCCGTCACCTATTCGGCGGTCGAGCAAAACCATCCGAGTCGAAAAATCGCGGACCGCCTGGGCGGAGCGATGGTCAGGACAAGCTGCCTGAAGAAGACCGGGGGCATCGAATACAAGCTGATCGTCTACCGGATCCCTACAGGCGCCATCCCTTGAGGGGGGCGACGGCCCGCGGCGCCCGGTCAGCCCGGCGCCGGCAGCGCGACCAGGGGCAGCAGCCGGGAGTCCTCGATCGCGGCGGTGCGATGGCCGAGGCCGGCCAGATAGTCCTGGTTGGCCGCGAAGGCCATGAACGCCTCGACGCTGCTCTGGCGCACCAGCATGGCGCGATCCCAGCGCTCGCCGGCCGGGCCGATCAGCCAGGGGCCGCCTTCGCCGAGGAACAGCACGTCGCCGCCGCTCTCCCGCAGATGGGGCAGGGTGCGGGCGATGTAGCGGTCATAGGCGTCGGCGCCGCTGATCGGGGTTGCCGGCGCCAGGTCCGGCGTGGCGGAATAGTCGGCCACCGCGCGCAGGCGCAGCAGGTTCAGCATCACCACCGGTCCGTCGATGTCGCGGGCGAGAAGGGCGCGGCCGGCGTCCCAGCTCGGTTCGAGATGGCGTGTCATGTCTCTCCTTGCATGCAGGGTTGCGTGCCACTTTATACCCGGGTAATAACCCAATCTCAATATCACCCGGGTGAATTCTGGCGGCTGCCGGAGATCCGTCCGCGGCGCGAGGTACGATCATGAGGCACGAGGACAGGAAGGCCGCGATCACGGCCTACAAGGAACGCAAGGCGGTGGCCGGCATCTACGAGCTCGGCTGCCGCATCACCGGCGAGCGCTGGGTCGGCCGGGCGCCGGATCTGGCCACGGTGCAGAACCGGCTGTGGTTCACGCTTCGTCATGGCAGCCACAGCCATGCCGGCCTGCAGGCGGCGTGGAACCGGCACGGCCCCGCGGCCTTCGCCCTCACGGTGCTGGAGCGGCTGGAGGAGGAGAAGCTCGCCTATGTCAGAGAGAAGCTCCTGAAGGAGCGTCTCGACCACTGGCGGCGCGAGCGCGAGGCCGCGGCGATCTGAGCGGCACCTTGCGTCACGACCCCGGCGTGCAGGTCAGCGGCACTGCGGCGGCGGCGGGGTCGCCGCCCTCGGAGGCGGCCAGCGCCACGCCGTTCGCGCGCAGGAAGGCGGAGACGAACAGGGCCTTCAGCGCCACCGGTCCGGCATCGCCGGCGACCAGCCCGGCGAGCGCACCCTTGGCGTCGAACACGCCGCCGGCGCCGGGAGCGGCGAGGGTCAGGCGGCGGGTATCGTCGCCCGGCCCGGCCAGGGCGGCGACGGTGGTGGCGCTGCGCCCGGCGGGGCCGACCAGCTCGACGGCATCGCCGACGCCGAGCGCCGCCAGGCGCAGCGGCAGCGGCGCAACCTTGGGCGGGGCGGCGAGGCGCACCAGGGCCGGACCGTTGGCGGCGTCGCCGGCAACGACCGGCGCGCTGGCCCCGCCCGCCGTCACCGTGCGGCAGCCGGCGACCAGCGCGGCGCTGGTCAGTACGTCGCCCCGCGCCGATACGAGGAAGCCGATGCCGCTCTTCGGCGCGGAAGGCGCTCCGGCGGGCAGCGGCACCGGCGGGCCGGCGGGCTTGGCCGGCGCCGGCGGCTCGGCCGCGGCAACGGGCGTTCCGGAGGCGGGGACCCCGGCAGCCGGCGCGGCGCCGGCGAGCGCCAGGGATCCGGCCATGGCGATGGAGACGCGGTCGAAGCCCGGCGAGAGCGTCGGATCCCAGCCGAGCACGAAGCCGCGGCTGTCCTCGTCGGTCTTGAGGAAGCGCATGTAGAAGCTCTTGCCGTCGACCGTGCCGGCGATGACGAAGAAGTCTGGCCGCAGCAGCGAATAGGTGATCTTGCGCCCCGCCCGCTCGGTCTTGAGCCGGGTGAACAGCGGCTCGAAGGCTTCCTCCGTGGCGGCGTAGCGCAGGATGTCGACCGTGATGTTGCCGGTCGGCGTCGAATATTTCACGCCGTGCTCGGTCGCCGTCTTCTGCGTCACCAGCTTGGCGGGATAGCCGACCGTGATGCCCTGCGCCGTCACCGGCTTGAAGCCGTAGGCGGCCGCGGCCCGCTCGGCCGCCTTGGCGAGCTGGTCGCGCTCGGTGGGGAGCAGGATGCCGGTGTCCTTGGCCTTGATGCGCTTCTGGAAGGCGCGGATGGCGTCGAAGCTGCGCTTGCCGAACTCGCCGGAGGCCAGGCTGTTGAGGTCGCCGGTCCAGATCAGGTCGCGCTGGACGGCGGCGGTCGCCTCGGGCCCGAGCGCGTCGGCCGCGGTCTTGGCGAGATCGAAGGCGGCGTCGGCGGGCTTGGCGGCCGCGGCCGGCGGCTTGGTCTGCGCCGGGGCCGGCCCCGCCGGGGTTGCAAGGACGAGCACCGCCAGACCGAGAGCTGTCGTCATCCGCCGCATCGCCTGCCTCCACCGGTGCCGCCGGGTCTCAGGAGCCCGGCCGTGGCAAGTTTACGCAACGAAACGCGGCGGCTTCAAGACGCGCGGTCGGCGGCGTTGCGCGCCCTGGCGGACCGCCGGTCCCGAAGACGGACGCTGCGGTCGCAGCGCGGCCGCGCCGGCGATCGTCAGCTTGCTTTGCCGGCAATTGTCTTTGTTCTATGCCGACAGCTTCTCGCGCAGCCGGGTCCAGCGGCGGCGGCCCATGGCGTCCTCGGCCGCCATGCGCAGGGCGCGGCGCTCGGTGACCAGCACCGCCAGGCGCTTGCCGCGGGTGATGGCGGTGTAGAGCAGATTGCGCGCCAGCATCGGATAATGCGCGTTGGCCAGCACCACCACCACGGCGGGATATTCGGAGCCCTGCGCCTTGTGGATGGTGGTGGCATAGGCCGGCACCAGGCTGTCGAGCTGGTCGGCGACATAGTGCACCTCGCGCCCGTCGAAGGCGACGGTCAGGCTGCCGGAGCGCGGGTCGGTGGCGGTGACATAGCCGATGTCGCCGTTGAACACCTCCTTCTCATAGTCGTTGTCGGTCTGCATCACCTTGTCGCGCGGGGCGAAGGCGCCGGTCTCGCGCACGATGGCGCCCTCGCGCGCCGGGTTCAGCACCTCGCGCAGCGCCTGGGTCAGGGCCTGGGAGCCGAGCGGGCCACGGTTCATCGGCGTCAGCACCTGCACCTCCCGCACGGGGTCGAGGCCGAAGCGCCGCGGCAGGCGGCTGGTGACGATCTCGATGATCTTCTGCACCCCGTTCTCGACCGAGGCCATCTCGACCACGAAGAAGTCGCCCTCCTCGGGGCTCCTGGCGCCCTCGGGCACCGTGCCCTCGTTGACGGCGTGGGCGGCGGCGATGATGCGGCTCTCGCCCGCCTGGCGGAACACCTCGGTGAGCCGCACCACCGAGACGGCGCCGGAGGCGATGATGTCGCCGAGCACCTGGCCCGGCCCCACCGAAGGCAGCTGGTCGACGTCGCCCACCAGGATCAGCGCCGCATGCGGGGGCAGGGCGTCGAGCAGGGCCTGCATCAGCTCGGCATCGATCATGCTGGCCTCGTCGGCGATGACGAGGTCGGCGGCGATGGGATAGCTCCTCTGGCGCCGGAACTGGCCGGTGGCCGGGTCGATCTCCAGCAGGCGATGAATGGTCTTCGCCTCCCGGCCGGTGCTCTCGGCCATGCGCTTGGCGGCGCGGCCGGTGGGCGCACACAGCGCCACCTCGACCTCGCGCGAATCCAGCGCCTTGAGGATGGTGTCGATGATCGTGGTCTTGCCGACGCCGGGCCCGCCGGTGATCACCAGGCATTTGGAGCCGAGCGCCGTCTCCACCGCCAGGGCCTGGGCCGGCGCCAGGCGCTTGCCGGTGCGGGCCTCGGCGGTCAGCACCGCCTGGGAGAGGCCGTCCTGGCGCCAGGGCGGGTGGCCGCCGGCCAGGATCTTCAGCCGCTCGGCGACGGCATTCTCCGCCTTCCACAGCGGCGGCAGGAAGAAGGCGGCCTCGCCGCCGATGGTGTCGGCGATGATGGTGCGGCTCTGCAGCAGCCGGCCGGCGGCCTGGTCGAGCTCGGCGTCGTCGACGCCGAGCAGCCGGGCCGCCCGCTCGAACAGGGCGATGCGCGGCACGCCGCAATGGCCGTTCATGGCGCCTTCCTGCAGGGCGGCGTAGAGCCCGGCCGCCAGCCGCGCCGGATCGTCGCGCCCGCGCCCGAGGCTGAGGGCGAACTGGTCGGCGGTCTGGAAGTCGAAGCCCTTGATCTCGCGGGCGAGGCGATAGGGGTCCTCGCGGATCAGCTCGATCGCCTGCGGCCCGAAGGTCTTCTGCACCCTGGCGGCGCGGGTCGGGCCGAGCCCGTGCTCGGTGAGGAAGAGCAGCACGTCGCGAAAGCCCTGCTGCGCCGTCCAGCCCTCGCGGATGCGCCGCACCCGCTCGGGCGTGAGGCCGGGCACGGCGGCGAGCCGCTCGGGCTCCGAATCCAGCACCTTCAGCGTGTCCCGGCCGAAGGCGGCGACCAGCTTCTTGGCCGTCTCCTGGCCGATGCCGCGGATCAGGCCGGAGGCGAGATAGCGCTCGATGCCGCTGGCCGAGGCCGGCGCCGCGGTGCTGATCGTCTCGGCCTTGAACTGGGGCCCGCGGTCGCGGTCGACCACCCATTGGCCCGTCGCCTCCAGCTTCTCGCCGGGCGCGACGGCGGCGATGCGCCCGACCACGGTGGCAAGGTCCTTGCGGCCCTTGGCCTTGACCTTGAGCACGGCAAAGCCGGTCTCCTCGTTGTGGTAGGTGACGCGGTCGATGACGCCCGAGAGGCTGCGCGCATCCGGCGCTTCGCCCGGCTCGGGCGCTCCTGGCGAAGCGCGCGAATCGCGCCGGGCATCTGGGCTGGTCATGGCGGCGCAGGATGGCGAGGCGGGCGGCGAATGTCGAGGCCGGCTCACGCCCCCAGCGCGATCTCCGTCCCGAGCCGCGGCTCGAGGAAGCGCTGGAACTGGGCGACGATCTGGGCGGCGTGCTCGGCGCCGAGCCGGTCGGCGCGCTCGGCGTCGCCCTCGGCGATGGCGGCGATGATCGCCTCGTGCTCCTCCACGTAACGCCGCGGCAGATGGTCCTCGAAGGTGCGGTAGTAGAGCCGCAGCAGGCGCATGCCCTCGTTGAGGAGCCGGGCGAACAGGTCGGTGTAGTAGCGGTTGCCCCCGGCCGCGGCGATGGCGAGGTGGAAGTCGCGGTTGGTCTCGATCATGCCGATGGCGTCGGCCGCGGCGACGCAGGCGGCGAAGCGGCCCTGCTGCTCGCGCATCAGGGCGAGGTGCTCGGGCCGCCGGCGCCCGGCGGCGAGGCGCGTGGTGACGCGGTACATCAGCGTCAGCGCGTCGAGATAGTTGGGCAGGTTGGCGAAGTCGAGCGCGGTGACGACGGTGTTGCGGTTGGGCAGGGTGGTCGCCAGCCCCTCGGCGACCAGGCGCACCAGCGCCTCGCGCACCGGCGTGCGCGACATGCCGAAACGCTCGGAGAGCGAGGTCTCGTCGAGCCCGTCGCCCGGCGCGAGGCGCATCTCCAGGATGTCGCGCTTCAGCGCCTCGTAGATCTTGGGCGAGCCTGCCCCGCGCCGCGGTGCCGCTGCGTCCGTCCCGGTCATGTCAGGGTCCCTCATGTCCCCGCTTTACCGCGGCCGACCCTCCCTTGTCGACAAACTGTTTTTCCCGCTTGACCGATTGTCCATGGAAGTATACAAACTGTCGACATAATCGGAGGAGATGCCGCGATGCCGGATCCCAGGACGACGTGGAAGGGCGTGTTTCCCGCGGTCACCACCCAGTTCCGCGAGGACCTCACGGTCGATCTCGATGCGACCGGGCGGGTGATCGAGGCGCTGATCGCCGACGGGGTCTCGGGCCTGGTGATGTGCGGCACGGTCGGCGAGAACTGCGCGCTGACGGGGCCTGAGAAGGCGGCGCTGATGGAGCTCGCCGCCGGCATCGCCCGCGGCCGCCTGCCGGTCATCGCCGGCATCGCCGAATACACCGCCGCCTTCGCGATCGAGACCGCGCGCCAGGCGGCGCGGGCCGGCGTCGACGGGCTGATGGTGCTGCCGCCGATGGTCTATCCCGCCAAGCCGCGCGAGACGCTGGCGCATTTCCGCGCCGTCGCGAGCGCCGGCGACCTGCCGGTCATGATCTACAACAACCCGCCGGCCTATCGCAGCGACGTGACGCCGGCGATGCTGGCCTCCCTCGCCGATGTCGACACCATCGTCGCGGTGAAGGAGTCCTCGGGCGACACCAGGCGCTTCGTCGACCTGCGCAACCTCACCGGCGGGCGCTTCATCCCCTTCTGCGGCCTCGACGACGTGGTGCTCGAATGCGCCGCCCTCGGCGCCGTCGGCTGGGTCTCGGGCATGTCCAACATCTTCCCGCGCGAGGGCGAGGCGCTGTTCGGCCTGGCGCGGGCGGGCCGCTTCGCCGAGGCGATGGCGCTCTACGACTGGTTCATGCCGCTGCTGCACCTCGACGCGCGGCCAGACCTGGTGCAGTGCATCAAGCTGTGCGAGGCGATCGCCGGTCGCGGCAGCGAGCGCACCCGGCCGCCGCGCCTGGCGCTGGACGGCGCCGAGCGCGCCGAGATCGAGGTGCTGATGGCGAGGGCCCTGGCCACCCGGCCGGTCCTGCCGGGGTTGGAGCCGGCGCGAGCCGCTTAGGACGTCGGCCATGGCGCGCCACAGCTTCTTCTGCATCGACGGCCATACCTGCGGCAATCCGGTGCGGGTGGTCACCGGCGGCAGCATCCCGGTGCTGGCCGGCGCCACCATGTTCGAGCGGCGCCAGCATTTCCTGGCCGAGTTCGACTGGATCCGCCGCAGCCTGATGTTCGAGCCGCGCGGCCACGACATGATGTCGGGCGCGATCCTCTATCCCGCGACCCGGCCGGATTGCGACGTGGCCCTCCTGTTCATCGAGACCTCGGGCTGCCTGCCGATGTGCGGCCACGGCACGATCGGCACGGTCACCGCCATCGTCGAGCACGGCCTGGTCACGCCGCGCGAGCCGGGCCTGCTCCGCCTCGACACGCCGGCCGGCCTGGTCGAGGCCCGATACGAGATGGACGGCCCCTTCGTGCGCAGCGTGCGGCTGACCAACGTGCCGTCCTTCCTCCTCGGGCGCGGCTATCCCGTCGCGGTGCCGGGCCTCGGCGAGATCGCGGTCGACGTCGCCTTCGGCGGCAATTTCTATGCGATCGTCGAGCCGCAGCCGGGCTATGCCGACCTCTCCGACCTGCAGCCCTCGCAGATCCTGGCGCTCAGCCCGAAGCTGCGCGCCGCCTTCAACGCCCGCCACGCCATCGTGCATCCCGCCAACCCGGCGCTCGACCGGCTCACCCACGTGCTGTGGGCCGGCCGGCCGCAGCAGCCGGGCAGCAGCGCCCGCAACGCCGTGTTCTACGGCGACAAGGCGATCGACCGCTCGCCCTGCGGCACCGGCACCTCCGCCCGCATGGCCCAGCTCCACGCCACCGGGCGCCTCGCCCTCGGCGAGGATTTCGTGCACGAGAGCATCATCGGCTCCACCTTCACCGGCCGGGTCGAGGCGCTGACCGAGGTGGCGGGCCTGCCCGCCATCGTGCCCTCGGTCGAGGGTTGGGCCCGCATCACCGGCCTCAACACCCTCTTCGTCGACGATCGCGACCCGTTCTGGGCCGGCTTCCAGCTGGCCGACCGGTAGGGGTCGGCTCCCCCATCGGGTGCCGACGGCATGGCCGCCTTACCAGGGATCGAGGCCGAGAAGGTTGCGACCCAACGCTGACAGCTCGGCGGTTCTTGCGTTCTTCTTCTCCCACGCGCGCGGATCGCCGGGGAAAGCGTCGCGCCTGGGGTGATCGAGCTCGCGCCACAGCCGGATTCGTTCCTCTCGCTCCTCGACATTGTCGTGCTCGGCTGGATGCATGGAAATATACTGCGCCATGCGCACGCGGCCTTCCGAATGGTTCGGCCGGACGCCGTGGGCGAGCAGCGAGTTGAAGATCAGGAGGTCGCCGGGCTCCATGTCGATATTGACCACCGACAGCCCGGCCATGTCGGGATGCATCGGATCACGATCGCCGGGCTGCGTCCTGACCCACTCGTCGAAGTGCTCGAACAACCAGGGCACGCACTGGAAGCCGCCGACGTCCCCGTCCTGCTTCTTGAGGCTCAGGACGCCCTGCACGCCGATCGGCAGCGGGCGTATCGACGTATCGACGTCCCAGTGAATGAAGCCGTTCGGATTGCCCTTGACCCTTTTCGGCGGGTTGAGATTGGCGCGATCGATCGTCACCCAGAGATCCCGGCGGTCCCAGATGTCGACGAAGGCGTTGTAGACTCGCGGCTCCATCCGGTTGTCCCAGAGATACTGGTGATTGTAGATCTCGAGCATTCCGGTGTTGTTGAGCTCCTTCATCTTGTGCTCGCGCCGCTGCGGCGCGTACCAGGTCGAGGGATCATTCGGGTCTTTCTCGTCAAAGTCCCAGAGCAGAGTGACGAGATGCTCGACATTCGCTGCGGGAACGGCCTGGCGGACGATCACATAGCCCCGGGTGATCCAATGGTCCCAGTCCTGGGCCGACAAGACCTGGAGCGGCAATGTCTTCTTCATGTCCTTCAACTGGATGCTCATCGCCTTCGTCGTGGGGTGGGCGTCGAGTTTCCGAGCGGCTTGCATCTTTTCCTCCATCTCCACATCCGGATGGTTCACGCGACGAAGAAAGATGTAGCGGCGCCTTGGCCCTGGATGTTGCCTCGCTCTGGCGAGTTCTGATACTTTTTTGGCGTTTTGATCCGGCGATGCGCGAAATGCGATCCTATCGAGAAACGCTGACCCACGAGCCTGAAAGCTCCATCAGCCGCCTCAATCGCCGGCTCGACGAGTCCATCCCGTTTCAATGGCATCATCATCCGGAATACGAGCTGACGCTCACCCTCAACTCGCGCGGCAAGCGCTTTATCGGCGACCATGTCGGCGACTATGACGATGGCGATCTCGTCCTTGTCGGCCCGAACCTGCCCCACACCTGGTACTCCCGCGAAAAGATCGAGGACGGGAAGCCCCATGTCGCGCTCGTCGTCTGGTTCCATCCCGACCGGATCAGGCAGGTGACCCATGACTTCATCGAATTTCGCAGCATTGACGCAATGCTGGCCCGCGCCGGCCGCGGCCTGCGCTTCACGCCGGGTGCCGCCGCTCCGGTGCGGGAGCGGTTCGAGCGCCTGTTCTCAAGCCCACCGGTCGATCGGTTGCTGACGCTCCTCCACCTTCTGCATCATCTTGCCGGCGACGATGCGGAAGCGCTCGCGACGACCTCCGCCCTGATCGGCGCGCCGGCTCAGACGCGTGAGCGCATCGACCGCGTTCTGACCCATGTCCATGCGAATTACGCCCGGACGATCACGCTGGGCGAGCTTGCCGACCTGGCGGCTCTCAGCCAGTCGGGGTTGCACCGGCTCTTTCTCAAACATACCGGCAAGGCCGTATCGGACTATCTCGCCCATATGCGGATCGGCGATGCCTGCGCGCGCCTGTCGGGGACGACACAATCGATCGGCCACATCGCCGGCGCGGTCGGCTATGCCTCCCTGGCGAATTTCAATCGCCAGTTCCGCGCGCTGAAGCGCATGACGCCCAGGGACTATCGAAGATTGTTCGGCTGATCTCACGCCCCTTGCCACCGACGTCTCGTGCCCCGCGAGCCGATCGGCGCTGCCGGCTGGCGGGACGGTGGAGAGCAGAGGCATCCGGGAACCAAGCCGGCGCACGGACGCCGAAGGACCTCAGCCTCCCGGCGCGACGTCGACCGAGACCCGCAGCGTGTGGCCGGCCGAGGCCATGATCACGCCGCCGACCGGGGCGACGTCGGCATAGTCGCGGCCGATGGCGAGGCGGACGTGGTCCTCGCCGACCACCAGCGCGTTGGTGGGGTCGAGGTCGACCCAGCCGGCGGCGCCGCACCACACCGAGACCCAGGCATGGGTGGCGTCGGCGCCGACCAGCCGCGGGCGCCCCGGCGGCGGCCGGGTGCGGAGATAGCCGCTGACATAGGCGGCGGGGATGCCGATGGCGCGCAGGCCCGCGATCATCCAATGGGCGAAGTCCTGGCAGACGCCGTGGCGGCGCTCGGCCACCTCGGCGAGCGGCGTGGAGACGTCGGTCGCGCCGGACTCGTAGACGAAATCGGCATGGATGCGCCGCATCAGCGCCACCGCGGCGTCCAGCACCGGGCGCCCGGGGGTGAAGGACTCGCGGGCATAGGCGCGGGCGGCATCGAGCAGCGGCACGTAGCGGCTGGCGAAAAGCTGGTGGGCGGGCGCCCCGCCGGCGATGTCCGCCGTCGCCAGCGCCTCGCGGCGGACGCTCTCCCAGGCCGGGGTCAGCAGGGCGTGCGGGGCCTCGAAGGCGCCGACCTCGACCCTGACCCGCGATTCGAAGCGGTGCCGCGCCGCAGGCCGGGAAAAGCGGACATGGCTGGTGCGATTGCCGAAGAAGTCCAGGGTCTCGGCCTGCTCGGCCGGAGCGGGATCGATGGTCAGCGTTGCCGACAGCACGCGCTGGCGCCCGGCGTCGGCGGGCAGGAGGTGCAGCACGCAGCGGCCGGACGAGACGTCGGCCCGATAGCTGTAGGTGGTGGTATGGCGGATGACGTAGAGCATCAGCCCAGGCCCTCCGTCGTCTCGACCGGCACCTCGCCCTGGCCGAAATAGCGGGCGGTGACCTCGTTGGAGAGGGTCAGCAGCCGGTTCTCGATCGACAGGATCATCGCCTCGTCGATCTCCTGCGCCTCGCTCACCTCCACGGTGGCCCTGAGCAGGCGGATGGTCTTGCCCGGTGCGTCGATCTCGCCCTCCGCCGCCACGCCCGGCAGATGCGCGAGATGGTCGGCCAGGCGCCCGAGCTGGAAGGCGACGGAGCGCGGGTTGCCGTCGTCGAGCAGCACCAGGTCGAGCACCGGCAGGCGCAGCGTGCCCATGAGGTAGCGGGCGCGATAGGTGATGCGGCTGTCGGTGACCTTGAGCAGCGCGTCGAGCGCGCCCTCCGAGGCGCCTTCCCCGGCGAGCCGGCGCGCCTGGCGGCAGGTGAGGATGCCGCGCTCGATCCGCTTGCCGATCTGCATGAAGCGCCAGCCGGAGATGCGGTTCATGTTCTCCTGGGCGAGGCCCGAGAGGGCGGCGAGCACGCGCAGGGCCTTGTCGGCCCGGTCCACCGGGGAAAGGTCGCGCTCCTCCTCGATGATGTGGCCGAGATCCGCCAGGGCACGGGTGGCGTCGGGCGAGAGCCGCTCGCGGATCACCGAGGCGGTGCGCCCGGCGGCGCGCACCAGGACCGGGATGGCGCCGTTGCCGTCGCCCTCGAAGGCCTGGCGGATCATCTCGTCGATGTCGACGACGAGGCTGTTGCCGAGCGTTGCCCGCACCTTCTTGGGCGTGTCGGCGCCCTGGTCGTCCGCGGCCGCCGCGCCCCAGGAGATCAGCAGGTTGGCAAGGCGCGCCGGCGCCTCGCCGGTCTCGTCGGGCGCCTCGACCGAGAGCTCGGCGAGGGCACGCACCACGCGCAGCGTGCCCTCGGCCCGCTCGAGATAGCGCCCGAGCCAGAACAGGTTGTCGGCGGCGCGGCTCGGCAGGTGGCCGAGGCGGCGGCGGATGGCGACGCGGTCGGGCTGGGGCAGCAGCGTCACCTTCTCGACCGGGCCCTCCGAGGCGATCCAGACGTCGGCGGAGCGGCCGCCGCGCTGCATGGACAGCGCCCGGGCATCGCTGCCCTCGGCCACGCGGCAGAAGCCGCCATGCATCACCCGCCAGCCCTCGGGCGTGGCGACGGCGAAGACCCGCAGCGTGAAGGGGCGCGGCTCCAGCCGCTCGCCGGTCCAGACCGGCATGGTGGCGAGGCGGATCACGTCCTGCGCCACCACGTCGAGCGCATGGCTCTCGATCGCCGCCGCGAGCCCGGCGCGGCCGGCCTCGTCGCGCTCGGCGGCGAGCGTCGGCCCGTCGCGCGTCAGGCCGGGCACCGGGCGGGAGAAGGCCGGCGCCAGGGCCCGCTGGTCGAGACGGTCCAGCACCTCGGCGCGCACCGAGGGATCGCCGCACCACCAGGTGGCGACATTGGGCAGCTTGAGCTCCTCGCCGGTCAGCCGGCGGGCCAGCGCCGGGATGAAGGCCAGCATGGCCCGCGCCTCCAGGAGCCCGGCGCCGAGGCTGTTGGCGAGCGTCACCGAGCCGGCGCGCACCGCCTGCACCAGGCCGGGCACGCCGATGCGCGAAGACGCGGTGAGCTCGAGCGGGTCGGCGAAGTCGGCGTCGAGCCGGCGCAGCAGCACGTCGATGCGCTTCAACCCTTCGATGGTGCGGACATAGACGACGTTGTCCTGCACGGTGAGGTCGCCGCCCTCGACCAGCAGGAAGCCGAGATAGCGGGCGAGATAGGCGTGCTCGAAATAGGTCTCGTTGGCCGGGCCGGGGGTGAGCAGGCCGATGCGTGAGCCCTCGCGCCCGAACTTGGCGGCGAGACCGCTGCGCAGCGCCTGGAAGAAGCCGGCGAGGCGCTCGACATGCATGTCGCGGTAGAGCGCCGGCAGCGCGGCCGATATGGCGAGGCGGTTCTCCACCGCATAGCCCATGCCCGACGGCGCCTGGCAGCGGTCGCCGAGCACCCACCAGCGTCCGTCCGGGGCGCGGCCGAGATCGACGGCATAGACCAGGAGCTCCTCGCCGCCGCGCTGCGTCACCCCGGCGAGCGGGCGCAGGAAGTCCGGGTTGCCGGCCACGACCGCGGCCGGCAAGGCGCCCTCGCGCACCAGCCGCGCCGGGCCGTAGAGATCGGCCAGGATCATCTCCAGGATCTGCGCGCGCTGGATCACGCCGGCCTCGATGCCGCGCCACTCCGCCGCCGGGATGACCAGCGGCAGGTGCGACAGCGGCCAGGGTCGCTCGCCGCCGCCATCGGCGTCGTAGACCCGGTAATAGACGCCGGAATCCTTCAGGTGCCGGTCGGCGAGGGCGAAGCGCTGGCGCATGCCCGCCGCGCCGCCGGCAGCCAGCTCGGCGAGAACAGGCGCCCAGTGGCTGCGGACCCGGCCCCGCCCGTCGACGAGCTCGTCCGCCCCGCCGGCCGGCGGGGCGTAGCCGGCAAGGATCCGGCTCCAGCCGGCGGACTTAGGCTGGACGAGCATGGCGGGGCGGCCGGGAGGCACGGATCATGGCCGCGGCCTGCGCAGATCGAGGGTCAGCGGGAATTCGAGCGAGGGCTCGGGCGGCGGCGGTGCCAGGGGCCCCGGCGTGTGGCCGATGCTCTCGAAGCGGGCGAGACGCCGGGCCTCGGCCTCGTAGGCATTGACCGGGAAGGTCTCGTGGCTGCGCCCGCCGGGATGGGCGGCGTGATAGACGCAGCCGCCGAGCGAGCGGCCCGACCATTGGTCGATCAGGTCGAAGGTCAGCGGCGCGTGCACGGGGATGGTCGGATGCAGGCCGGCTGCGGGCTGCCAGGCCTTGAAGCGCACCCCGGCCACCGCCTCGCCGGCGCGTCCGGTCGGCGTCAGCGGCACGCGCCGGCCGTTGCAGGCGACGACGTGGCGCTGCGGGTTGAAGCCGTCGACCCGCACCTGCAGCCGCTCGACCGAGGAGTCGACATAGCGCACCGTACCGCCCGCCATTCCCTCCTCGCCCAGCACGTGCCAGGGCTCGAGCGCCCCGCGAATCTCGATGTCGACGCCTTGATACTCGACGCTGCCGTAGCGCGGGAAGCGGAACTCGCGCTGCGCCTCGTACCAGACCGGGTCGACATCATAGCCGGCACGGCTGAGATCGCCGAGCACCTCGAGGAAGTCGGCCCAGACGAAGTGCGGCAGCATGAAGCGGTCGTGCAGCGCCGTGCCCCAGCGGCTGAGGCCGCCGGCCTGCGGCTCGCGCCAGAACCAGGCGATCAGCGCCCGCAGGAGCAGCTGTTGCGCCAGGCTCATGCGGTGGTCCGGCGGCATCTCGAAGGAGCGGAATTCCAGGAGGCCGAGCCGGCCGGTCGGCCCGTCCGGCGAATAGAGCTTGTCGATGCAGATCTCGGAGCGGTGGGTGTTGCCGGTGACGTCGACGAGCAGGTTGCGGAACAGCCGGTCGACCAGCCAGGACGGCACGAAGCCCTCGCCGGGGCCGGGGACTTGCGCGAGGGCGATCTCCAGCTCGTAGAGGCTGTCGTGCCGGGCCTCGTCGATGCGCGGCGCCTGGCTGGTCGGCCCGATGAACAGGCCGGCGAAGAGGTAGGAGAGCGAGGGGTGGCGCTGCCAGTACAGCACCAGGCTCTTCAGGAGGTCCGGCCGGCGCAGGAACGGGCTGTCGGCCGGGGTCGCGCCGCCGAGCACGACATGGTTGCCGCCGCCGGTGCCGACATGGCGGCCGTCGACCATGAACTTCTCGGCGCCGAGGCGCGACTGGCGCGCATCCTCGTAGAGCGTCTCGGTGATGGCGACGCAGTCGCGCCAGGAGGCGGCGGGATGGACGTTGACCTCGATCACGCCGGGGTCGGGCGTCACCTTGATGACGTTGACGCGCGGGTCGAAGGGCGGGGGATAGCCCTCGATGTGCACGGTGAGGCCCTCGGCTTCGGCGGTGTCCTCCACTGCGGCGACCAGCTCCAGATAGTCCTCGATGCCGCTCACCGGCGGCATGAAGGCGCAGAGCACGCCGTCGCGCATCTCGAAGGCGACGGCGGTGCGCACCACGCCGAAGACCATGTCGGAGGCGCCGTCGGGCACGGGCTGGCGTCGGTCGGGCGGGCTCTCGACCTTGCGGTAGGGCTGGCTCAGCGCCTCGCGGTCGGGCAGGTCGCCGCGCGGCGCCAGCGGATCGGCCTCGACCACGTGCGGATAGAAGCTCGGCGGCACATAGGGGAGCGAGGACAGCGGCATGCGGAAGCCGACGGGCGAATCCCCCGGCACCAGGAAGAGCTTGCCGCGGCGCAGCTTCCAGCGCTCGCTGATCCAGCCGTCGCGCGCCTGGGCGTTCCAGCGCTGCACCGGCAGGACATAGCCGGCGGGCTGGTCGAAGCCGCGGTCGAAGACGCGGGCGATGCGGGCCCGCTCCTCCGGGTCGCGCAGCTTGGAGTCGGTCGGGTCGACATTGTCCGGCAGGCCCGCCTCCTGCATCAGCCAATGGGCCGTGTCCTCATAGGCGGGGATGGCATAGCCCGGGCCGATGCCGAGGCGCTCGGCCACGCCCTCGGCGAGGATCTGCACCGGGCGCGGATCCTCGCGGCGGCGCTGGCCGTTCTTCAGCGCCCGCGGCTCGCGGGCGATGCGCTCGGGATTGCGCCAGATCGGCTGGCCGTCCTTGCGCCAGTAGAGCGCGAAGGCCCAGCGCGGCAGGCTTTCGCCGGGATACCATTTGCCCTGGCCGTAGTGCAGCAGGCCGCCGGGCGCGAAGGAGGCCTGCAGGCGGCGGACCAGCGCGTCGGCGCGCCCGCGCTTGGTCGGGCCGACGGCGGCGGTGTTCCACTCCTCGCCCTGGTAGTCGTCGATGGAGACGAAGGTCGGCTCGCCGCCGAGGGTGAGGCGGACGTCCTGGGCGGCGAGGTCGCGGTCGACGATCTCGCCGAGCGCGTCGAGCCCGTGCCAGCTCGCCTCGGAGAAGGGCAGGGTGATGCGCGGGGATTCGGCGATGCGCGTCACCCGCATCTCGAAGCCGAAGGTGGTCTCCACCGGCCCGGTGGCGCTGAGCGAGCCGGTGATCGGCGCGGCCGCGGCATAGTGCGGCGTCGCGGCCAGCGGGATATGGCCCTCGCCGGTGAGCAGACCGGAGGTGGGGTCGAGGCCGACCCAGCCGGCGCCGGGGATATAGGCCTCGGCCCAGGCGTGCAGGTCGGTGAAGTCGGTGTCGGTGCCGCGCGGGCCGTCCAGCGCCTTCAGGTCGTGCTTGAGCTGGATGAGGTAGCCGGAGACGAAGCGGGCGGCGATGCCGAGGCGCCGCAGCACCTGCACCAGCAGCCAGCCGGTGTCGCGGCAGGAGCCGGAGAGCAGCGCCAGCGTCTCGTCCGGCGTCTGCACGCCGGGCTCCAGGCGCACGGTATAGGCGATCGAGCGCTGCAGGCGCTGGTTGAGGTCGACCAGGAAGTTGACGGTGTTGGGGGCGCTGCGGTCGAGGCTCGCCATGAAGGCTTCGAGCCCGGCGCCGGCCGGGTCGACCTCGAGATAGGGCGCGAGCTCGTGCCGAAGCTCCGGGGCATAGGCGAAGGGGAAGGCCTCGGCGCTCTCCTCGACGAAGAAGTCGAACGGGTTGACCACCGCCATGTCGGCGACGAGGTCGACCTCGACGTCGAGCTCGGTGGCGAGCTCGGGGAAGACCAGGCGGGCCAGCCAGTTGCCGTGCGGATCCTGCTGCCAGTTGATGAAGTGCCCGGCGGGCTCGACCTTGAGGGAATAGCTCAGGATGCGGGTGCGGGCATGCGGCGCCGGGCGCAGGCGGATGAGCTGGGGCCCGAGCGAGACCGGGCGGTCGTAGCGATAGGTGGTGCGGTGGTGCAGCGCGGCGACGATCGACAAGGATGGGCCCGATACTGTTCTTGTGATGCACACACCCTATCGGAGCCTACTCATTAGGCAAGCCCAATGGGAAGGCAGGGTTTAGGCCTCCATCACGCCGCCGTCCGCTCCGCCGTGCGCGCCAGCAGCCCGCCCTCCCGGTCGAACACCGCGATGTCGAGCCCGATGCCGGTGCCGGCCAGCACCCTGGCGGCGGTGGTCCAGCCCTCGGCCGCCACCGCCGGGGCGAGGGCGAGGCCGGCGCGGGCGGCGATCTCCAGGGCGTCGACGGCGGTGTTGGCCTGCGCCACGGCCGCGACCGTTTCGGCCTCGCCGCCGAGGGCCTCGACGCGCTCGGCCAGCCAGCGGAAGTCGACGGCGCCGGAGCGCGAGTGCAGGTCGAGGAAGCCCTGCGCCAGCTTGGTCATCTTGGCGAAGCCCCCGGCCACGGTGACGCGGCCGATCGGATGCTTGCGGATGTATTTCAGCATGCCGCCGACGAAGTCGCCCATGTCGATCAGGGCGATCTCCGGCAGGCCGTGCAGACGGGCCACCGCTTCCTCCGAGACCGCGCCGGTGGCGCCGGCGACATGGGCGAGGCCGGCGGCGCGGGCGACGTCGATGCCGCGATGGATCGAATGGATCCAGGCCGAGCAGGAGAAGGGCACGACGATGCCTGATGTGCCGAGGATGGAGAGGCCGCCGACCACGCCGAGGCGCGGGTTGAGGGTCTTGCGGGCCAGCGCCTCGCCGCCGGGAACGGAGATCGTCACCACGACGTCGCCCGAGCCGCCATGGGCGGCGGCGCTCTCGGCGACGGCCTGGCGGATCATCGCCCGCGGCGCCGGGTTGATCGCCGGCTCGCCGACCGGCAGCGGCAGGCCGGGGCGGGTCACCGTGCCGACGCCCTCGCCGGCGACGAAGGCGACGCCCGATCCCGGCGGGCCGTGCCGGACGCTGGCCCTGACCAGCGCGCCGTGGGTGACGTCGGGATCATCGCCCGCATCCTTGACGATGCCGGCCATGGCCTCATCGGCGGAGCGCTCGTGCACCGCCAGGGCAAAGGCCGGCGTCTGGCCCTTGGGCAGGGTGATGGCGACGGGGTCGGGGAAGTCCCCGGTCAGCAGCGCAGCATAGGCCGCCTTGGCCGCCGCCGCGGCGCAGGCGCCGGTGGTCCAGCCGTGGCGCAGCGGGCCGGCGGGCTTGCCGGAGCTCATTCCGGCAGCGGAATGAATTCCGGATCGCCGGGCACGGTGTCGAAGCGCCCGAGCTTCCAGTCGGCCTTGGCCTGCTCGATGCGCTCCTGGGACGAGGAGACGAAGTTCCACCAGATGTGGCGCGGGCCGTCCATGGTGGCGCCGCCGAGCACGGCGAAACGGGCTGATGTCACGGCGGTGACGGTGAGGCGGTCGCCGGGACGCAGGATCAGCAGCGAGCCGACGCCGAAGACGTCGCCGGCGATGTCGATCTCGCCGGCGGCGACATAGATCGCCCGCTCCTCGCAATCGGCGTCGAGCGGCAGGCGGGCGCCGGGCTCCAGGGCGGCGTCGAGATAGAGCGTCTCCCAGTCCGTGCGCACCGGGGCGGCGAGGCCGAAGGCCGAGCCCATCAGCACGCGCACCCGCTTGCCCTCGCCGGCGAGCTCCGGCATGGCCTCGGCGCCGTAATGGTCGAAGGAGGGCGTGCCCTCCTCGGCCTCGCGCGGCAGGGCGACCCAGGCCTGCAGGCCCATCATCGAGAAGCCGCTGCGCCGCGCCTCCAGGCCGGTGCGCTCGGAATGGACGATGCCGCGGCCGGCGGTCATCAGGTTGATGGCGCCCGGCCGGATCGCCTCTGACGTGCCGAGGCTGTCGCGATGCACGATCTCGCCGTCGAAGAGATAGGTGACGGTGGACAGCCCGATATGCGGATGGGGCCGCACGTCGAAGGCCTCGCCCGGCCGGAAGGTCGCCGGCCCCATCTGGTCGAGGAAGATGAAGGGGCCGACCATGCGCCGGCGGGCGCTCGGCAGGGCGCGGCGCACGGCAAAGCCGCCGAGGTCGCGCGAGCGGGCGACGATGACGGTCTCGATGGCATCGCAGGCGAAGGCATCGCCCGGGGCCGGATCCTCGGCTGGCTGCACCGACATGACGAAAGACCCCTTCCAAGGCGTGCGTGACTTGTGAGAGAGTATCAAACTCTCCCGTCAATGCGACACATGCTTGCGAGGCCCCATGCGGATCGGCGCTGCCCTGGACGCGCTCGACTTCGTCGTTTCCGGCATGCCGAAGCTGGAGCGGCGCCAGAAGCTCGACGCCTATGCCACCATCCAGGTCATCGTCGAGCGGTTGCGGGCCATCGGCCGGGCTCGCGGCCTGTCGGTCAGCCTGATCAATGCCCAGCTTCTCAAGATCCAGTTCTCGGTGGAGACGCTGGCAGGCCTCGGGCCGACCGGCGCCTCGGAGGAGCTGCAGCTCGGCGACGTCCGGGCCGCGCTGACGGCGCTGACCAGCCCCGATTGCTTCGGCCTGCATCTCGATACGAACGAGTAGGCGAACTGCTAGTGTTCCGACTCTGACGGTTCGTTCCGAACCGTCAACCCGGAACCCTAGTTGGTTCAATGCTTTGTGTTGTGCTTCCAACACAATGGTCGGGGACCAAGCGTCGGAAGCACAACACTAGCGGATATAGCCCTCCCGGACCTTGCGGGCCTCCTCCTCGAAGATGAGCGCGCAGGCCTCCCGGTCGGTGGCGGAGGTGAAGCCGGTGCGCAGCTTGCGGGCGCACAGGAACAGCGACGGCGGCGGCAGGTCGTATTCGTCCAGGCATACGTTCTGCAGCAGCGCGCCGCGGTTGCCGTCGAGCATCCAGGCGATGCAGCGGCGGAACAGCGGGTCGTCGAAGGACTTCTGGTTGAAGGCGGCCGCCGGCCCGGCCGCAGCGCCGAGGATGAGAGCCGCGAGGACGGCGGCGAGCCCCATCCCGGCCCGGGGCGCGGCGTTCGGAACGGCGATGCTGCGCACGGGGCCCTCCTCGCTGACGATGGGGCAGCATAAGCAGGTTCTCTCGAACCTGCTCGCACTCGATCTCGATGGTCCGGGCAGCATCGATTGCCTGGCAGGCGATCGCGCCGGGCCTCAAGTCGGGGGGTGCACGGGCGGCCGATCCCGGCTATGAGGCAGGGGCTTCGTCGACGAGGGACCGTATCCATGACCGCCATGCTCGTGCTCTGCCGCCACGGCCAGAGCGACTGGAATCTCAAGAACCTGTTCACCGGCTGGCGCGATCCGGACCTGTCGGAGAAGGGCGTGGCCGAGGCCCGCGAGGCCGGCAAGCGGCTCGCCGCGCTCGGCCTCACGTTCGACATCGCCTTCACCTCGGCGCTGGTGCGGGCCCAGCACACCTGCCGGCTGATCCTGGAGGAGGTCGGCCAGCCCGGGCTCGAGACCATCCGCGACCAGGCCCTGAACGAGCGCGACTATGGCGACCTCTCCGGCCTCAACAAGGACGAGGCGCGGGCCAGGTTCGGCGAGGAGCAGGTGCTGATCTGGCGCCGCTCCTACGACGTGCCGCCGCCCGGCGGCGAGAGCCTGAAGGACACCGCCGCCCGGGTGCTGCCCTATTACGTCCACCGCGTCCTGCCCCAGGCGATGGCCGGCAGGACGGTGCTGGTCGCCGCCCACGGCAATTCGCTGCGCGCCCTGATCATGGCGATGGAAGGCCTGACCAAGGAGCAGATCCTCAAGCGCGAGCTCGATACCGGCGTGCCGATCGTCTACCGGCTGAACCCGGACACGACGATCGCGGAGAAGCAGGAGCTGAAGTAGGGGCACCATTCCTGCCGCCGGACTCTCGGCGTCATGGACGGGCTTGTCCCGTCCATCCACGCGAACGCGACAACAGCCTGTGTTCGACATGGCATAGGCCGATTGCTTTCATGACCCCGGCGGTGTTCGCGTGGATGGACGGGACAAGCCCGTCCATGACGGAAACCTCGCGGCGGGAATGGCAGGCCGGGGGCACGGCCGTCGTGCCTCCTACCCCGCCGTCCGCCCGCCTTCCCAGCCCAGCATCGCCTGCTTGCGCGTCAGGCCCCAGTGATAGCCGGTCAGGGCGCCGGAGCGGCCGATGACGCGGTGGCAGGGCACGACGAAGGAGATCGGGTTCCTGCCGACCGCGGCGCCGACGGCGCGCGAGGCCCTGGGGTTGCCGACATGCCCGGCAATGTCGGAATAGGTGGTGGCGCGGCCCATCGGGATCCTGAGGAGCGCGCGCCAGACCCGCACCTCGAAATCCGTGCCGATCATCACCACGTGCAGCGGCCGCTCCGCCGACCATTGCGCGGGGTCGAAGATGTGCGCCGCCTCGGCCGCGGTGCCCGGCCTGTCCTCGACATAGAGCGCCTTCGGCCAGCGGCGCGTCATGTCGGCGAGCACGGCCGCCTCCTCGCCGGGATCGGCGAAGGCGAGGCCGGCGAGCCCGAGGGGCGCCAGCATCACCAGGGCGAGGCCGAAGGGCGAGGGGTGGAAGCCCCAGCGGATGGTGAGGCCGGCGCCGCCGGCCTTGTAGTCTCCCGGCGTCATCGCCTCGTGGGTGACGAAGAGGTCGTGCAGGCGGCCCGGGCCGGAGAGCCCGAGCTCGTAGGCGGCGTCGAGGATCGAGGCGGAGTCGCGCAGCAGCCCGCGCGCCCGATCCATGGTCACCGCCTGCAGGAAAGCCTTGGGCGTGATGCCGGCCCAGCGGCGGAAGAGGTGATGGACGTGCGAGACCGACAGGCCGAGATGATCGGCGATCTCCTCGAGGGAGGGCTGGCGCTGCCAGTGCTGCGAGATGAAGGCGATGGCCCGGCGCACGCGGTCATAGTCGTCGAGCCGGGCAGGGTCGGCGACCGGAAGGGGTGCGAGCGGGGAGTCGGGATGGGCGGCGAGCATGGCGGGCTCCGAAAAGGGGCGGGACTCTAGCCCTGCCGCCCGGGCTCGCCCACCCGAAACCTATGGCGCCCGCTCATAGTCCGGCCCGCGCCGGGCCACGGCCAGCGCCCGCGCGAAGGCATCGGCGAAGCTCGCCTTCTCCATGGCGCCGAGGCAGCGGGCGATCTCGACGGCGCGGCCGCGCTGCACCAGCGCCAGGCGGGTGATGCCGAACTCCTCGATCTCGTCGCGCTGCAGGCGCACCCAGAGCGGGTTGAAGAGCCATTCCCGCCTGACGCCGCGGGCGTCGCTGCGGGAGAAGAGCAGCCGGACATGGGTGAGCAGCACCCGCTCCTGGCGCAGCGCATCGCGGTAGTTCAGGCGGAAGAAGACGTAGAGCAGCGCCACGTCGAGGCCGAAGAAGCCGATCACCGGCCAGGCGCCCATGATGTAGAACGGGATGCTGAACAGCGTCGAGACCGTGCCGACCACCAGGAGCAGGATGCGGAAGCCGCGCGGGCCGAGCGAGCGGTGCGGGGTGAGCACCGCGTCGAAAACCGTCTCCTCATCCGGGGCTTGCGGATTGTCGCTGGCCATGACGCCACATTATAAGCCAAGCATGCCGCCCCGCCAGACCAAGCCCGCCCTTCCGCCATCCCCGCCCGCCGCGACAAAGCCACGCAAGGCCAAGGCGAAGGCCAATGCCGAGGCGGCCCGCGCCGCGGCCGGCCGCTCGGCCCTGCCGCCGGAGCGGATCGCCGAGATCTTCCGGCGCTTCCAGGCGCGCGACCCCGAGCCGAAGGGCGAGCTTGACTACATCAGCCCCTACACACTGCTGGTCGCCGTGGTCCTGTCGGCGCAGGCCACCGATGTCGGCGTCAACAAGGCGACGGGGCCGCTGTTCCGGGTGGCCGACACGCCGGCGAAGATGGTGGCGCTGGGCGAGGAGCGGGTGCGCGCGTTCATCAAGACGATCGGCCTCTACCGCAACAAGGCCAAGAACGTCATCGCCCTGTCGGAGCAACTGATCGCCGAACACGGCGGCGAGGTGCCGCGGTCACGCGAAGCGCTGGAGACGCTGCCCGGCGTCGGGCGCAAGACGGCGAACGTGGTGCTCAACATCGCCTTCCGTCTGCCGACGATCGCGGTCGACACCCATCTGTTCCGAGTCGCCAACCGCACCGGCATCGCGCCGGGCAAGGACCCGCTCGCGGTCGAGCTCGGCCTGGAGACGGCGGTGCCGCCGGCCTATCTCCTGCACGCCCATCACTGGCTGATCCTGCACGGGCGCTATGTCTGCAAGGCGACGAAGCCGGACTGCCCGGCCTGCCTGATCAACGACATCTGCCTGTTCGAGGCAAAGACGGTGTGAAGGCTGCCGCTCGCGAATGGGGATGGGAACCCTTCTCCCGGCCGGGAGAGGGGCAGGGGTGAGGGGTTAAACATTCCCGCCGAGAGCGCACGAAAGCCCCCCGCGTCGACCCGGCGGGGATCTGAGTTCGACGCGGAGACTGCGGTTCTTCGCCAGGGTCTTGAGAGGTCTAGGCCCTCACCCCTGCCCCTCTCCCAGCGGGAGAGGGGTTTTCGGGGGCGCCGCTCAGTAGCGGTAGAGGTCCGGCTTGAACGGGCCGGCCTGCGGCACGCCGATATAGGCCGACTGCTTGTCCGAGAGCCTGGTCAGCTTGGCGCCGACCTTCTCCAGGTGCAGCGAGGCGACCTTCTCGTCGAGATGCTTGGGCAGGGTGTAGACCTGCTTGCCGTACTGCTCGGGGTTGGTCCACAGCTCGATCTGGGCCAGCGTCTGGTTGCTGAAGGAGGCCGACATCACGAAGCTCGGATGGCCGGTGGCATTGCCGAGGTTCACCAGGCGGCCTTCCGAGAGCAGGATGATGCGCCGGCCCGAGGCGAGCTCGATCTCGTCGACCTGCGGCTTGACGTTGGTCCACTTGTAGTTGCGCAGCGACGCGACCTGGATCTCCGAATCGAAGTGGCCGATGTTGCAGACGATGGCCCGGTCCTTCATCGCCCGCATATGGTCGATGGTGATGACGTCGACATTGCCGGTGGCGGTGACGAAGATGTCGGCCTTGGGCGCCGCCTCCTCCATGGTCACGACCTCATAGCCCTCCATCGCCGCCTGCAGGGCGCAGATCGGATCGACTTCCGAGACCATGACGCGGCAGCCGGCGTGGCGCAGCGAGGCGGCCGAGCCCTTGCCGACATCGCCGAAGCCGGCGACCATGGCGACCTTGCCGGCCATCATCACGTCGGTGCCGCGGCGGATGCCGTCGACCAGCGATTCGCGGCAGCCGTAGAGGTTGTCGAACTTCGACTTGGTGACGCTGTCGTTGACGTTGATGGCCGGGAACAGCAGCGTGCCCTTCTTGGCCATCTCGTAGAGGCGGTGCACGCCCGTGGTGGTCTCCTCGGTCACGCCGCGGATGGCGAGCGCGTTCCTGGTGTACCAGCCCGGCTGCTCCTTGATCCGCTTCTTGATCGCGGCGAAGACGACCTCTTCCTCCTCATTGTCGGCCTTGTCGAGGAAGGCGGTGTCGCCCTTCTCGGCGCGCAGGCCGAGATGCATCAGCATGGTGGCGTCGCCGCCGTCGTCGAGGATCATGTTCGGCGTGCCGCCGTCGGCCCACTCGAAGATCTTGTGGGTGTAGTCCCAGTACTCTTCCAGCGTCTCGCCCTTGACGGCGAAGACCGGCGTGCCGGCGGCGGCGATGGCCGCGGCGGCGTGGTCCTGGGTCGAATAGATGTTGCACGAGGCCCAGCGCACGTCGGCGCCGAGCGCCTTCAGCGTCTCGATCAGCACGGCGGTCTGGATCGTCATGTGCAGCGAGCCGGCGATGCGGGCGCCCTTCAGCGTCTGCTTCGGGCCGTATTCGGCGCGCGTCGCCATCAGGCCGGGCATCTCGGTCTCGGCGATGTCGATTTCCTTGCGGCCCCAGGACGCCAGGCTGATGTCCTTGACGATATAGTCGTGCTCGCTCATCGGCGGGTTCCTCGCAACGTGTCGAGGGGCCTCTACCACGCCGGAAGAGATGAGGCAATCAAGATATAAGGATTTCTTTATGTGATGAGTGCGGGCTCAGGGCGTCCGCTGCCTCTCGAGCAGCGCTTCCAGCGCCAGGGCGTAGGAGAGCGGCCCGAAGCCGGCGATGACGCCGATGCAGACCGGCGAGAGCCAGGAATGGTGGCGGAATTCCTCGCGGGCATGGACGTTGGACAGATGCACCTCGATCACCTCGGCCTTGGCGCCGGAGATGGCGTCGCGCAGCGCCACCGACGTATGGGTGTAGGCCCCGGCATTGAGGATCACTGCCCGGCCGGCGGCACCGGCCTCCTGGATCCAGGTGACGAGCTCGCCCTCGTGGTTGGACTGGCGGAAGGAGAGCGTCGCCCGGTCGCCCGCGCGGGCCTTGAGCTGAGCCTCGATGTCGGCGAGCGTCAGGCGGCCGTAGATGCCGGGCTCGCGTGTGCCCAGCAGGTTGAGGTTGGGTCCGTTGAGGACATCGATCTCGCGCATGCCTGCTCTCTCCCATGCGGACGCGGTGTTGGCCGCGACGCCAGCCAATCCCCTCCCCCTTGCGGGGAGGGGTAAGGGGTGGGGGTCTATCAGGACAGGGTGCGCCCTACGCCCACGACCCCCACCCTTTATCCCTCCCCGCAAGGGGGAGGGAAGACCCAAGCGTCGCGAATTTATCGATGATGGTGGCGTTTCGCCCCAAACGACTTACCCGCCGCTCGCCATGCGCGTCGCGGCGTCGGCGAAGGCGTCGGCGAGGACGGCGAGAGCGGCCGTGTCGTGGGCGGCCGAGAGATAGTGGCGGCCGAAGGGGCCGGGCATGGAGATGACGCCGCCGCGGCGCAGCTCGACATGCAGGTGGGCGGTGAAGCCGGGATCGGCCGCGGCGACGGCCTGGGCATAGGTCCGCGGCGAGGCCGCGCCGTTCCACAGGGTGAACACGGTGCCGTAGCCGGTGGTGCGCACCGGGCGGCCGGCGGCGGCGAAACCCTGCTCGATCCGGCGGCGCAGGTCGTCGCCCGCCGCCAGCAGGGCGGCATAGTCGACCGCATCGAGCGCGGCCATGGTGGCGTGCACTGCGGCGCAGGCGAGGGGATTGCCGTTATAGGTGCCGGCGCGGTTGACCCTGAGGTCCTCGAAGCCGGCCATGGCCGCGGGCGTGCCGACCAGGGCGGCCACGGCGACGCCGCTGCCGATGGCCTTGCCGACGGTGGCAAGGTCGGGCTCGACGCCGAGGCGCTGGCTGGCGAGGCCGGGATGCAGGCGGAAGCCCATCAGCACCTCGTCCATGATCACCAGGGCGCCGTGCGCCCGCGCCACCGCGGCCACGTGCTCGAGGTAGCCGGGATCGGGGACGAGGCAGCCGGCATTGGCCATCATCGGCTCGAGCAGCACGGCGGCGACGTCGTCGGATTCGGCGAAGAGCAGCTCGACGTCGGCCGGGTCGTTGAAGCGCATCAGCAGCGTGTCGCCGCGCGCCGGGCGCTCGTTGGCGGTCATCAGCGCCTCGGTCGAGCCGGCATTGCCGAAGGCGACCTCGTCGAGCCAGCCGTCATAGCCGGCCGCCATCTTGGCGATCTTGCGGCGGCCGGTGACGGCCCGGGCCGTGCGGCAGGCGAGGTGCACCGCCTCGCTGCCGGAGTTGAGGAAGATCACGCGCGACAGCGCGCCCGTGTGCCGGGCGAGGCTCGCCGCGGCCTCCTCCTCCAGGGCATGGGCGAAGGCCGGCATCGAGCCGCGGTCGATGGCGGCGTGGACGGCGGCGGCGACGGCGGGATGGGTGTGGCCGAGGAAGGCGGCGCCGAAGCCGATGGCGGTGTCGACATAGCGCCGGCCCTGGTCGTCCCAGACATGCGGCCCCTGCGCCCGGACGGCGAGGAAGGGCCGGCCGTCGAGGTCGGGCACCGCCCGGCCCGCGCTCGAGATGCCGCTGACGAGATGCTGCATGTCACAATCCAAACAGGCGGGGGAGCCACTCGGTCAGGCCGGGGAAGGCGGCGAGGGCGATGACGCAGACCACGCTGGCGATCCAGTAGGGCACCAGCCACACCGAGACCGACCACATGTCGATCTTGGCGACGTTGCAGACGACGAAGATGTTGGTGCCGATCGGCGGGGTGAACAGGCCGATGCCGAGCGTCATGGTGAACACCACGCCGGTCTGGTAGGGGCTGAGCCCGGCGCTCAGGGCGATCGGCACCAGGATCGGCGCCAGGATGATCAGGGCCGGGCCGAGGTCGAGCCAGAAGCCGACCAGCTTCAGGAGCACCAGCACCAGCGCGATGGTGACCGCGTGCGAGGTCTCCAGGCCGGTGATCCAGTTCGCCGCCGCGGTCGGCACCTGCTCGACGGTGAGGATCCAGCCGAAGGGCGTGGCGAGCGCCATGATCATCATGATCACGCCCGTCGTGGCGACGGCGGCCGCCGCGGCGGGATAGAGCGCGGCGAGCGGCAGCTCGCGATAGACCAGCGTGCCGACCAGGAAGGCGTAGACCACGGCGATGGCCGAGGCCTCGGTGGCGGTGGCGATGCCGCCGATGATCGAGCCGAGCACCAGCACCGGCATCAGCAGCGCCGGCAGGGCGCCGAGCGCGTCGCGCGCGATGGTGCCGGCCGCGGCGGGCGTCTCGTTGCGCGGGAAGTTGTGACGCCGCGCCACGATGTAGGAGGTCAGCATGAAGGTGACGGCGATGAAGGCGCCCGGGATGAGCGCCGCCACCAGGAGGCCGCCGATCGAGGTGTTGGTCAGGACGCCGTAGAGGATCAGGATGACGCTCTGCGGCCCGATGATGCCGAGCGTGCCGGAGGCGGCCGTGACCGCCGCGGCGAAGGCCTTGGGATAGCCGCGCTCGGCCATGGCCGGGATCATGATCGAGCCGACCGCGCCGGTGTCGGCGGTGGCCGAGCCGCTGATGCCGCCATAGACCAGCGCCGTGGCGACGTTGACCAGGCCGAGGCCGCCGCGGATGCGCCCGAAGATGTGCTCGGCCACCCGCATGATGCGGGCGGTGAGGCCGCCGCGGTTCATCAGCTCGCCGGCGAAGAGGAAGAGCGGGATCGCCGCCAGCGTGATGGCGTCGGCGCCGCGCAGGGTCTGCTGGGCGAACCAGGCCTGGGGCAGGCCGAGCCCGCCGAGGGTGATGGCGAGCAGGCTGGCGACGCCCATGCACCAGGCGATGGGCACGCCGATGAGCAGCAGCATCGAGAAGCTGCCGATCAGGAGGGCGACGGTCATGGCGCAACCTCTCGCGGGAGGGCCGATCCACGCGCCAGCCGCACCAGCCGCGCGAGGCCGATGCCGACGGCGGCAGCGCCGAGGATCAGGACGGTGGCGATGACGACGCCGGTCGGCATGCGCAGCACCGAGGTCGGCACCAGCCAGGAGCGCCGCCAGACCGCCCAGCCGCTGACCAGGAAGGCGAGGCCCATGGCGAGGAGCGCCAGCACGGCCACGGCCTCGAAGGCGCTGCGCAGGCGCGGCGGCGCCGCCTGCTTCAGCGCCTCGAAGGCGACGTTCTCGCCGCGGAGCTCCGCATTGACCAGCCCGAGGAAGGTCACCCAGATGAAGGCGATGCCGGCGACCTCGAAGGACCATTCGACGCCGCCGACCTCGAGATAGCGGGCGAGGACGCCGAGCAGCGTCGAGCCGAACATCACCACGAAGGCGAGGACGCCGGCCGCCTCGAAGACGCGGCTGACCAGGCCGGGCCCGGCGGGCCGGGCCTCGGATTTGCCCGATGTCATGGCTGCCGCCTCAGTCCGCGGCCGCGGCCTGGCGCACGCTCGTCACCAGCGCCGCGCCCCATTCCTTGGCGAACTGGTCGTAGACCGGGCCGACCAGCGCGCGGAAGGGTGCGGTGTCGACGGTGACGATCTTGACCGAATGGGCCTCCAGCGTCTTCTGCGTCTGGGCATAGGCCTTGTCGAGCTCGCCGCGATACCAGACGACGGTGTCGGCCGCGGCCTTGCGCAGCGCCGCCTGTTCCGCCGGCGCCAGGGCGTCGAACCTGTCCTTGTTCATGTACCACCAGTTGGCGGTCCAGATGTAGTTGGAGATGGAGAGGTTCTTGGCGACCTCGAACCATTTGGCGTCGTAGAAGTCGCGCATCTCCGGCTCGACCGCTGCGACGACATGCGACTGCAGAGCGGTATAGACCTGTCCGAACGGGATCGACTCCGCCAGGGCGCCGAGCTGCTTCATCGTCGCCAGGATCACCGGGTTCGGCGGCGTGCGGATCTTGATGCCGGCAAGGTCGGCCGGGCTCTCCACCGGCTTGGTGGTGGTGGCGAACTGGCGGAAGCCGGAATCGAGCACGCCGAGCATGAGGTAGCCGCGGTCTTCGCCGAAACGCTGGATCTTGCCGCCTTCCTCGCTGTCGAGGAATTTGTGCACGTTGGCGGCGTCGCGGAACAGGAAGGGCAGCGACAGCACGTTGAGCTTGGGGTCGATGGCGTCGATGGCGCCGCCGAGGCCGATGTCGATCGAGCCGGCGCCGACGCCATCGGCGATCGGCCCCTCGTCGCCGAGCTGGGCATTGGGGAAGATGACGATCTTGACCGAGCCCTTGGTCTCCTCGGCGACCTCGGCCGCGAAGCGCTCGACCGCCTTGTTGATCAGGCTGTCGATGGAGGAGGCGTGGGCGAGGCGCAGGCTGGTCTCGGCTGAGGCCGGGCCGGCCCAGGCCGCTGCGGCGAGCGCGAGGACGGCGCCGATGCGGGCGGCGAGGCGGACGGGCCGGCGCAGGGCCGGGTCACAGGAGGAAGTCATGGTCAACCCTCGGATGATCGTGTTCTTGTCGCGGGATGCTGGCACGGCGAACGTAGAGCAAGCGCCGTGGCCGACCAGACCGAATATCTTATCGCGGAATAAGCGGCATTTATGGCTGGTGTGCACGAGGCCCTTCGCCTGCCTCAATTCGCGCCATGACAATTCTCGACGCAGATCCGGTTGATTTCTGGCATAGTCGATCGAATTGGCTCCACTCGACCCGCCCCGACGCGGGATTCTCCGGGGATATGCATGCGCTACCTCGACAGCGAGACTCTGATGGCCTTCGTCGCCGTCGCCGATACCGGCAGCTTCACCGCGGCCGCCGAGCAGCTCGGCAAGAGCCAGGCGGCGATCAGCATCGCGGTCGGGCGGCTGGAGGAGCGGCTCGAGCTGCGCCTGTTCGACCGCGGCCACCGGCGGGTGACGCCGACGCCGGCCGGCGAGCGCCTGCTCGGCTATGCCCGCCGGATCCGGGCGATCGAGGACGAGGCGCTGGCCATGCTGCTGGAGGGGCGGCGCGAGAGCCGCGTGCGGCTCGGCATGCCGGACGACTACCTCACCCTGTTCGGCACGGCGCTGATGCAGCGCTTCGCGCCGCGCCATCCCATGGTCAATCTCGACCTGCAATACGACTTCTCGCATCGCCTGGAGACGATGGTGGAGAGCCGCGAGCTCGACATCGCCATCATCACCCAGAGCAGCGCCCATCCCCGGGGCGAGGTGATCCGCCTGGAGCGCCAGGTCTGGTGCGCCGCCCCCAATCGCCGGCCGGAAACCGCAAGCTGCCTGCAGCTCGCCTTGTTCCCCGACGGCTGCCGTGCGCGCCCGCAGGTCCTCGCCGCGCTCGATGCGCAGGAGCGGCGCTGGCGCATCGTCTATTCCTCCTCCGACCTCGCCGGCATCCAGCTCGCCGTCGCCTCCGGCGATATCCTGACCGTGCTGCCCGAGGCGGCGGTGCCGCCCGGCTGGCGTCGGCTCGGCCCCGAGCACGGCCTGCCGGAGCTGCCGCTGCTGCGGCTGGCGGTGGTGACGACGCCGCAGGCAAAGCTGGCGGTGCGCCAGCTCGTCGCCTTCCTGCGCAGCGAGTTCCAGAAGGAGGAGGACGGGGAGGACGCCGTCAGCGCCCCGGCTTTGCAGGCCGCAGCGCGGTGAGGGAGGCTGGAGCCGAAGATCGCGATGGCCGCGCCGTCCCCGACCGCCAGGGCGGACTTGATCCGCCTATCCAGTGCGTCCGTGACGAAGACCATGTTGGGCGTCGCCGGCCCGGCGCTCTTTGCGGCACGTCCCGAGTTCGCGTGGATGGACGGGACGAGCCCGTCCATGACGGCGGCGGTTGGGGCGGCCGCCTTTGCACGAGAACCTCAACGTCATGGACCGACTTGATCGGTCCATTCACGCGCACGCGACGAAGACCATGTTGGGCGTCGCCGGCCCGACGCTCTTTGCGGCACGTCCCGAGTTCGCGTGGATGGACGGGACGAGCCCGTCCATGACGGCGGCGGGTGGGGCGGCCGCCCTTGCACGAGAACCTCGACGTCATGGGCGGACCTGATCCGCCCATCCACGCGGAACAGGACCGGTGCAGGAAAGTCACCTGCCACGCTCGCCCTCTCCCGGCCAAAAGTCCGGGTGGGCGTAGATGGTTGGGGCGAGCCCGGCCATAAGGGTGCGCCAAGGCCGCTGCGAGGTGCGTCATCCGCCGCCCTGGCCCGGTCGCCGGCCTCCTCAGCGCCGCGCCCGGCCGGATCCGCCCTGCTCCATCGCCTCCTCCATCGCCTGGCGCACGAACCCCACGAAGGCGGTCGCGAAGCTGGACAGCGAGGTGTCCGCGCGGTGGGCGACGAAGGTCGGGAAATCGGTCGGCTCCGCCAGCGGAATCACGACGAGGTCGGAGGCGGGGCTGTCGGCGACCGTGAAGGCATCGATCAGGGCGACGCCGAGATTCTGCTTCACCAGGGCGCAGACCGTGGTGCCGAACCGGGCGCGGATGGTGATGGTGTAGGCCAGCCCGTCGCGCTCGAACAGGTCGGTCATGATCCGGCCATAGGGATCGCGCGGGTCGATGCCGATCAGGGGGTAGGGCGCGAGGTCGCGCGCCGCAATCACCGCCATGCCGGCGAGAGGATGGGTCGGCGCGACGATGCAAACCAGCCGGCCGCGGGCGAGGTCGTCGAAGACGATCGAGGCATTGGTGTAGCGCTGGCTCATCAGCACCACCTCGCCGCGCCCGAGCAGGAGATGGTCGATCGCCTCCTCGATCTTCAGGACGTCGATGGTGACGCGCAAGCCGGGGAAGCGCCGCCGCAATTTCTCGATGGCGCGCGGCACCATCACGTTGGCGATGCTCGGCACCGACCCGATCCGCAGCTCGACATCGGCGCCGGCATGCAGCTGGCGGATCGCGGCGTTGAGGTTCTCGATCTTCTCGTTGACGGCCTGCAGCTGCTCGAACACGTCGCGCGCTTCGACGGCCGGCACATGGCGGCCGCCCCTGCGGGCGAAGAGCCGGATGCCGATGGTCGCTTCGATGTGCTTCATCGTCCGGCTCACGCCGGGCTGCGCCACGTTGAGCAGGCGCGCCGCGCCGGCGATGGAGCCGCTCAGCATCACGGCCCGGACCACCTCGATCTGGCGCAACGTCAGCATGGGACTCCTCCGATCGCGCCGGCCGGCGCCTATACCATGATGTTATAGTATGCCGCATTCTTGGTCATTGACGCATTGGCGCCCCCTTCCCACCCTCCTCGCACGCAGGATCGCGCAGGAGCCCCCGTGATGAAGACCTCGATCGCCACCGTGTCGCTGAGCGGCGACCTTTCGGAAAAGCTCACCGCCATCGCCCGGGCGGGCTTCGACGGGGTCGAGATCTTCGAGGCGGACGTGCTGTCCTTCGACCATTCGCCGCGCGAGGTCGGCCGGATGGTGCGCGACCAGGGGCTCGAGGTCACACTCTTCCAGCCGTTCCGCGACTTCGAGGGCCTGCCCGAGCCCGCGCGCCGCAAGGCGTTCGACCGCGCCGAGCGCAAGTTCGATCTGATGGAGGAGCTCGGCACGGATCTCGTGCTGATCTGCTCCAGCGTCTCGCCCCAGGCGCTCGGCGGCATCGACCGGGCCGCCGCCGACCTCCGGGAACTGGCCGGGCGCGCCGCCCGGCGCGGCCTGAGGATCGGCTACGAGGCCCTGGCCTGGGGCCGCTTCGTCAGCGATCACCGCGATGCCTGGGAGATCGTGCGCCGGGCCGACCATCCCGCGCTCGGCCTCATCCTCGACAGCTTCCACACGCTGTCGCGCGGCATCGAGGTGACCAGCATCAGCTCGATCCCGAAGGAGAAGCTGTTCCTGGTGCAGCTCGCCGATGCCCCCCGGCTCCAGCTCGACCTCCTGTCCTGGAGCCGGCATTTCCGCACCATGCCGGGCCAGGGCGACCTGCCGGTGGCCGAGTTCGTGCGCGCGGTGCAGGCGACGGGGTACGACGGCGTGCTGTCGCTGGAGATCTTCAACGACCAGTTCCGGGCCGGCTCGGCCCGAATGGTGGCGCTTGACGGCCGCCGCTCGATCGCCTGGCTGCTCGACCAGACCGCGCCCGCCGAAGTGCCGGCGGCCGGCCTGCCCGGGCGCGTGGCCTGCCGCGGCGTGGCCTTTCTCGAATTCGCCGTCGACGAGGCGCAGGCCGAGAAGCTGGAACAGATGCTGGCGGGCCTCGGCTTCTCCAGGCGATGGCGCCATCGCTCCCGGGACGTGAGCGTGTGGACGCAGAATGCCATCAACCTCGTGATCAACAAGGATCCCGACGGCTTCGCCCGGGCCTTCTCCACCCTGCACGGGCCGTCGATCTCTTCGCTCGGCCTCGCCGTCGACGATGCCGAGGCGGCCATGCGCCGCGCCCGCGGCCTGTTCGCGGCCCCGCCTCACCAGGCCGCATGGCCGGGCGAGCCGGCGATCCCGGCCATAGCCGGCGTCGGCGGCAGCCTGATCCGCTTCGTCGACGGCCAGGGACCGGCCGGCGCGCTCTGGAGCGCCGATTTCGAGGTGGAGGCCGAAACCGGAGCGGCCGGCCCGCTCGATGCCGTCGACCACATCTCGCAGTCCATGCACTATGACGAGATGCTGTCGTGGCTCCTGTTCTACACCGCGCTCTTCGATCTCTCGAAGCTGCCGGCGGTGGATGTCGCCGACCCCGCCGGCCTGGTCCGCAGCCAGGCCTTGCAGAACCCGCAGTCGAGCCTCCGCCTGATCCTGAACGGCTCCCAGGGCCAGCGTACGCTCTCCTCCCGGTTCCTCGACGAGTTCGTGGGGTCGGGCGTGCAGCACGTCGCCTTCTCGACCGGCGACATCGTGGCGGCCGCCGAACGGCTGGAGGCCTGCGGCGTGGCGATGCTCGCCATCCCGGCCAACTACTACGACGACCTGGCGGCGCGCTTCGACCTGCCGGAGGACCGGCTCGCGACCTTCGCGCGGCACGGCATCCTCTACGACCGCGACGCCGACGGCGAATATCTCCAGATCTACACGAGGGCCTTCGCCGACCGGTTCTTCTTCGAGATCGTCGAGCGGCGCTCCTATCGCGGCTTCGGCGCCGCCAACGCCCCGATCCGCCTCGCCGCCCAGACCCGGCTGTCGAAGGAGCCGCGCGCGGCCTGAGACGGCGGACCCGTCCGGAGATCACCGTTCCGACCGCGGCCCCCCATACATGCCAGTCGTGCGGAAGGCGGACGGGCTGATGGCGAAGCTGCGGCGGAAGGCCTTGGCGAAATAGTTGGGGTCGGCGAAGCCGCAGGCGCTGGCGATGGCCTTGACGCTGAGCTGGCCGTTGACCAGCAGGCGCGCCGCCCGCTGCATGCGCTCGCGCAGCACGAATTCGGAAGGCGGCAGGCCCTCGACCCGGGCGAACAGGCGGCTGAAATGGGCGCGGCTCATGCCGGCGACGTCGGCAAGCGCCTGCACCTCCAGGGGCTCGTCGAGGTGCTGGCGGACATGGGCGGTGACGCGGGCGATGGCGGCGTGGCGGGCTTCGCCCGCGCCGGCCTCCTGGCGGGCCAGGAGGTCGTCGTGCAGCGCCATGGTGGCGGTGTAGGCGATGCCGGAGGCGCGGCCGGCCTCCAGCGGTTCGTCGGCGAGCGCCAGGCAGGCCCGGGCGAGCTCGTCGACCGTCTCCGTCCGGAGGCGGAACACCGGACCGGCCGCGGCCAGGATGGCCCGGTGCAGCCGCAGCGCCTCCTGGCCGCTCATCGCGATCCAGAAGAACGACCAGGTCTCCCCGCCCTCCAGCCAGTAGCGGTGGGGATGGGGAATGGTCACCAGCATCGTGTCGCCCGGCCGCAGCCGGTGCTCCCGGCGCTCGTAGTGCAGCCGGCCGGCGCCGGCGACGGTGTGCTGCAGCACCGAGAAGGGGGTGTTGCCGCGCTTGCGCCCGTCCCAGTCATAGGCCGGCCCCTCGGCGATCTCGTAGCCGGCGCTGGTCGGCATGATGTGCAGCGGAGCGCGCCGGCGCGGCAGCGAGATCACCCGGCGGACCGGGCCGCGGTCGACCAGATGGTCGAGCACAGAATTACCCATGAGAGCACCGGCATCCTCTGTTCAGCCGATCGGCCCCCGAGCATAGATGAGACGGCTGGACATTGCGCGGCGGCTCGGCCCGGACGGGGCGGGCGGAACGGTCCCTTGGCGCGAACGGCGCCCGGCGGGTGTTCCTGTGCTGGAGACGGAACGAGATGGCTCCCCTGAAGATCGCGATCATCGGCGCCGGCAGCGTCGGCTTCACCCGCACCCTGGTGCGCGACATCCTGTGCGTGCCGGAGCTGCAGGAAGCCGAGTTCGCCCTGACCGACATCAACGAGCACAATCTCGGCATGATCCGGCAGATCCTGGAGCGCGTGGTCGCGGTCAACCGGCTGCCGGCGCGCATCAGCGCCACCACGCAGCGGCGGGCGGCGCTGGAGGGGGCGCGCTACATCATCAACTGCGTGCGCGTCGGCGGCCTGGAAGCCTTCGCCGACGACATCCGCATCCCCCTGCAATATGGCGTCGACCAATGCGTCGGCGACACGATCTGCGCCGGCGGCATCCTCTACGGCCAGCGCTCGATCCCGGCTATCCTCGAGTTCTGCCGCGACATCCGCGCCGTGGCCGAGCCGGGCGCGCGCCTGCTCAACTATGCCAACCCGATGGCGATGAACACCTGGGCCGCGCTCGAGCACGGCGGGGTCGACACGATCGGCCTCTGCCACGGCGTGCAGCACGGCTGGCGCCAGATCGCCGAGGCGCTCGGCGCCGCCCACCCCAGCGAGGTCGAGTACATCTGCGCCGGCATCAACCACCAGACCTGGTATATCGACGTGCGCCACAACGGCCGGCGCGTCGGCCGCGACGAGCTCGTCGCCGCCTATGAGCGCCATCCCGTGCTCTCGCGCCAGGAGAAGGTGCGCATCGACGTGCTCAAGCGCTTCGGCGTCTATTCCACCGAGAGCAACGGGCACCTGTCCGAATACCTGCCCTGGTACCGCAAGCGCCCGGAGGAGATCGGCCGCTGGATCGACATGTCCGAATGGATCCACGGCGAGACCGGCGGCTATCTCAGGGTCTGCACCGAGGGGCGCAACTGGTTCGAGGAGGAATTCCCGCGCTTCCTCGCCGATGCGGACAAGGCGATCGATCCGGGCCGCCGCACCACCGAGCATGCCAGCTACATCATCGAGGCGCTGGAGACGGGCCGGGTCTATCGCGGCCATTTCAATGTCAGGAATCGCGGCCTGATCACCAACCTGCCGGCAGACGCGATCGTCGAATCGACCGGCTTCGTCGACCGCTTCGGCCTCAACATGGTCGCCGGCCTCACCCTGCCGGAGGCCTGCGCCGCGCCCTGCATCGCCTCGATCAACGTGCAGCGCATGGCGGTGAAGGCGGCGGTGACCGGCGACGTCGACCTGCTCAAGCTCGCCGTGCTGAACGACCCGCTGGTCGGCGCCGTCTGCACGCCGGACGAGGTCTGGCAGATGGTCGACGAGCTGCTGGTGGCGCAGGCGCGCTGGCTGCCGCAATACGCCCACGCCGTCGCCGGCGCCGAAGCGCGGCTGGCCGGGAGCAAGGTGCCGAAGCGCGACTGGCAGGGCGCCGCGCGCCTGCCGGTGCGCTCGATCGAGGAGCTGCGCCGCGAGCGCGCGCGCAGGGAGGGCGGCGTGTCGCCGGACCAGCAGGTGGTGGCCTGACCCTTCGCCATCCGCACGCGGCCGCCACAAGACCAACAAGGCCAATCAGGGGAGAACGACGATGAGGATGCTGAAGATCGGACTGCTGCTGGCCGCGCTGGCGACGCCCTTGCTGCCCCGCGGTGCCGCGGCCGAGCCGGTGACGCTGAACTTCTGGGTCGCCTGGGATCCGGTGCAGGCCGAGACCAGGGCGGCGCAGGCAGAGATCGCCGCCTTCGAGGCCGCCCACCCCGATATCAGGATCAAGACCCAGACCATCGCCTACGACGCCCTGCACGACAAGCTGGTCACCGCCATCGCCGGCGGCGACGCGCCGGACCTCAGCTGGGGCCTGATCGAATGGCTCGGCGAGTTCAACCGCATGGGCGCGCTGGCCGACCTCACCGCCGACGCGGCGGCCTGGCCGGACCGCGACAAGATCTATCCCAACGCCCTCGCCGCGCTCACCGTCGACGGCAAGCTCCTGGCGCTGCCGAACTATCTCGGCTTGCGCGGCCTGCTCTACCATGCCGACATGCTCAAGGCGGCCGGCATCGCCGAGCCGCCCAAGACCTGGACCGAGCTGGTCGAGGCCGCCGGCAAGATCAAGCAGGCGACGGGCAAGAACGGCTTTGGCATCGCCGGCAAGGGCGTGCGCTCGCCGCAGGAGCTGATCATGTATCTCGCCCAGAACGGCGTGTCGCTGGCCCGGCGCATGCCGGACGGCAAGTATCGCAACGACTGGGCCGACAATCCCGACGAGATGAAGCGCGCCACCGAGGTGTTCGCGCTCTACCGGCAGATGCTGGACAAGGACGTGATCCCCAAGCAGGCGGCCGGCTGGGGCTGGGAGGAGGAGGACACCAACTTCGCCCTCGGTCAATATGCCATGGTCGTCGACGGCTCCTGGATGCGCAGCCGCATCGACCAGAACGCCGAGACGATGAAGGACGTGCGCGTCGCCCCGCCGCCGGCCGGGCAGAAGGCCGCCACCTTCTTCGAGATCGCGCCCTTCTACATCTTCAGGAGCAAGCACCCGAAGGAGACCTGGACCTTCGCCGCCTTCATGCTCGGCCACGACTTCCAGTCGGCCGTCTACCCCGACCGCTCGCCGCGGAGCGACATCGAGGGCGACGCGGTCTGGGGCCAGCCCTTCACCTCGCTGACGCCGATCGGCGTGTCCTTCCCACCGGTGGCGCTCGGCTCGATCACCCGCGACATGGCGGATTCGATCGGCCGCGTGCTCCTGAAGAACGAAGATCCGGCTTCGGTGGCGGCCTGGCTCGGCAAGGCGATCAACAAGAGCCTGCGCCAGTCGGGTGAAATCTCCACCCAGTGACGCCGCGGGAGGGCGGGGGAGCCATGGCGGCCTTGGACTTCGCGGCATCGGACGGGGCGGCGGCGGTCGCCCGCCCGGCGGCCGGCCGCCAGGCCCGGCTGCGGCGCGCCGCCGCCCTGTTCCTGGCGCCGGCGGCGGCGCTGATGCTGGTGCTGGTCGCCTTTCCCCTGGCCGACGTGCTCTGGCAGAGCCTGCACTATGCCAACCTGGTCGACCCCGCGACGTCGGGCTTCGCCGGGGCGGACAATTACCGCACCGTCCTGGAGGACGAGGACTTCCTCCCCGCCCTGTGGAACACGCTGACCTGGACGGGCCTCTCCGTCGCCGGCGAATATGCCCTCGGGCTCGCCGCCGCCCTGGCGCTGGCGCAGCCGATCCGGGCCCGCGCCGTGTTCCGCGGCATCGTGGTGGTGCCCTGGGTGATCCCGATCGCCATCGCCGGCCTCAACTGGATGTGGCTGCTCAACCCTGATTACGGCGTGCTCAACGCCTGGCTGGTCGATCTCGGCCTCATCGATCACCCGCGCGACTGGCTGGGACAGGTGGACACGGCGCTGCTCACGGTCACCCTGGTCAATATCTGGCGCAGCTTTCCCTTCTACACCATCAGCCTCCTGGCGGCGCTGCAGGCGGTGCCGCGCGAGCTGCACGAGGCGGCGGCGATCGACGGGGCCGGGACGCTCCGGCGCTTCCTCGTCATCACCCTGCCGCACCTCAAGGCGGTGTCGCTGACGCTGGTGTTCATGCACATCGTCTGGACCGCCATCAATTTCGACTTCATCTGGGTGATGACCCAGGGCGGCCCACTCAACGCCTCGCAGACCCTGCCCGTGATGATCTACCGCTATGCCATGCAGGACTTCGACGTCGGCGCCGCCTGCGCCCTGGCCTCGATGTCGATGGGCTTCATGGCCGCCATGTTCTTCGTCTATTTCTACGGCGTGCGCCGCCGGGGCGGGCGCTGATGGTGGTGAACCGCAGCCAGCGCCTGATCGCCGGCGTGGCGACCTATGCGACGCTCGCCGTCTTCTGCGTGCTGTGCCTCTTTCCCTTCCTGTGGATGCTCGACACCGCGCTGAAGCCGCCGGCCGAGGTGATGAGCAGCCGGCCGACCTTCCTGATCGCGGCGCCGACGCTGAAGAATTTCGCCGCCGTGCTGCTCGACAGCGATTTCCTCGTCTATTTCCGCAACAGCCTGATCGTCGCCGGCGCCTCGACCCTGTTCACGCTGGTGGTGTCGGTGTTCGCCAGCTACGCCCTCAGCCGCTGGGGATACCAGACCGTGAGCCGGCTGGTCGGCGGGGCCATGGTGGTGTCGCAGATGATCCCGGGCGTGCTGCTGCTCGTGCCGCTCTACGTGCTGATGCGGCATCTCGGCCTGCTCAGCACCTATTGGGCGCTGATCATCGTCTACTGCACCTTCATGATCCCGCTGGTGACCTTCATGCTGAAGGGCTTCTTCGACGGGATCCCGATCGAGCTGGAGGAGGCCGCCGAGATCGACGGCTGCTCGCGCCTCGGCTTCATCCGCCGCATCCTGCTGCCGCTCTCGGCGCCGGGGATCCTGGCGACCGGCGTCTTCGCCTTCGTCGCCGCCTGGAACGAGTTCATGTTCGGCTACGTCCTGATCAACGACGACGCGCGGCGCACGCTCACCCCCGGGATCATGATCTTCAAGGGCTCGCACCAGACCGACTGGGGCCTGCTGATGGCCGCCTCGGTGCTGGCAGTGGTGCCGGTCGCCCTCGGCTTCGTCTATCTCCAGCGCTTCCTGGTCGAGAGCCTCTCGGCCGGCGCGGTGAAGGGGTGAAGGGCGCCTTGCGCCGTGCCCGGCGGATCGCGAGGCCGTAGCCTCATCCGCTCCGGCCGGCGGGCTCGCCGCGCACCAGGCTCTCGAAGTGGCGCAGCATCCGGCCGGCATCGGGCTCCAGGCCGGTGAAGAGGCGGAAGGCGCCGACCGCCTGGAACACGGCCATGCCGCCGCCGTCGACGGTGCGGCAGCCCCTGGCACGGGCGGCGCGCAGGAGCTCGGTCTCGAGCGGGAAGTAGACGATCTCCGCCACCCAGGGCCGGCCGTCGAGGAGGTGCGCGGGCAGCGGCATGCCGGGATGGCCGCGCATGCCGGTCGGCGTCGCATGGATCAGGCCGGTGGCCGTCGCCATTACCGCGTCGAGGTCCCCGCCGGCGCGGATGCGGCGGTCGGGGAAGCGCCCGGCAAGGTCGGCCGCCAGCCGCTCGGCCCGGTCCGCCTCGCGGTCGAACAGGGTGAGCGCCGCCGACCCCATGACGAGCGCGGCATGGGCGACGGCGGCGCCGGCACCCCCGGCCCCGAGCTGGACGACGGCGCGGAGGTCGGCGTCCGGCAGGGCTCGCCTGAAGCCCTCCCGAAAGCCCGACCAGTCGGTGTTGTGGCCGACGCGCCGGCCCCCGCGCAGCACGACGGTGTTGACCGCGCGCAACGCGGCGGCGTCGTCGGAGAGCGCATCGAGCTCGGCGAGGACCGCCTGCTTGCAGGGATGGGTGACGTTGAGGCCGACGAGGCCGCGCCGCTCGGCCGCCTGGAGGATCTGCGGCAGCGCGGAGGCATCGAGATGCAGCCGCTCCAGGTCGATCAGCTCATAGTCATAGGCGAGGCCGTTGGCCGAGCCCTCGGCCATGTGCAGGGCCGGCGTCAGCGAAGCCTGGATGCCGGCGCCGATCAGCGCTGCCCGAACGGGGGTTCCGGTTGACCCTTCTGCCGACACACGTCTTCTCCCGAGCCTGCGCGTCCCGGCTCATATACGAACTGGTTCGTACATTTGTCCAGAGCTCCCGCCCCACGGTTCGCCGCAGAGAGGGTGGCGAAGGCCGCCTCCGGGCAGGCTCTCCGGAATCCGTCCGGGCCCACGCATTCGGGCAGCCTTGATTTTGCATGGGACATGCCAAATCAATCATGGCGAAAGCCGCGGAAACTGCTTAGGGGACGAACTTGGACGTTCGCGGGCCGGCTTGCCGCCCGCGGCGGGAGTCTCCCGATCGCGGCGGCCTGCTGCCGGTCGCGGCCGCGGATCGCGACGTTCGAAGCCGAGGTCATGCGGATGAGGCGGCGGGAAGAACCGGCGATGGCGAGGCGGAACGAGGCGGCAGGAGCGCCGGAGGCGGGCAAGGCCGCGGCAGAAAGGCCGGCTTCGCGCCGTGGCGACGCCGATCTCTCCCGCAGCGACATCCTCGACGTGGCGACGCAGGAATTCGCGGCGCATGGCCTGTCCGGCGCGCGGGTCGATGCCATCGCCGAGCGGACGCGCACCTCCAAGCGCATGATCTACTATCATTTCGGCAGCAAGGAGGGGCTCTACCTCGCCGTGCTCGAGAAGGCCTATCAGGCCATCCGCGACGTCGAGGACGCGCTCAACCTGGCCAATCTCGACCCGGAGACCGCCATCCGGGTGCTGATCGGCTCGACCTTCGACTATGACGAGGCCCATCCGGAATTCGTCCGCCTGGTGGCGATCGAGAACATCCACCGGGCCGAGCACATGGCGCGGTCGGAGACGATCGCGAGATTGAACGTCTCGGTCATCGACGCGCTCACCGCGATCCTGGAGCGTGGGCGCAAGGAGGGGACGTTCCGGGCGGCGATCAGCGCGGTCGACCTGCACATGATGATCAGCGCCTTCTGCTTCTTCCGCGTCTCGAACCGGCACACGTTCGGCACGATCTTCGCCCGCGACCTCGGCGAGCACGGCACCAGGGCGCGGCACCGGCAGATGATCCAGGATGCCGTCGTCGCCTATCTCAAGCACGGCTGACGGGGCGAGCGCGGATGACGGCGTCGCTGAAACGGCGTTGACGTGTACTAACTAGATAGTGTTTATATCGCCAGCCGGTCCGGGAGGATGCCGGCGCCGCCGTCCTCGCCGACGGTGGGCCGGGCGACGAGGCCCGGTCGATCGCGCCGCCCTCCCTGCCGGCGTTGGAAGTCCGACGTCCGCCGGGACGGGGATCGAGCAAAACGGCACGCCCGCGAATGGCGGCCAAGGGAGGACGGCAATGGCATCGTCAAGCTTCGGGTGGGGACTTCGGGCCGCGGTCGCGGCGCTGGGCCTGGCGACGTCCGGCCTCGCCCCGGCCTCGGCGGCCGACAAGGGCACGATCGTGGTGTTCGTGCCGTCGAGCACCAACCCCTATATCGGCCAGTTCCAGAAGGGCGCCCGGGATAAGGCGGCCGGGCTCGGCTACACCATCAAGGTCATCGAGAACAACTTCAACCAGGCCGAGCAGGACAGCCAGGTGCAGCAGCAGCTCGCATCGGGCGAGGCGGTGGCGGGCTATGTCTGGTGGCCGTTCGAGAACGCGGCGGGCCTGGGCTCGCTCCGCGCCCTGTCGCAGTCGGGCGCGCCGGTGATCGTCTCGAACCAGTATCCGATCAAGGGCACCGAGGCCTACTGGACCGCCTATGCCGGCGCCAACGACTTCCTGAGCGGCAAGACGGCGGCCGAGCTCCTGCTCGACGCCTGCGCCAAGGCGCCGATCAAGTGCGGCAAGGGGGCGATCATCCGCTTCCCCGCCGGTGTCTCCGCCGGCGACGACCGGGTGACCGGCTTCCAGGATGCGGTCAAGGGCAAGCTGGAGACGATCGCCGTGGTGCCGACCGCCGGCTTCCTCGAGGACGAGGGCTACAAGGTCGCCGCGCAGATCATCCCGGCCAACAAGGGCGTGCTGACCTGGCTCTATACGGAGAACGACTCCATCGCCGGCGCGGCGACGCAGGCGGCCCGCGAGAACGGCCTGACGCCGGGCAAGGATATCCTGATCGTCGGCGGCACCTGCCACGGCGATTCCAGCCATGTCGTCAACGGCGAGCTGGTCGGCACCGCCATCCAGTCCGGCTATTTCGAAGGCTGGCTCGCGGTGCAGACGCTGGCCAAGTTCGTCAACACCGGCAAGGTCGAGGACGGCGAGGTCTATGTCGAGGCCGGCCCGGACGCGCCGCCCTCGGACGAGGGCGCGCCGCACAAGTACAATTTCCTGCCGAACCCGCCGGTCGGCAATTCGCAGCAGGCCTATGATCAGACCAAGCTCTGGGGCCGCACGGCCAAGGAGCTGTGCAACTTCTGAAAGACCGACCGGCCGTGCCAGCGGACGGCACGGCCGCCGACGGGGAGGCCGCCATGCTGCGCATGACCAAGATCGCCAAGCGCTACGGCGCGGCCGTCGCCCTGGAGAGCGTCGACCTGGAGGTGCGGCGCGGCGAGGTGATGGCGCTGCTCGGCGAGAACGGCGCCGGCAAGAGCACGCTCGTCAAGATCCTCGCCGGGGTCGAGACGCCGGACGCGGGGACGATCGAGATCGCGGGAACGCCGCGCGCCATCCGCTCGCCCGTGCAGTCCCAGGCCGCCGGCATCGCCTATGTCGCGCAGGAGCTCAGCATCGTCGAGACGCTGTCGGTGGCCGAGAACGTCTTCCTCGGCGACGGGAGCGTCGGCGTCTGGCGCTCGCCGGCGAGGCTGGCCCGCCTGGCCGGGCCCTTCCTCGCCCGCGTCGGGCTCGACCATGTCGACCCCCTGCAGGCGGCCGGCTCGATCTCCGTGGCGGAGCGCCAGCTCGTCGAGATCGCCCGGCTGCTGTCGCGCAAGGCGGTCATCGCCATCCTCGACGAGCCGACGGCGGCGCTGTCCGACGCCGAGATCGCGCGCGTCAAGGCCGCGGTGCGCGCCCTGTCGGCCGAGGGCTGCGCCATCGTCTACGTCACCCACCGGCTTGGCGAGGTGTTCGAGCTCGCCGGGCGCGTCACCATCATCCGCAACGGGCGCAGTTTCCCGCCGGTGGCGACAGCCTCGCTCGACGTCGACGGGCTGATCGAGCGCATGCTCGGGCGACGGCTCGACCAGATGTTCCCGCCGCGGGCAGAGGCCTTCGGCGAGACCCTGCTCGCCGTGGAGGCGGGGCTGTGCCGCGGCCTGCAGGCGCCGCTGTCGTTCCGGCTGCGGCAGGGCGAGATCCTGGCGCTGGCCGGGCAGGTCGGCAGCGGCGCCAATGCGGTGCTGCGCATGCTGGCCGGCACGGTGCCGGCCCAGCAGGGCCGCCTGACGCTCGCCGGCCGGCCCTATGCGCCGCGCTCGATCGCCGATGCCATCGCGGCCGGGGTCGGCTATTGCTCCGACGACCGCAAGCGCGACGGCATCTTCGCCGCGCGCAGCCTGGTGGAGAACCTGTCGGCCCCGGCGCTCGACCGGGTGACGCGCCTGGCGCTGATCGATGCCGGCGCCGAGCGGGCCCATACCAGGACGATCGCCGGGCAGTTCGGCCTCGATCCCGACCGCCTCGGCCGGCTTGCAGGCCATCTCAGCGGCGGCAACCAGCAGAAGGTCGCGCTCGGCAAATGGATCGGCCTGCCGCCGCGCCTGCTCCTGGTGGAGGAGCCGACCCGCGGCGTCGACGTCGGGGCGCGGGCCGAGATCTACCGGCACCTGCGGGCCCAGGCGCAGGCCGGCCTCGCCATCCTGTTCTCCTCCTCCGACACCCAGGAGGTGCTCGGCCTCGCCGACCGGGTCGCGACCTTCTATCACGGCCGCCTGGTTGGTCTGGCCGAGGCCGCGGCGCACACGGTCGAGAGCATCACGCGCGACGTCACCCATCCCGATCTCGCCGCGTGACCCGGCGTCGCCATCCCCAACGCTCGCAGGCGGAGCCCATGCTGGCCCTCACCCAATCGACATCGCCGCCGGGACGGTCCGCCCGCATCGTGCCGTTGGCGCTGATCGCCGCGGCGATCGTCCTGCTGGTGCTGGCGGCGCGCTGGACCACCCCGGCCTTCGCCACGGTCGACAATGCCTTCGTCATCGTCCGCGCCGCTTCCATCACCGGCATCGTGGCGATCGGCATGAGCTTCGTGACCATCTCCGGCAACCTGTTCGCCCTGTCCGCCAGCCAGCTCGCCGCGCTGCTGGCCGTGATCTTCGCCCTGGCGACGCAGGCGCTGGGCTTTGCCGGCGGCGCGGCCGCGACCCTGGCCATCGCGGCGGCGGCCGGCATCGCCCAGGGGCTGGCGATCACCGTCATCGGCAACCCGATCGTCACCACGCTCGCCTTCGGCGCCGTCTTCCGCGGCCTCGCCTCGCTGGTCAGCGGCAACGGCATCGTGCGGATCGACAGCGCGGCGGCGAGCTGGTTCGGCACGGCCCGCCCGCTCGGCATCCCGACCCAGAGCTGGGCCTTCGCGGCGATCGCGCTCTGCGGCTGGTTCCTGATCCGCAGGGCCCGCATCGGCCGGCTCCTGGTGCTCTCCGGCGCCAACCGGGCGGCGGCGATCGCCAGCGGGCTCAGCGTCGGCGCCGCCACCGTCGCGGCCATGACCCTGCTCTGCCTCGGGAGCGCCATCGTCGCGATCTTCACCGTCGCGCAGTTCGCGCAGGCCAAGGCCGATCTCTTCACCGGCACCGATTTCGACTATATCGCCGCCGTCCTCGTCGGCGGCATCGCGCTCCGGGGCGGGCAGGGCTCGCCGCTGCAGGCGGCCTTCGGCGCCGTCCTGATCGCGCTCCTGCAGAACTTCATGCTGCTCAACGGCCTCAGCGCCGGTGTCCGGATGACGATCGTCGGCGGGCTGGTCGTCGTGGCGACCTGCGCCTTCCATCTCCTGCAGGGGAGGGCGCGATGATGGCCTCGCCCCAGGCCCGCGACCTCCTGGCCCGCGCCGCGCTGATGGTCGCGGTCTACGCGATCTTCGCCGCGATGCTGCCGACCTACACCTCGCTCAAGGGCGGCGCGGCGCTGCTCGATGGCGCCGTGCTCACCGGGCTGATCGCCCTCGGCGTCGGGCTGACGATGATCGCCGGCGAGATGGACCTGTCGGTCGGCTCGATGGCGGCGCTGTGCGGCGTCATCGCGGTCAAGCTCGCGCCGTCGGCCGGCCCGATGCCGGCGATCCTGGCCGTGGCCGCCTTCGCCGCCGGCCTCGGCGCGCTGCAGGGGCTGGCGATCGCCTGGCTGCGCATCAACTCGATGATCTTCACCATCGGCACGCTGATCGGCCTGCGCGGCATCACCCTGATCGCCTCGGGCGAGACGACCGTGCTGATCCCGTTCGACCGGCTGGCGATGACGGACGGCTTCGCCGCCCGCTTCCTGGTCTTCTCGCCGCTCAGCCTGACGCTGCTCGCCGCGGCGCTGGCCGTCGGGCTGTTCGCCAACCGGACGCTGTGGGGCCGCGAGCTCTATGCGATCGGCGGCGGGCGGGCCGAGGCGCGCGCCGCCGGCGTGTCGATCCGCCGGCCGATCGTGCTCGCCTTCGCCCTGTCCGCCGGCCTGGCCGGGCTGGGCGGCGCCCTCCTGTCGTTGCGCTCCGGCAGCGCCAGCCCGCTCGGCTTCGAGGCGGTGCTGCTGGAGGCCGTCGCCGCCTGCCTGATCGGCGGCGTCGCCCTGCAGGGCGGGCGTGGCAGCATCCCCGGCATCCTGTGCGGGCTGTTCGCCCTGCGCTTCCTGATCAGCGGCATCGGCGGCATGGGTGCGCCTTTCTGGGCCCAGAGCCTTGCAACCGGCGCGCTGCTGATCATTGTGATCGTCGTCGAGGCCCTGTCCCGGGCCATCGTCGCCCGGCGGGCGCTGGCGCGCCGCGGCGCCTCCGCCACCTGAGTCCGGCCATGTCCGACGACACCAATCCCGCCTTGGGCGAAGCCTGGTTTCCCTCGGCCTGGGGGGCCGGCGACCAGCGCGGCAACGGCAATCTGCAGGGGCCGGACAAGGTCAAGGCGGCGATCGGGCTGATCCGCACCGGCGAGACCGTCAGCCTCGGCTTCCCCTATTCGACGGCGATGCCGCTGTCGCCCGGCCGGACCTTCGGCCTGAAGCTGCCCGGCGGCCCGACGGGCGGCCCCGAGGGGCGCCGCAGCCGGACGGTGTGGAACGACGACTTCATCGCCACCGAGATCGGCCAGATCGGCACCCACATGGACGGGCTCGGCCATGTCGGGCACCAGTTCGGCGGCTGCGGCCATTGCCAGACGCTGCTCTACAACGGCAACCGCCTCGCCGACATCTGGACGCCCTACGGCCTGAAGCGGCTCGGCATCGAGCAGGCGCCGATCTTCTTCACCCGGGGCGTGCTGCTCGACGTGCAGGGGCTGTTCGGCGCCCCGCTCGACCCGGGATTCGAGATCACGCCGGACCATCTCCTTGCCTGCCTGGAGCGCGAGGGCCTCGACCCCGCGGCGTGGCTGGAGCCCGGCGACGTCGTGCTGATCCGCACCGGGCACGGCTCGCGCTTCCACGCCGAGGCTGCGACCTGGTACGACGGCGCGCCGGGGCTGGGCCTGGCCGCGGCGGAGTTCCTGTCGGCGCTGCGGCCCTCCGTGGTCGGGGCGGACAATTTCGCCGTCGACGTCATGCCGCCCGTCGATCCCGAGATGGTGCTGCCCTGCCACCAGCACCTGATCATGCGGCACGGGATCCACCTGCACGAAGGCATGAACCTCGACCCGCTGGCGGAGAAGCGACGCTTCACCTTCGCCTATGTCTTCGCGCCGACGCCGATCGTCGGCGCCACGGGATCGCCCGGGACGCCGTTCGCCGTGCTCTGAGCCCTGCGAGCGGCCGTCCGTCCGGCCATTCATGAGCCGGACGCATAAGACTATTCGCACCCTGCCGGCTAGTCGCCGGCCGCGCCAGGCGATAGGCAGGCTCGTCATCGCCGCGTCGCAGGACGGGCGGATGACCCTGGTCGTGCGCGCAGGACAGGCATGGCACGACCGGCTTCGCCGGCCCCGGAGGCGGCGGCGGCCGGGCTCGCCCCCTGCCGTTGCGGCGGCACGGATTTTTGCTAGTGTTCCGACTCTGACGGTCCGTCCCGAACCGTCAGCCCGGAACCCCAGCTGGTTCAAGGCCTTGTGTTGTGCTTCCGGCACAATGGTCAGGAACCGAGCGGCGGAAGCACAACACCAGGCTGCCGCGGAGCGGCATCGATTGTCGAAAACTCTCGCCGGCGCCCGCGCGCCGGACGCCTCAGGTCCTTTCTCTCCGGTCGAACGAGGCCACCCATGGTCCAAGCCACGACGTCCCAGCGCAGGCCCGCGTGCCGGCGCCTCCTCCGCCTCGCCCCGCTGCTGGCCCTCGGCCTCGCCCTCGCGCCGGCCGCGCAGGCCCAGCAGCCGCCCGCGCCGACCGTCACCGTCGCCAAGCCCGTGGTGAAGGACGTCGTCGAGTATGACGACTTCATCGGCCGCTTCGAGGCGGTCGACCAGGTCGACATCCGCGCCCGCGTCTCCGGCTATGTCGACAAGATCGCCTTCGCCGACGGGGCCATCGTCAAGGCCGGCGACCCGCTGTTCACCATCGACCAGCGCCCCTACCAGGCGGCGCTGGAGGAGGCGCAGGCGAGCCTGGAATCGGCCAAGGCCAATCTCGACTTCACCACCGGCGATCTCGCCCGCGCCGAGGACCTGCGCAAGACCGGCAACATCTCCGGCCAGATCTACGACCAGCGCACCCAGGCCTTGGCGACGGCGCGCGCCGACGTGAACCGCACCCAGGCGACGCTGAACCGCGCCAAGCTCGACATGCAGTTCACCGAGATCAAGGCGCCGATCTCCGGGCGCCTGTCGCGCCGCCTGGTGTCGATCGGCAACCTCGTCAATGCCAACGACACCATCCTCACCAACATCGTGTCGATGGATCCGATCCAGTTCTACTTCGACGTCGACGAGCGCTCCTTCCTGGCCTACGAGAAGCTGGCGACCGGCTCGCTCAAGGTGTCGATCGGCGGCGACCCCAACGAGGTGTCGGTGGCGACCTCCGACGAGGACGAGCCCACCCACAAGGGGCACATGGACTTCACCGAGAACCGGCTCGACCAGGCGAGCGGCACGATCCGGGCCCGGGCGGAGTTCCCCAACAAGGACCTCAAGCTGGTGCCGGGCCTGTTCGGGCGCATCCGCATCCTCGGCTCCGACAAATATCGCGGCGTGCTGGTGCCGGAGGAGGCGCTGTCGACCGACCAGGACCGCCGGGTGGTCTATGTCGTCGGGCCCGACAACACCGTGTCGCTGCAGCCGGTGCGCGTCGGCTCGCGCGTCGACGGCTACCGCGTCATCCGCGAGGGCCTCAAGGGCGACGAGACCATCGTCGTCAACGGGCTGATGCGCGTGCGGCCGGGCGTCAAGATCACGCCGAAGCCGACCACCCTGCCCGACGTCTACGTCGTGGCCAAGCAGTAGGGGCAGGGCAGATGCGGTTCGCGCACTTCTTCGTCGACCGGCCGATCTTCGCGGTGGTGCTGGCCATCGTCATCTCGCTGGTCGGCACCATCGCCTTCCTCGGCCTGCCGGTGGCGCAATATCCCGAGATCGCCCCGCCGACCATCGTCATCCGCGCCTCCTATCCCGGCGCCAATGCCGAGACCGTGGCCGCCACCGTCGCCACGCCGCTGGAGGAGCAGATCAACGGCGTGGAGAACATGCTCTACATGTCCTCCTATGCCAGCAGCGACGGCAACCTGTCGCTGACCATCACCTTCAAGCTCGGCACCGACCTCGACCAGGCGCAGGTGCTGGTGCAGAACCGCGTCGCCATCGCCACGCCGCGCCTGCCGGACGACGTGCGCAGCCTCGGCGTCACCACGCTGAAGAGCTCGCCCGACCTGATGATGGTCGTGCACATGTTCTCGCCGGACAACCGCTACGACCAGCTCTACATCTCCAACTACGCCCGCAACAATGTGCGCGACGAGTTGCTGCGCCTCGACGGCGTCGGCGACCTCACCATCTTCGGCGAGCGCCAGTACAGCCTGCGCGTCTGGCTCGACCCCGACAGGCTCGCCACCTTCGGCCTGACCTCCTCGGACGTGGTCGCCGCCATCCGGGCGCAGAACGTCCAGGTCTCGGCCGGTGCCCTCGGCCAGGAGCCGACCCCGGCCGACAGCGCCTTCCGCATCACCATCAACACGCAGGGCCGCTTCCAGGACGCGACGCAGTTCCGCCGGATCATCGTGCGCTCGACCTCCGACGGGCGCCTGGTGCGCCTGCAGGACGTCGCCAGGGTCGAGCTCGGCGCCCAGGACTACGTCACCAATTCCTATCTCGACGGCAAGCCCGCCGTGGCGCTCGCCATCTTCCAGCGGCCCAACACCAACGCCCTGGACGCCGCCGCCGACATCATCAAGACGATGGAGGAGCTGAAGAAGTCCTTCCCGCCGGGCGTCGCCTACGACATCGTCTACAACCCGACCCAGTTCATCGCCGAGTCGGTCAACGCCGTCTACCACACGCTGGGCGAGGCAGTGGTGCTGGTGGTGCTGGTGATCCTGGTCTTCCTGCAGAGCTGGCGCACGGCCCTGATCCCGATCGTCGCCATCCCCGTGTCGCTGATCGGCACCTGCGCCATCATGGCCGCCTTCGGCTTCTCGCTGAACAACCTCACCCTCTTCGGCATGGTGCTGGCCATCGGCATCGTCGTCGACGACGCCATCGTCGTGGTCGAGAACATCGAGCGCAACATCGGCGAGGGCATGTCGCCGCGCGATGCGGCGCACGAGACCATGGACGAGGTCGGCACGGCCGTCATCGCCATCGCCCTGGTTCTGGGCGCGGTGTTCATTCCCACCGCCTTCATCCCCGGGCTCTCCGGCCAGTTCTATCGCCAGTTCGCCCTGACCATCGCGGTCTCGACCTTCATCTCGGCCTTCCTGTCGCTGACGCTGTCGCCGGCTCTCTCGGCGATTCTGCTGAAGCCGCACCATGCCAGGACGCCGAAGACCATTGTCGGGCGGATCGGCAACCGGCTCGCGGGCGGCTTCAACCGCGGCTTCGACCGGATGTCCAGCGGCTATGCCGGCGCGGTGCGCGGCATCGTCCGGCGCAAGCTGATCGCCCTGCCGATCTATGCCGGGCTGCTCGCCGGCACGGTGTGGATCGCCCAGGCGGTGCCGCGCGGCTTCATCCCGCAGCTCGACCAGGGTTATGCCATCATCGTCGCCCAGCTGCCCGACGGCGCCTCGCTCGCCCGCACCGACGCCGTCACCAAGCGCATCACCGAGATCGCCCTGCAGACGCCGGGTATCGAGCACTCCGTCGCCTTCGCGGGCTTCTCCGGCGCGACCTTCACCAACGCCTCCAATGCCGCGGCCGTGTTCGTGCCGTTCAAGCCCTTCGACGAGCGGGTGAAGGAGGGCCTGACCGCCGACAAGATCATCAAGGACCTGTTCGGCCGCATGCAGGCGATCGAGGAGGCCTTCATCATCGCCATCCCGCCGCCGCCGGTCCGCGGCATCGGCAACAGCGGCGGCTTCAAGATGCAGGTGCAGGAGCGGATCGGGCCGGACGTGCGCCGCATCCTGGCCTCGACCTACGAGCTGATGGGCAAGGCCCGCGCCAATCCCAAGCTCGCCGGCGTGTTCACCACCTTCACGGCCAGCGCGCCGCAGATCTTCCTGGCCATCGACCGGCAGAAGGCCGAGCTGCTCAACGTGCCGATCAGCAACATCTTCGACACGCTGCAGCAGAATCTCGGCACCGCCTATGTCAACGACTTCAACGCCTTCGGCCGCGTCTACCAGGTCAGGGCCCAGGCCGAGGCGCGCTTCCGCTCCGACACCGAGCAGATCGCCCGCCTCCGTGTGCGCTCGGCCAGCGGCGCCCTGGTGCCGCTCGGCACCCTGGTCGACATCCGCGACGTGTCCGGGCCGGACCTGATCCAGCGCTACAACATGTACACATCCGTGCCGCTGCAGGGGAATCCGGCACCGGGCGTCTCCACGGGCGAGGCGCTCGCCACCATGGAGCAGCTGGCGCAGGAGACCCTGCCCCAGGGCGCGACCTTCCAATGGACCGAGCTCGCCTTCCAGGAGCGCTCGACCGGCAACACGGCGATCTTCATCTTCGCCCTGTCGGTGCTGTTCGTCTTCCTGGTGCTGGCCGCCCAGTACGAGAGCTGGTCGCTGCCGCTCGCCATCATCCTGATCGTGCCGATGGCGGTGCTCTCGGCCCTCGTCGGCGTGATGCTGCGCGGCATGGACAACAACATCCTGACCCAGATCGGCCTGATCGTGCTGGTGGGCCTGGCGGCGAAGAACGCCATCCTGATCGTCGAGTTCGCCCGCGAGGCGGAGGCGCGCGACCACAAGGATCCGGTCGCGGCGGTGGTGGAGGCCTGCCGGCTGCGCCTCAGGCCGATCCTGATGACCGCCTTCGCCTTCATCCTCGGCGTGGTGCCGCTGGTCATCGCCGTCGGTCCCGGCGCCGAGATGCGCCAGGCGCTCGGCACGGCGGTGTTCTTCGGCATGAGCGGCGTCACCGTGTTCGGCCTGTTCCTGACGCCGGTGTTCTACGTGGTGCTGCGGGTGATCGCCATGCGCCTCGCCCGGCCGCGCAAGCCGGCGGCGGGGACCGCGACCTGAGGCGCGCCGCGGGCGCAGGAAGGCGCGTTCCGCCATCCCGGAGGGATCGCTGGGACGCGCCGGCCTTGCCGGCGATTCGCGTGACGGGGATCTGGGAGGGGAGCCGGGGACCGGCGTCGGGGCGGGCCGTCAGGCCTCTTCGCCGAACTTGTCGGCGACCAGCGCTTCGATGGCCGCCATGCAGGCGGCGGCCTCTTGGCCGCGCACTTCCACGGTGATGGTGGTGCCGCGCGCGGCGGCGAGCATCATCAGGCCCATGATGGAGAGGCCGCCCACCGTCTCGCCGCAGCGCGAGACCTTGACCTCGGCGTTGAAGCGCTCGCTGGTCTGCACGAACTTGGCCGAAGCCCGGGCGTGCAGGCCCTTGTTGTTGACGATCGGCAGGACCCGGACGATCGAACCATCCGCGGCGGGCATCGCCGACTCGTTGCAAGGTTCGTCCACGCTGCTCGATTCCATCTGTCTCACGCCGCCGAATTCGGCCCGCATCTGCTCAGGCGCCGGGGCCGGTTTCGACCCCCAACACTCCGCCCACGGATTGCTGAAGGTAGCATTCGCCGCTCGGGAAGCAAAACTGCGCATCATTGACCTGACAAAACGCGACTGGCGATGTTGATATATTTACGGCCCGCCTCCTGCGCGACGGCAACCGTGTCCGCCAGCGACTTCTCGCCGCGGACCCTGGCGAGCTTCACCAGCATGGGCAGGTTGACGCCGGCGACCACCTCGATCGAGGGGCCGCTCATCACGGAGATGGCGAGGTTGGAGGGCGTGCCGCCGAACATGTCGGTGAGCAGGACGACGCCCTGGCCGCTGTCGACCTCGCCGACGGCGCGGATGATGTCGCGCCGACGCTGCTCGACGTCATCCTCCGGGCCGATATTGATGGCCTCGATCTGCTGCTGCGGGCCGACGACGTGCTCGAGCGCGGCGCGGAATTCGGTCGCGAGGCGACCGTGGGTCACGAGCACGATGCCGATCATCGCCCGATCCGTCCAAAGCCGATGGCCCGAACCGACACCGCCGGGCTGCGCGATATCGAACATCCGCTTACGCACCGTCGAAGCATGGGCAAGATGGGAACGGTGCCTCCGCGACACGCGACCACCCCGCCCTTCAAGCGCATCGGCGGGCCGCGCAATGAGGCCGGGATCATATTCTTGCGGTGCACAAAAACAAGCCTCCCGATGAACCAGATTGTCGCAGTTTGGTCACAAAAACGCCGGCCGGGTCAGCGCTCCGGCAAGGCCGCCAGCGCCGCCTCGACCAGGGGCACCGCCCGGGCGGGGTCGCCGGGCACGGCGAGGCGCGCCAGGGCGATGCCGGCGAGGACCGTGCGCCGCGAGGCCTCCTCGGGCAGCCGTTCGAGGGCGTCGTCCGCGACGATGTCGGCCACCAGCGCCAGCACGGCGGCCGGCTCGAACGCCACCCGCTCGATCCCGAGGCCCCGGCGCTCGATCAGGCCGGCAATGCCGGCGGGAGCACGGGCGACGAGCCGGCCGCCGGCTGCCTCCAGCACGACGCGATCGTCGCCGACCAGCCGGGCGAAGCGCCCGCGCCGTGCGGCGTCGTCGATCAGGGCCAGGGCGAGGCGGCTCTTGCCGGCGCCCGGCGCGCCGCGAATCAGCACGCCCTTGGCGCCGACGAGGAGGCAGGTGGCATGGATGCTGGGGCCGCTCACGGCGCGGCGGCGGGCAGGCGCACGACGAAGCGGGCGCCCAGGACGCGCTTTTCGCTGTCCATCCGGTTCTCGGCCCAGAGCTTGCCGCCGTGCGCCTCGACGATCTGCTTGGAGATCGACAGGCCGAGGCCGGAATTCTGGCCGAAGCCCTGGTCGTCCGGCCTGTCGGTGTAGAAGCGCTCGAAGATGCGGGTGAGGGCATGCTCGGGAATGCCGGGCCCGTCGTCCACCACGTGGATCTCGACGAAGCTGCGGTAGCGCTTGAGGATGACGCGCACGATGCCGCCCTTGGGCGAGAAGGAGCGGGCATTGTCGATGAGGTTGTTGACGACCTGGCCCAGGCGCGAGTCGTAGCCGTTGACGAGCAGCGCGGCATCCGGGGTGCCGGCCGGAACCGTCAGCTTCACCGTGACGCCGTCGCCGCGGTCGACGCCGTTGGCGATGGCGATGACGGCGCGCACCAGCTTGGCCGCGTCCACCGGCTCGGCCTGCCCGCGCTGCAGCTCGGCATCGAGGCGCGAGGCGTCGGAGATGTCGCTGATCAGCCGGTCGAGGCGGCGCACGTCGTGCTGAATCACGTCGATCAGGCGCTGGTGCGAGGCCGGCGTCTTGGCCAGCGGCAGGGTCTCGACCGCCGAGCGCAGCGAGGTCAGCGGGTTCTTCAGCTCGTGCGCCACGTCGGCGGCGAAGCTCTCGATCGCCTCGATGCGGGTGAACAGCGCGCTGGTCATGTCGCGCAGGGCGCCGGAGAGGTGACCGATCTCGTCGGACCGGCTGGTGAAGTCCGGGATCGCCTCGCGCGCCTTGACGCCGTGGCGCACCCGCTCGGCGGCCTCGGCCAGGCGCCGCACCGGCCCGGCGATGGTGCCGGCGAGCAGGAAGGACAGCATCATGGTAACGCCCGCGGCGACGGCGAAGACGCGCAGGATGCCGAGGCGCTCGGCCGTGACGATCTTGTCGACGTCGCCGGGCCGGGTGGAGAGCAGCAGCACGCCGAGCACGGCCTTGAAGCGCTGGATCGGCACCGCCACCGAGACGATGGATTCGCCCTTCTCGTTGACCAGCACCAGCGTCGAGGGCGAGCCGGTCAGGGCGCTGGCGACCTCGGGATAGCCCTTGCCGTTGCGCGTGCCGAGCTCCTTGTAGACCGGCTGGCTGCCGTGGAAGAAGGTCTGGCGCAGCCAGGACCAGATCTTCTGGAAGATGTCGGGCTCGGCCTCGCGCGGCGGCAGGTCGGAGCGGACGATGTCGCTGTAGAGGAACAGCGCCCGCGAATCGATCACCATGTTGCCGTCGCGGTCATAGACCCGGGCGCGCAGCTTGGTCGGCGAGATCAGGCGCCGGAGCAGCGGCGCGACCTTCTCCGGATTGATCGGGAACTCGAGCGCCTGCATCGAATCGTCGGACGGGGCGCTGTCGTCCTGCGCCGCCTGCTGCTCCAGCAGCTTCTCCGGATCGATGCGGATCGCACCGGTCTCCACCGTCGCCGAGGCGGCGACCGCGCTCGCCATGATCTCGCCCTGGGTCAGCAGCGCCTGGACCCGGGCGTCGATCAGGCCCTCGCGGAACTGGTTGAGGTAGAGGATGCCGCCGACCAGGGCGACCAGGCCGGCGAGGTTGAGGATGACGATGCGCCGCGTCAGGCTGGAGAAGGGCTGGATGCCGGTGGCGCGCGCGGCAGACCACAGCTGCTGACGGAGCGACGGGGTCGCTTCGTTCTCGGACGGCGGGGCCTGGTCGACCTCTGCGGTCATGCCGTCGGGCTCATGCCTCCTTGAAACGGTATCCAACGCCATAGAGCGTTTCGATCATCTCGAATTCGTCGTCCGCCTGCTTGAACTTCTTGCGCAGGCGCTTGATGTGGCTGTCGATGGTGCGGTCGTCGACATAGACCTGGTCGTCATAGGCCGCATCCATCAGGGCGTTGCGGCTCTTCACCACGCCCGGGCGCTGCGCCAGCGCGTGCAGGATCAGGAACTCGGTGACGGTGAGCACCACCTGCTCGCCCTTCCAGGTGCAGGTGTGGCGCTCCGGGTCCATGCGCAAGAGGCCGCGGTCGAGGATCTTGGCGTCCGAGCCCTTGGCCGCGGCCGCGTCCTTGGGCTGGGCCCGGCGCAGCACCGCCTTGACGCGCTCGACCAGCAGGCGCTGGGAGAAGGGTTTGCGGATGAAGTCGTCCGCGCCCATCTTCAGGCCGAAGAGCTCGTCGATCTCCTCGTCCTTGGAGGTGAGGAAGATGACGGGCAGCTCCGACTTCTGCCGGAGACGGCGCAGGAGCTCCATGCCGTCCATGCGCGGCATCTTGATGTCGAAGATGGCAAGGTCCGGCGGGCTGGTCTTCAGCCCTTCCAGGGCGGCGACACCGTCATTGTAGGTCTGGATCCGGTAGCCTTCCGCTTCGAGAGCGATCGAAACGGAAGTGAGGATGTTGCGGTCGTCGTCGACGAGGGCGATGGTCGGCATGGCGATCTCGCATGTTCTGGAGCGCTGAAACGCGCGGTCGGCGTGCCAAGTCTACGCTCAAACCGGCAGAAATGTGACATCTCCTATCATATTATGCACGCCTCAGACCAGATTCGTTGCCTTCTTCCAATTTCGGATGCCCCATGGACCAGCCCGACACCGTCCGCCAGCCCGGCCAGGAGCCCTTGGCGACTCAGCCGGCCGACTTCGATCCGGTCCCCGAGGCGCGCATGCTGCTGCGCACGGTGCGGGCCGGCGCGCTGGCGACGCTCGCGGCCGGCAGCGGCCATCCCTTCGCCAGCCTGGTCAGCGTCGCCACCGCCGTGGACGGCACCCCGCTCCTGCTGCTCTCCGGCCTGTCGGCCCATACCAGCAACATCGCGGCGGACGCGCGCGTCTCGCTGCTCCTGGCCGAAGGCGGCAAGGGCGATCCGCTGGCCCATGCCCGGCTGACCGTCATCGGCCGCGCCGCCCGGAGCGAGGACGCCGGCGATCGCGCCCGGTTCCTCGCCCGTCATCCCAAATCGGCGCTCTATGCCGATTTCCCCGATTTCGCGGTGTTCCGCATCGCGGTCGAGGGCGGGCACCTCAATGGCGGCTTCGCCCGGGCGGCGCGCCTGTCGCGCGAGGAGCTGGTCCTCGACCTCGCCGGGGCGCAGGCCCTGGCCGCGGGCGAGGCGGGGGCGGTCGCGCACATGAACGAGGACCATGCCGATGCCGTGCGGCTCTACGCCACCGCGCTGCTCGGCCGGCCGGACGGGCCCTGGCGCCTCACCGGCCTCGATCCGGAGGGCTGCGACCTCGCGCTGGGCGACCAGACGGCGCGGCTCCTCTTCCCCCGGCCCGTCGCCGGTCCCGGCGAGCTGCGCGCCGTGCTGGTGGAGCTGGCCAAGGCGGCGCGGGCGAAGACGGCCTGAGCCCCCGGGGGTTACGCCGCCCCGGCCGCCATGGTATCGCAGCACCTGCTCACATTTGGCAGTCTGAGCAGCTGCTTGGGCTTCAACCGCATCGGGGCAGATCTTGCGCTTCGCATCCGTCACCAGCCGCCTGGCCGGGCTCGGCGCCGACAAATGGGCACTGCACCACGAGGCGCGCCGCCGCGCCGGCGCCGGCCAGAGCATCATCGAGCTGACCATCGGCGAGCCCGACACGCCGCCGCCGCAGGCGGTGATCGACGCCGCCATCGACGGGCTCCATCGGCGCCGCACCAAGTATAGCGGCGGGCGCGGCGATGCCGGCGTGATCGAGGCGCTGGCCCGCAAATATGCCCGGCGCAGCGGCCGGCCGATCGGCCCCGGC